>JBBQPO010000146.1:0-15460 GCA_038217285.1 Chthonomonadales bacterium
TCATCGGAGGCGATAAGGTCGCGCGGCTGGAGCAGGAGGTCGCCGCGACCTGCGGCGCGAAACACGGCATCGGTGTCGCTTCCGGCACGGACGCCCTGACACTCTCTCTGGTCGCTTGTGGCATCGGCCCCGGCGACGAAGTGATCACCACTCCCTTTACGTTCGGAGCGACATCCGAGGCCATCGCGCTCGTCGGAGCGACCCCGGTCTATGTCGATATCGACAGTTGCACGTTCAACCTGGTGGAACAGCGCATCGAAGAGAAGATCACGCCCCGCACTCGCGCACTTCTGCCGGTAGACCTCTACGGACAGATGTGCGACCGGGAAACCCTCTCCGCGCTCGCACAAAAGCATAATCTGCGTCTCGTGATCGACTCGGCGCAGGCGGTCGGCGCGCGCCAGAGCGGTCGGCCCATCGGCGTCCATGCGGATATGACCACGCTCTCCTTCTACCCCACCAAGAACCTGGGCGCCTATGGCGACGGTGGGATGATTCTTACCAATGACGACGACCATGCGGAACTCCTGCGCAGTCTGCGCGGGCACGGCACACAGGGCCATAAGTACCATCATGTCCGCGTCGGCTACTGCAGCCGCCTCGATGCGATCCAGGCCGTCGTACTGCTCGCGAAACTGCCACATCTGGAGGCCTGGAATTCCGGCCGCCGCCGCAATGCTGACCTCTACCATGCGTTGCTGGCCGATGTGGCCGATCCTTCCGTGGAGGGCATCCAACTGCCGGGCCACGATCCTGCCAACTACCATATCTATCATCAGTACACGATTCGCCATCCCCGCCGTGATGCGCTGCAGGCCTACCTGAAGGCTCATGAGGTAGATAGCGAGATCTACTACCCATGCCCGACGCATCTGCAGCCCGCCTATGCCTATCTCGGCTATCGGGAAGGAGACTTCCCGGCCGCAGAGCGCGTGGCCCGCGAGGTGCTCTCTCTGCCCATTCATCCCGAGTTGACCGAAGAGCAGATCGTCTACGTTACCGACCTTATTCGTCGCTTCCCCGCCTGACAGGAGTTTGCCTTTTATGAAAGCGATGATACTTGCGGCAGGGGTCGGGTCGCGCCTCGACCCCTTGACCCGCAACGTTCCCAAGCCTCTCGTGCCGATCGTCAACCGCCCGGTCATGGAGTACCTGATCAACCTCCTCAAAAAGCACGGCTTCGAAGAGATCATGATCAATACGCACTATCTCGGCAGCCAGATCGAAGCCTACTTCGGTGATGGCGCCCACTGGGGCGTTCAGATTCACTGGGCGCGGGAAGACAAATTGTGGGGGGACGCCGGCAGCGTGAAGCGCGCCGAGTCGTTTTTCAAGGACGAGACTTTCCTGGTTATCGGCGGGGACGATCTGACCGACATGGACCTGACCGCATTCCTTCAGACCCATAAGGACAAAAAGGCCCTCTCCTCGATCGCCCTCTCGCTCGTGGACGATCCCAGCGAGTACGGCATCGTCCTGCTGAACGAAGAAGACCGGATCACGCGTTTCCTGGAGAAGCCGAAGGGCGAGATCATCTTCTCCAATACGGCCAATACGGGCGTCTACCTCTTCGAGCCGAAGGTATTCGACCATATTCCCGCCGATACTTTTTTCCTCTTCGGCAAGCAGGTCTTCCCGCTCCTGCTGGAGAAGAATTTGCCTCTCTACGGCCATCTCACCACAGCCTACTGGAAGGATGTCGGCAATCTGCAGGTCTATCAGCAGACCCACCGCGATGTGCTGAACGGTCTGGTTAAGGCCACGCAGCCGTTTACGGAGCTTCACCCCGGTATCTGGGTGGGCGAGAATGTGCTGATCGCTCCGACTGCCGAGCTTACGCCCCCTCTCGCCATCGGCGACAATGTCACTATCAAATCGGGTGCGCAGGTTCTGGAGAACACGATTCTGGGCAACGGCTGCATCGTCGGTGAGAACGCTACAGTCGTCGACAGTATCCTCTGGGAGGGCGCGGAAGTGATGCCGGGAACGCATATCGAACGGTGTGTGGTCGGTAAAGACTGCCACGTACAGACTAACGCCGCGATCTTCGACGGCATCATCGTTCCCCCCCACCGTCCCGAGACCGCCCGACACTAAAAGAAAATTCATGGAAGAAGAGGGCTATGAAACGACGTCCGGACGGATTTACCTTAATCGAGCTGCTTGTTGTCATCGCGATCATCGCGATACTCGCAGCGATACTGTTCCCGGTTTTCGCCCGGGCGCGCGAAAAAGCGCGCGCGATCTCTTGCCTCAGCAACTGCAAACAGCAAGGGTTAGCCAACTACCTCTATGTCCAGGACTATGACGAGACATTCCCCATGGGCATCTACTTTACCAGTGGGCCGACGGGCGCCTGCACCCTGCTGGCCTTTCACCTCGTCGCCCCGTATCAGAAGAACGCGGATATGGAGAAGTGTCCCAGCGATGCCCATCCTCTGAATGTTCCCAAGGCCCTCGCCTCTCTTGGTCTTCCGCCGCCCTGTGCGCTGGCCCCCCCGCTGGTCCTGGCGAGTTATGAACCCAACTACGGCCTTCTGACCTATGGCCCTGGAAACCCGCCTCCTTTTCCCTCCGTTCCCGTCGTGACCCTGGCGCAGGTCGAGTATACGGCCGATACCATCGAATTTGGAGACAGCACCGTGATGAAGGGCGGCGACTATCCGCTGCTGGCTGCCATTGTGCAGGCACGCCATATCGACAACTTCAACGTCGTCTTCGTGGATTCCCACGCCAAAGCGATCCATACCGAGCCCGATCTCAACGGTAGCGGAGGCCAGAAAGGCGGACTGACTCTGGATGACCAGACAGCCATGGGATTTAAGATCACAGGTCAGGGACCGTATGCGCTGCCTTCCAACCCGACGCCCTGGCAATATTACGGACTGCCAAGCAAAGACGCCAGTGGAAACTGGTGTTTGAAAGGCGTGTCCGCCGCCTGTCCCTGACCTTTGTCCAGGACTGGAAAGGCTGCATCGATGGTGATGCCCGCCTGCGACTAACTCTGCACAGGCGACTCCTCAAGCGCATAGGCAAACGCTGCGGAGCGCCCGAACTGCCTGCCCTCCTGCCAGGCGGCCTCAAAGGCTTCCTGACCCAGCATCGCCTGCACCCGCTCCCGATTTTGCACATAGTTGGCAGTGGTAGAGGGAGAAGGCGGCGCTCCCAATCCCTCGCGCAGAGCCTCTGCGGCCCCCAGCATTCTGGCCGCCCGATCTCCGTAACCTTCCAGGCCCCAGGCCCATCCGATCCCCTCCAGACACCAGGTCGAAACCACGACCTGGCCCAACTCCTGGGAGACTGTCAATCCCTCTGTAAGCGATTGACGTGCCCAGGCATACTTCCCCAGGGCACGCGCGACACTGCCGAGATAGAAAAGTGCATTGCAGATGCCCCATTTCTCTCCGGCGCTGCGCGCCAAAACGACCGCTTCTTCACAAAGGGCCTGGGCGGACGCAAGGTCGCCCTGTTCCATCCGGATAAATCCGACATCGCTCAGTGAGAGGGCCATCGCCCAGGCATCGCCCAGTTGACGAGAAATATCCAGGGCCTCTTCGAACTGCGCTTTGGCTAGCGGTAAGTCCCCCATATGGTAGGCTAAGATTCCCAGGACATTCAGCGAGGTTGCCAGCAGCCACCGGTCACCACGCTCGCGGGCGCGCATCTGACTCTCGGAACAACAGGCATAGGCCCGCATTGCATCCCCCTGAAAGTAAGCCAGGACGCCTGCCCCCGTCAGCGCGCTGGCAGTCTCCGCCTGTAGTCCAGCGTCGGCGGCATGCTGCAGCGCCTTTGCCAGACGTTCGCTTCCTTCCTGAAGGTGACTGCGAAAGAACCAGAAACGCCAGAGGGACCCTGTGAGGCGTACAGCGGCCAGAGGCTCATTCTCCTCTGCACACCACTCCAATACCGCGCGCAGGTTGTCGTGTTCGGTTTCGAGAGAGTTCAGCAGGAGAATCTGTTCGCGTTTGAGCAGATCCCTATCGCACTCATCGGCGAAGTTACAAAAGAACAGGCGATGTTGCGCCCGGGTGGACAGGAGCTCCCCGGCTGCCTGGAGCTTCCCGGCGCTGTAAGCCCGCACCGTCTCCAGCAGACGATACCTTGACCCCTCCTGACGCTCTTCATAGACCACCAGAGATTTGTCCACCAGACGGACAAGCAGGTCGAGCGCCTCCCAGCTTTCCAGGAGCGTTGCGGTGCAGACCGTCTCCACCGCCTCCAGCGTGCAGCCTCCCTGAAAGACGGAGAGGCGTCGCAACAGAACTCGCTCGGGCTCCGAGAGCAGATCGTAACTCCAGTCGATCAAGGCCGTCAGTGTCTGATGTCGGGGCAGCGCCATCCGACTGCCGCCCGTCAGCAGTCGGAAGCGATCCCGGAGACGCTCGGCAATCTGCTCGATAGACATCACCCGAACGCGGGCTGCCGCCAACTCGATCGCCAGCGGGATCCCATCCAACTGCTGACAGATCTGCACCACGGCGGTCGCATTCTGCGGGGTGGCTTCCAGATCCGGCACATAGGTGCGCGCCCGTTCCAGGAACAGTTGCGTGGCCTCGAATCTGGTGAGAAGAGAGACCGCTTCTTCTTGATTCAAGGGAGCCGCTCTCTGGGAGAGGAGCGTGTCGAGATCGGGAACGGACAGGGAGGGAAGTCGCCAGGATCTTTCGCCCGGTATGTCCAGCGCTTCCTGGCTCGTGGCGAGCACCCGTACCTGGGGACAGGTACGCAGGAGGGAGGCGACCAGTTGGGCGCACGCGTCCACCAGATGCTCGCAGTTATCCAGAATGAGCAGCAGCTTTCTGGGAACGAGGGAGTCCAGGAGACACTGTAGCAGCGTACGGCCTGGCTCTTCGTGGACACCCAGGACGGTGGCGACGGTCTGCACCACCAGCGACGGATCCGACAGGGATGCCAACTCCACCAGCCAGACATGGGCACCGGTGTTCTCCACGAGATCGGCCCCTACTTTCAGCGCCAGACGTGTTTTGCCGCATCCACCTGTCCCGGTCAACGTGAGCAGACGGGTCTCTGCCATGAGGTTTTTCACCTCTGCCATCACCTCTTCCCGCCCGACGAAAGACGTGAGTTGCGGGGGCAGATTGTGGCTCTGCTGCGGGATGGATTTGAGGGGGGGAAACTCGCTCGGGAGGTCTGCGATACAGAACTGCCAGATATGCTCCGGGTTGCGCAGATCGCGCAGATGGTGTTCGCCCAGATCGCGCAGCGCGACCGTATCGAGAATATCCTGACAGACAAGATGATAGGTGATATCCGAAAGCAACACCTGCCCTCCGTGCCCTGCCGCCAGCATACGGGCCGTGCGGTTCAGGCTGGGGCCAAAGTAGTCTCCATTGCGTTCTTCCGCCTCTCCGGTGTGAATAGCCATGCGTACACGCAGGCGCGGCGCATCCTCATCTTGATCTTCCCTCACGAGACCCATCTGAAAGAGGGCGGTCTGGGCTTCGATGCTCGCGTCGAGGGCAGCCATCGCCGTCGGAAAGGCGGCGCAAAACGCATCCCCAACGGTCTTGAAGACATGCCCCGTGTGCTTCTGGATCGTCTGTGCAAGCAGGGCGTCATGTTGGGCCAGTGCGACCCGCATCCATTCGGGATGCTCTTCCCAGAGACGTGTGCTTCCCTCGATGTCCGTAAAAAGAAAACTTACCGTGCCAACAGGCAGATTCATATAGAGCCTCAACTCAGGTATACTGGATGTTGTATATCTCCAGAAAAGCTCCTGATATCCATTTCTAGGATGTCGGGGATGACGCTCCACAACACGTTTGGTTTCCTGCTATTTTGACACCGGAGGAAAGGAATCCTGCCGGCAATTCGTTTCTTGCTTCCCTCTCCTGGCGGAAGCAAAAGATGTAGCCTCCCGTGCAGCCCTCCCCTAATCCGGTACTGCTCTTACTTAAAAGGAGTAAGCAATGTCCCATGTCGTCCCACATGTCGTCCCACCCACAGCGCCTGTTAAAGTGCCTGTCACAGCGCCTGTGCCTGTCCAGACGGCCCTTCACCTCGTCGCGCAGCTCAAATCCCCGGAAGACAGCCAACAACTCAAAGCGCAACTGCTGGCCAGTATGGACGGTATGCAGCAGGGGATGGACAGTGTTGGCACCGTCCATTTCGCCCACTGGTTCTTCCTCGATAACGATATGCGCGTCATCCTCACCACCGAATACGATGGCGATTTCAACGCGTATATCTTAGCCTTCATCAAAGCCATCGGACCTCTCTTCGATGTTCTCCTGTCGCATGTCATCGACCCGCCGCCGCTTCCTGTGGTAGCGCATCCCAACGAATTTATCCAGTGGGTGAGCGACCATAATGTGCCGGTCACCGGAAAACTCATTACCGCCTATCCGAAGCTGACGGTGCTGGCGATCCGTAACCTCGAAAGACTTGCCAACTCCGATTCTTAAGGGATCCACAGGCACTCCTTCTCGTGGCAATTTGAAGAGAAGGAGTGCCCGTTTCCCGTTCTTGAGCCGGTGTCTTGCTGCCCTCGGACCGGCAGGAGGAAGGAACCTAAATATTATGGACTCGCTCCCTTTAGAGGATATTCAGGGAAATATTCTGCGTGGTTATCGGATGCCGACTGTACGCCATTTTGTTCTGGGTATTCAGAACCCCTCCGCTGCCAAACAGGTTTTGAGCGCGCTGGTGAACGAGGAAGAGACCGCTTCCCTCCGCATCACCACAGCCGCTCCCTGGCAAACGAAGCCCGCCTACTGCCTCAATATCGCCTTTACCTTCGCAGGGCTTCAGGCGCTCGGACTGCCACAAGCGACGCTGGCATCGTTTCCAGCGGAGTTTCAGGCGGGCGCGGCAGCCAGGGCAGAATCGATAGGTGACGTGGGCAGAAATGCCCCCGAACACTGGTTAAAGGGGCTAGAGGAGAAACCCGATGCTCCGGCGCAAGCCCATATCCTCCTCTCCCTCTATGCGGTGGATAAGCCGACCTTAGAAACGCTTTCCACAGCACTCCGGCGCAAATTCACATCGCAAGGCGCCCTAACAGAGTACTCGTGCCAGGACGGCGAGGCGCTGCCGAATAGCCGCGTCCATTTTGGATACGTAGACGGCATTTCGCAGCCCCATGTGGAAGGGGCCGAGCCTCCCAAATGCGCCTGTCCCCACGATGTCACCCCTACCGGAGATTTCCTGCTCGGCTATCCGGGGTACTACGGCACCTACGCCTTGCCACAACCCGAGGCGCTCGGACGTAACAGCACGTTTTGCGCCTACCGGATTCTCAGCCAGGATGTCGTCGGCTTTGAAACCTATCTGGAAGAGGCCGCTGCCAGGACGAGCCTGGACAAGGAGCGCATCGCCGCAAAGATGTGCGGACGCTGGCGCAATGGGGTGCCGCTGGCGCTCTCTCCGGAAACCGATCAGCCGCAACCCCGGCTGACCCACGAACAGATGAATGCCTTTGACTATCGCCCCACCACGCAGTATCCCGATGCCACCGACGACTGGAGAGGCTTCGGTTGTCCGCTCGGCTCGCATATCCGCCGGGCGAATCCGCGTAGTGAGGATGTGGCAGGAACCGTTCATGCGACCGAAATGGTGAATGGCAAACAGTTGGTCACCGAGAGCGGCAACCCCCGTCGGATCATTCGCCGGGGTATCCCCTATGGCCCTCTCTACGATCCGAAGGCGAAGCACGATCCCGCTAAGGAGACGCAGGTGGAGCGTGGACTGCTGCTCCTGGTTCTCTGCGCCAGTATCAAAGAGCAGTTCGAGTTTCTCATGACCCAATGGATCAACGGGGAAAACTTCTCGGCACAGACCCTTCCGAAGGATCCGCTCATGGGAAACTTTCCGGACGGGGAGAGCCAGTTTTTCATACCTGTTCAGGGCCAGAAGAAGCCCATCGAACTGCAGGGCTTCTCTCGTTTTGTGGGGACACACGGGGCAGCCTATGGCTTTATCCCCAGCATCACCGCCTTACGTTATCTTGCCCAGCCTTCCTACTGACCGGCGCAGGCCGACGTAGCCGTCCAAGGCTGTTCTTAAGCGAACGGCCTTGGATGGCTTTCTCTCATTTGCCGTCGCCGCCGGCGTCCGCGCCGGTCTCCGCATCGGATTCACGCTCTTCTTCCGAGGCTTCCACCAGAACCGCCATCTCTTTCGCCGTCTGGATGAGCGCGACACGATCTCCCGCGTCGATCTTTTTCAGTTTCAGGATCTCCAGTTCGCGGTTGAGCGCCGGGATCTCCTTGTCCTGCAGCGCGGCGACTTCGCGGGCGACCTGGGAGACCTCGGTGTGCAGGGTTTCGATCCGGTTTCGTGTCGCTTTCGAGGGCGGCTCCGTGAGGCTGTCCAGCGCGTTGTTCATCAGGAAGATATCGGTCTGGACCGGCGAGATGGCCGGACCGAAGTCCCCGGCTGTCGCTGTTGCTGCCGTCGCCGCTCCGGCCTGACCGGGCGTCGTTTCGGTCGGCTTCTCCGAGGTGGCGACAGGGGTTTTGCCCGGTATTTTGGGCTTCGGAGTTTTCGTGCCCTGCGCCAGTTCCGTCTGGAGGTCGCTGACACGCTTCGCGAGGGCGGTGACCCTGTCTTTGACGGACTGCGGCGCGGCGGCAAGATCCTTGGCGCCGGTGAGTGTCGTACACTGCGTCTTCAGGCTGAGAAGGGTGTTGCGGGCCTGGTTGAAGGTGGCGGAGATGCCATTGACGCGCAGAACCAGATCGTAACGCGCTTTGCGGTCCCGATCCGTCTGCACGATACGCGGGTCGTCTTCGACCACGATCTGCCTCGTGATCTCCTCCTTCCCCGCCGTCAACCGCACCAGATAGGTTCCCGGCAGCACACGAGGCCCGCGCGGCCCTCCGAGCCGGCCCCCACCGCGTCCGCCGCCCTGACCGGTCCGTGCGGTTCCCACGGTCGTATAGGCAGCGTCGGCCTGTCCAGCAGGACGTCCTCCCCCAGCCTGTGGGGTTCCCACGGTAGTATAGGTGATGTCGGCCTGCCCAGCCGGGCGCGATGCTCCCGTTTGCGGTGCTCCGACAGGCGTAAAGGTAACCTCCGCCTGGGCTGTACCGCTGGTTCTCTGCACCGGTCGTGTCGGCCTTGTCGGGCCTGCCGGGGTCGGCTGCGCTCCGACACGCATATCCCAGAGCACGCGATAGAGCCCCGGCTCCGAGGCCAAGTCCACCAGTTCGCGCAGGACGGTCTTGCCGCTCTTATCCAGGATCGTCAGTTTCACCGCGCCGTCCGGCTTGCTCTTGAGGTAGTAGGTGAGCATCGCGGCGTTGGGCGCGTTGGGCGAGGTGAAGATCCGGCTGCCGGTCACGGCTTTCGTGTTGGCGAGGCGGAACTGCACCGAAGTGCGGGGGTCGAACAGCATGGCGTTCGTCGTGCTGGTCTTGCCTGCCAACTGCTCCATCCAGGTGATGTCATCGAGCACCCAGACGCCGCGCCCGTGCGTACCCAGAATCAGGTCGTGCTCACGCGGATGTACCTGAATATCGTTGACAGGAACCGTCGGCAGGGGAGACGGTGGGCGCATCCAACTCCCGCCCCGATCAAAGGAGATCCAGAGGCCGCGCTCCGTGCCGACGAACAGCAGTTCGGGCGTATGCGGGTCTTCCCGAATCGCCTTGACCGTGCCGCCTTCCGGCAGGTTCGCCACGAGGGACTTCCAGGTGGCGCCGAAATCGTCCGAGACGAAGAGATAGGGCTTGAAGTCCGCGCTGCGATGGCCGTCGAAGGTGGCGTAGACGCGTCCTTCCGCGTAGGTCGAGGCGAGGACGCGTGTGACATACGTTCCTTTTGGAACTCCCACACTGCCGACCACATTTTTCCAGGTGCTGCCGTCGTCCCGCGAGACCTGCAGGTTGCCGTCGTCGGTACCGACATAGATCACGCCTGCCCGAACCGGCGATTCCGTCACAGTGACGATCTCTCCAAAGCTGTCCTGGCCGTCGTTGGTCGCCATCGTCTCTTTGCTGGGAACGACGCCCATGATCGGCATCTTGGAGCGGTCCGGACTGGTGGACAGGTCTTCTGTGCGCCGCCAACTGTCGCCGCGGTCGTTGGAGATGAAGAGGCGATTGCCCGCGACGAAGAGCTTGTTGTGATCGTGCGCGGAGATGAGGATCGGGGTGTTCCAGTCGAAACGATAGGGGGCCTCTCCGGGATTCGGGCGTGGGCGAATGCTCTTGCTCTCGCCTGTGCGCACATTCATGCGGGCGACCGCTCCCTGCTGCGATTCGCTGTAGATCGTCTTGTCGTCCATCGGATCGGCCTGCACATAGAAGCCGTCGCCGCCGCCGACATTGATCCATTCGTCGTTGGTAGGCCCGCGATAGGTGAGCGTGGAGCTCGGGCAGCCCCAACTGCCGTTGTCCTGCAGGCCGCCGTAGATCCAGTAGGGGCGGCGCATATCGTAGTGGACTTCGTAGAACTGCGCGAGCGCCAGGACGTTCATATAGTCCCAGGTGCGGCCGGCATCGTAGGTCCACTGGATGCCGCCGTCGCAGCCCACCAGCGCCTGAGTGGGATTGGCCGGGTCGATCCAGATCGCATGCACGTCGGCATGGATCGCGGGGCCGACAGGGCGAAAGGTCTTGCCTCCGTCGTTCGAGACGCCCATGCTGACGCCTGCCATCCAGATATGCTGATCGTCTTTGGGATCGACGCGGATCTGGCTGAAATAGCAGGGGCGGTAGGCATAGATGGACATATTGACGGTGCCCATCTTCTTCCAGGTCTCCCCCTGATCTTCGGAGCGGAAGACGCCGCCGTTCGCGTTCTCGACGCAAGCGTAGACGATTTTGGAGTCTTTGCGATAGATGTCGAGCCCGATGCGTCCGGTCGCGCCGGTCGGCAGGCCGGTCGTGCATTTTTTCCAGGTCGTGCCGGCGTCGGTCGATTTGTAGATGCCGCTGCCGGGGCCACCGCCGTTGAAGCCGAACGCGGTGCGTCTGCGCTGGTAGGCGGAGGTGTAGAGAATATCCGGATTGGTGAGATCGGTGACGAGGTCGCTGCAGCCGGTATCCTCGTTGACGAACAGGGGGTGGGTCCATGTCTTGCCGCCATCGGTGGTCTTATAGAGGCCGCGGTCTTTGCTCGGCCCCCAGAGGTCGCCGCCTGCCGCGACGCAGACGACATCGGGGTTGCGGGGATCGATGACGATGCGGCCGATATGGTGCGTCGCCTCCAGGCCCATGTGGGCCCAGGTCTTGCCGGCGTCGGTCGATTTGTAGACGCCGTCTCCCCAGGAGGAGCTTTGGCGGTTGTTGGCCTCCCCGGTCCCGACCCAGACGACGTTCGGATCGGAGGGCGCGACCGTCACATCGCCGATGCTGCTGACGGTCTGGTTGTCGAAGACCGCTTCCCAGGTCGTGCCTTTGTTGACGGACTTGAAGACGCCTCCTGCGGCGGTGCCGACATAGAGGATACTCGGGTTGGATTCGACGACCGCGAAATCATCGATGCGGCCCCCCATGATCGCCGGGCCGATATTGCGCCACGACAGATTTTTCAGCAGCGGTTCGTATCCGCTTGGTGTCTGGGCCACGCAAAAGCGGGGCGCAGACAGCAGCAAGCAGACGGATAATATCACACGCTTCAAAAAGAGTACCTCCGGTCCGTATTTGAACGTCAATGTCCCTGTAGATAAGGACGGTTGTCGCTCCGTTTCGTTTCTCAAAATCTGCGCTCCGTCGCTTGCGCTGCGGTTGATATCAGGGATGCATGGATTCGGTGCGGATGGTGAAGCCGTCGGAGGTGCAGGTGACGGCTCCGTCTTTGTCGGTACGGTAGATCTTTGCGCCGGAATAGCGCAGGCGGTCCAGCACCTCGACGCTCGGATGCCCGTAGAGGTTGTGCGCTCCTACGGAAATGACGGCGATATGGGGATGGGCGGCGGCAAGGAAGGGAAGCGTGGTCGAGGTGTGGCTGCCGTGGTGTCCCACTTTGAGCACATCGCAGGGAAGGGGTTGCCCGGAGGCGAGGAGATCGGCCTCTTCGTCGGCTTCGGCGTCTCCCGTGAAGAGGAAGGTCGTGCGCCCATACTGCAGCAGGAGGACGATACTGGCGTTGTTGGGAGAGCCATGCGTCTCCGCTTCCGTCGGAGCCAGGATGCGCGCCGTGACGCCATCTTGAAAATCCAGCGTCTGTCCCCGTCGCGCTGCCAGGTAACGGACATGGTGCTCGGCAGCGTCTGCTCGCAGATGTGTCAACATCGTCGAGTCGGTCTGTTGTCCATTGTCGAGGAGTTCTGCGGTCGGAAAACGTTCCAGCAGCGTCGCCGCACCCCCGATATGGTCGGCATGCGGATGCGTTAGAAGCTCCATATCGAGGTGCCCAATCCCCCGGCTCCGCAGATAGGGGCCGACGACTCGCCGTCCCTGGTTATCGCTGCCATCCGCCAGAACACCCCCGGTATCGATCAGCAGCACCTTCCCCGAAGGCGATTCGATAGCGGCCGCATCTCCCTGCCCGACATCGAGAAACGTCACCCTTAAGGGAGCCACCTGCCGGTGTGTCACCCCCCAGGCGACCAGCAGTCCATTGACCACCAGAAAGCATAAGCACAACCTCCAGAGCGTACGAATCGTCATCCTACCGTCTTCCTCCGCGTTTCGCGTCACGCAAGTTTCAGAACGGAACTTGTCTATTTGGGATCGTACGGAATGGTGCTGCTCTCTATCGACACGTTATGCAGTCCGCGTGCTTTTAGCAGGCGATCAATTCCCTGTACAACATGATGGCGACTCAATTCTGCGCTTCCCACCCTGGCTAGTTGCCAGCCCGGCCCGATAATGATGCGCCGAACAGGGAGAGGGTTTGTTCCGCGAAGATAATCGATGTACGGCACCAACCTATCGCCACTTTCGCGAAATTTAACATCGCCGAGATCCGGGAATTTTATCAAACGGAATTCCATTTCGGTTTGGAAGCCTTTGTGCTTCATGAAACTTGCTGCTGCAATGAGGGTTCGTGCGAACAGATCGTCATCTGTTTCCTGACGCAACGGGGCTAATATTTTGCGGGCAAAAGTCTTTTGCTTCTCGACATCGTATATGACCCAGCCAGCCACATCCGCTACGGTCTTTATGGCAACGATGTCGGTAGTAATGGAACAACCCATCCCATTCGCTGCATATCCGCGCCATTGTCCCAGTTCGTCCGGATTACCGCTGAAACTCATTTGGAAAGCATCGGTTTCCAAACTCCCGATGGTCGCCTGTAGTTGGTCAATAATATTTTGGGCGTTACGTCCCGCACGCGATGTGCCATCGGCGACGCTGCGGAGCACATCAAGACCGAGTGAAAGCTCCATTCTATCATTCAAAAACTGAACGGGCGTGGCCCACGCGGAAGCCCACCCTGATTTGCCTTCAGGAATAAAGTAGCGTAACGTTCCGATCCGAGTATAGTGTGCAACGGAGGTTGAGGCCATGACAGGCAATGCGTTTTCAATGACGGAGCGATTCAAGGCCTATCGCCTTTCCCCTGGAGCTAATGGAAAGAGAAAACCCACATTAAGCCCTTTGAGCCCGAGTTTGTCCCGCACCTTTTCGGTCACCTGGCGGTTCCGCTCTCTGGCGTCCTGCCCCTTGAAACCGTTCCATATGATGTTCCCTTTAATACGATGATCCTCTTCTCGGATACCAGCTACATCAGAACCAGGAAACTCATCTTGGATAATTTTTTGAACTTCTTGCAGTGTTGCAGGCATGTGCGTATTTCTCCTTTGCCTGGCGGATACATAGTGTCCAGACAGCAGACGCGACGCTGAAGTAGCGAACTGTTCTACACCGAATATTACCACATCTTACGCGTCATTGGTAGACCGAAGCACGTTCATTCTCGCGCTCCGGCTTCGATGAGGAGACGTGTCGCTTCGTCATGGCCGTTCTGCTTTGTCCAGGCGAGCAGTCGGGCACCGGTGGCATCGGCCGCGATAGCGCCCGCTTCGATCAGCAGGCGCATTGTGTCGGCGGAATTTGCGTCGTAGCGCAGTCGTGACACAGCCTTTGAGAGCGGACTTTTGCCCTCTTTATTGAGGTCGTTGACCTGCGCTCCGGCCTGAAGCAGGATCCTGGTGATTGCGAAATCCGCAGCATGGGAATGGCCGTTGAGAAGGCCCATGTGGTAGAGGAGAGCGGTCTCTCCCTCCGCATCGCGCGCGTGAAGGCTGGCTCCCTGGGCGAGCAGAAAGGCCACCCGTTCAGGCGACCCGTTCAGTACCGCGCTGATAAGCGGGGTCCAGCCGCCGTCTCTGGTGCGGGCGTTCACGTTTGCGCCGCGTTCCAGCAAGCGCCGAGCGATACGGACATCACGAACCATGTGCAAGGCTGCGTAGCCGTCTCCATCATGGCCGTTGGGATCCGCGCCCGCTGCCAGCAGAATCTGGACATTCTGCTCACGCCCGTTCATGGCCGCAAGGTCCAGCGCCGAAAAGCCGTTTCCATTTCTTGCCGAGACTTTTGCCCCACGTGCAAGCAGGGCTCTAACCACAATCGGCGTACCGTAGTCGGCGGCCCAGACGAGCGCCGGTTCGCTTCCGTTGGGGAAGGCATTGACATCCGCATCCTCCTCCGCCAGACCCAGGGCATGCAGATTGCGGACCGGATTGCGGTACAGGGGCTTCTCCATCGTCTCTCCTCAGTCACTCCCGACGCTACCGGAAATCTCCTCGTTGGCTTGCGCGGCATCGGTCCGCAGGCCGGGCTTCTCTTCCTTCTCCAGCATGGTACGGATCGCGTACACAGCCCTGTTCCCTCGCCTCACCCTGGACGACCTCCGGCAGGGAGTTGAGGACCGCATGGCGCACCGAGGAGTCTGCGAAAGTCAGCGATGCCAACGGTGATCTATTTCGTTCCTTGCATTCCTCTTGTGTAAACAGAGGGAATGGACATCAGGACGCCGAAATCAATCAGACAGTTGGAGAGAAAAATCGAGACAGAGATTGAACCGGCGTCCTGCCTTCTGAGCCGAACACCGGGCAAGCATTGGCCGCCATAATATTTGGATCGAGGAGCAGACAAGTTATGTCCGTTAGTCTGATGCATCACGAAGAGACGCTGCTGTTCCATGAGCTTCCCCCCGAAAAACGGGAGGCGGCGAAAGCCTTCATGGTGCGTAAGCCCTTCTCGGAAGGCGAATTGATCTGTGGGGAGGGCGATAGCGGAGATACGATGTACTTCATTGAGAAGGGTGAGGTGGAGTTCTGGTAGAACCGCATCAAACCGTGAAAATGTGAAAAGTGGGGCATGTCCTTCGTAAGTTTGATTACCAGATCCAACTTGCGAGGTCGCCATGCACCCACAACCTACATTTTGTCCTAATCTCGCCTGCCCGTCAAGAGGCCAGAAAAACCAGGGGAACCTCCACGTACACGACAGCCTCAAAAACCGATGGAAATGCGACGTCTGCGAGACGACTTTCTCCGGCAAGAAAGGAACGCCGTTCTATCGCCTCAAGACCGATCCCC
>JBBQPO010000147.1:0-15400 GCA_038217285.1 Chthonomonadales bacterium
CCTTCAGGCACCCCAAATCCTTCGCTTCCGCGCGAAGGATGACAAGGAAGCCCTTCAGGCACCCCAAATCCTTCGCTTCCGCGCGAAGGATTTCGGCAGGCCGTCAGAACTCGGCGGAGCCGGGGGTGCGCGGGAAAGGAATCACATCGCGGATGTTCTTCATGCCGGTGAGGTAGAGCATCAGTCGCTCGAAGCCGAGCCCGAATCCGGCATGGGGTGCGGTGCCGTATTTCCGAAGCTCCAGGTACCAGGCATACCCGGCTTCGTCCAGCTTCTGCTCCCGGATTTTGTTCAGCAGCACATCGTGGCGCTCCTCGCGCTGGCTGCCGCCGATGATCTCCCCGATGCGCGGCGCCAGCACATCCATCGCCCGCACGGTCTTGCCGTCGTCGTTGGCGCGCATATAGAACGCCTTGATCTCCGCTGGGTAGTCGGTCACGATGACCGGCTTCTTAAACGTCTCCTCCGTCAGATACCGCTCGTGCTCCGATTGCAGGTCCGCCCCCCAGTGTACGGGGAACTCCCAGTTCCGGCCGCTCTTCTCCAAAATCTTGACGGCTTCCGTGTAGGTGACATGCTCGAAGCTGCTGTTGACCACGTGTTCCAGCGTAGACAGCACGGTGTTGTCGATGCGCTTGTCGAAGAACTCCAGGTCGGCCTCGCAGGAGATCATCACATGCGCGATCACCGACTTCAGAAACTCCTCCGCCAGCTTCATATTGCCCGCCAGATCGCAGAACGCCATCTCCGGCTCGATCATCCAGAACTCGGCGAGGTGGCGCGGGGTGTTGGAGTTTTCCGCGCGGAAGGTGGGGCCGAACGTATAGACATTGGTAAAGGAGAGCGCGAAGATCTCGGCGTTGAGCTGCCCGCTGACGGTGAGGTAGGCCGGCTTGCTGAAGAAGTCCTGCGCGTAGTCGACCTCACCTTTGCGTTCGCCCTCTTTGATTCGCGGCAGGTTCATCAGGTCGAGCGTGGTGACGCCGAACATTGCGCCCGCCCCTTCGGTATCGGAAGCCGTGATGATAGGCGTATGCACATAGAGAAAGCCGCGCTCCTGGAAAAACCGATGGATCGCACGAGCCAGCGCGTTGCGCACACGGAACACGGCCCCAAACGTGTTGGAGCGCGTACGGAGGTGCGCGATCTCGCGCAGGAACTCCATCGTGTGGCCCTTTTTCTGAAGCGGATAGGTGGCGGGATCCGCGTCACCGAAGATCTCGATCTCCCCAGCCTTCAGTTCCACCGCCTGCCCTGCCGCCGGGGACGCCACCAGGTCGCCGCCCACGCGCACGCAGGCGCCTGTCGTGACGCGTCGGAGCGTCTCTTCCGGAAGAGCTCCCGCCTCGATAACGACCTGGAGATCCCCGAAGCTGCTGCCGTCGTTCACCTGCACGAAGGTGATGCCCTTGCTGTCACGCCGCGTCTTGACCCAGCCGTACGCGTTGACCGCCTGCCCGACCGTACCGGCCAGGATATCCTTGATATAGCCGCCTTTTTCAATCATGATCCGATCCCGCCTCGCTTCCCGTTCATTCACACTGTCGTTTCTGCCTTCCGCCCGCAGATTCCTGCTCGCTGAAATCGAGAGACAGAGCGGGCATCCGTTCGACGCCCAGGTGGTCGCGGCGTTTCGCACCCTGCGGCACACCGATCTGCTCTAAAAGGAAAACTCTTCGTCGGCGGTGAACGGAAGGCCCAACAACACCGTGAGGCGCTTCAGGCGTAAGAGGGAGACCTGGCATGGCAAACAGCACAGCAAATGGTGGAGAGGATTCGTTCGGCAGGGTCGGCGCGGCGGAGTTCCGGGAGCGGCGGGAACGGCTGCGCGCCGCCTGTCCGGAAGGGCTATTGATCGTGCGCGGAGGGACGGAGGACGAGGCGCAGGCCGGAACCCGCTACCGTCAGAACAGCCCATTCTTCTATCTCACCGGGGTAGAGGCCCCAGGCGCATTTCTGGCGCTGCTGCCGGCCCATGTCCCGGCCCAGTCCGGGGTACGCGGCGCCCGTGCGGAGGTACGCGAACTGCTGTTCCTGCCCCCTCGCGATCCCGGCGCGGAGACATGGACCGGGCCGAAGCTCGGCCCCGGCCCGGAGACGGAAGCCCTGACCGGGATGACCATTCTGAACTCGGCGCAGTTTATCGGCGCCTGCACCGACTGGATTCGCCGTTGCCCACGGGTAGGGACGCTGCTGCCCTTCGGGCCGAATGCTCGCCTGACCCGGGAGGCGGCCCTGCTGCAGCGAATCTCCGACCACGCTCCTGCGGTCCAGTTCTTCGACATCGCTCCCTGGCTGGCGCAACTACGCGCCGTGAAATCGCAGGTGGAGATCGAACTGCTGCGCCACGCGATCGCCATTACCGTCGCGGGCCAGGAGGCCGCGCGAGCGGTGATCGCGCAGGGCGCCGGCAAACGGGAGTACGAGGTCGAGGCGGCTATCTGCGCGACGTTTCGCCGTCAGGGAGCGGTGACCGGCTTCCCCACCATCATCGGCAGCGGCTTCAACGCCACGGTTCTGCACTATGAGGACAACGATCAACTCCTGCAGGAGGGCGATCTGGTCGTGGTGGACATCGGTGCACGACACAGCCACTACAGTGGCGACATTACCCGCACCTACCCGGTTGGCGGCAAATTCTCGCCGCGTCAGCGCGAGATCTACCAGCTCGTTCTGGCCGCCCATGACGTGGTGGTCTCCGGCTACAGGCCCGGAAAAGATACCCTCTCTTCTCTCAATGAACGCTGCAGGCAGTTCCTCCGCGCTTCGTCGCTGCGGGCCAGAAACCATACAGGCACGGAGCAGACGATGGACACCTTCCTGCCCCACCGCCTCGGCCACCACCTCGGCCTCGATGTGCACGATCTGACGGCGCTGATCGGCAGCAACAGCCTGGATGTCTATGGTGAGAACGGTCGCGAAGAGCCCCTGACCCCGGGCGCTGTCATCACCATCGAACCCGGCCTCTACATCCCCTCCGAAAGCCTGGGCGTCCGCCTTGAAGACGACTACCTTGTCACGGAGACCGGACTGGAACTCCTCGGCCCCCAGTTCGCTATAGAAACCGATGACCTGGAAGCGATCATGGCGACGATAGCCTAACCTGGCATAGCCAGAACCAAACAGGGAATCGCTGCTCCTGAGAAATTAAAGATGCTTCGCGAGCCACTCCCAGGCGGAGGCGTCGTGGAACTCGTGGCCGCCCTCGAAAACGAGGAAGCGAAAATCCTCGGCGCGATGCAGACCCTGGTAGTAAGCGGCCGCCTGCGGTGCCAGCAGTTTGCCGGGCTCACGGTGGCTGGCGTTGTCCGTGGAGCCCGCCTGGATCTCCAACGGGCGCGGGCAGATCAGCGCGACGATCTCCGAATCGCGCAGCAGCGTAAATCGGTTTTTGAACCTGAAGTCCGATGGCACCCCGAGTTCGTCCTGCGCGTAGCGGCCCTCCTGCACACCGAAGTAGCAACTGGAGACCGCCGTCTTGATGCGCGGCTCCAGCGCCGGAACCACCAGCGTGTAGTAGCCGCCATAAGACAGACCGACCATCGCCACCCGCTTCGGATCGACCTCGGGCCGCTTGAGCAGAACATCCAGGCTGCGCGCGATTTTGGCGATCTCGACGGCGGTCAGACTCGTCCCAACGAGCCGCATCCGCTCGTCGATGCGGTTGCGAATGTCGCCGGGAGAGTTTGGAGCCGAAAAAAGATGCGTCGGCGCGAAGACCACATAGCCGCGTTTGACCCCGCCTCGCACCATGTCATGGTAGTTCGCGCCGCCATGAAACAGCGCGACATCGGGAGAGCCGCCTCCACCATGCATCGAGATCACCAGCGGCGCACGCCCCTTCAGCCCCTTGGGCACGATGTAGATGCCATCGGTATGTACGCCGGGCAGCACGGAGATGCGCGCCCGGTAGTAGGTGGCGAGGGCGTCCTCGCCCATCAACGTAAAGGTCGGCGCTTCGGCGTCGGGCTTGCCGGGCGGCGGATATCCGATACTATCGGCGAATGCTTGCCGCAACCGCTTCGTCGAGGCTTCGTAAGCTCTCGGCGACGTATAGTCAGGCGTAAAGAGCGCGTGCAGCCGCGTGGAGTCGCCTTTCAAGCCGATAATGTAGCCATCCAACTCCTTCACCTGTTCGGCGCGTATCGGATCCGAGGCTTTTACTTCCTGTTCATAGTAGGTCACGAGGGGCTTCTCCTGCGCCTGCAATAGAGGCGTTGCCCAAAGCAGAGCCGTCAGGCACATAAGAGGACGAATAAACAGCTTCATACCAGCATTCTCCTGTGCCACCCGTTTTACGGACGACGAAAAAACAACGCCATACTCCCCAGCAGCAGGTTAGAAAAGCCGACCGAGGGCAAAGTAGGCGGAGAGGCTGCCCTGCTGTGTCAGGCTGGCACCCGCGAAGGCGGTGCCCAGGAAGGTCTCCGCCACCACGCCCGACGTCACACTGGTATGGTAGGACGCATGCGGGGCGTCCTCGAACGCGCTGCCTGTCTCCACCCAGCCGCCCAGATAGACCTTGCCTCCGATGGAGGGTAAGAACTGCGCCACTCGGTGCAGAACGCCGATATTTCCGTAGAGGTAGGCGCTGCCCTGAAAGAGATTGCGCGTATAACCACCGATTCGGAACGGCCCGCCGAGCGTAAACTGCTGAAGCGGAGAGACGTGGGTGCCGAAGGAGGTTCCTGCCCCCACAATTCCGAAAAGAAGGTTGGAACGCTGTCGGTCCAGCGGCAGGAAGACCGACGCATTGGCCTCCAGTTGCGGCACGGTTCGCCCGCTCTGCCCCGGCGCATGAAAGTACAAAGAGCCAACGGTCGCGACTTTGACGCCATGGGTTGGAACCAGCGCCCGGTCCTGCCGATCGAGAGTCCAGCGAAGGGTGCCCACGCTTGTTTCGCCATTGTAACGAGGAAGCGTCGGGTCGCCGCTTCGCAGCGAGGTTCCGGCGTGATAGAGGGCGTAACCTACGCGCAGTTCACTGGCCCGACTGAGCGTATAGCCGAGATCGAACCCGACCCCGAGGCGTTCGTAACGATACTCGCCCACCCGAGAGTCGCTCTGCACGATGTCGCGGATGGATCTATCGTAGAAGAGGCGCGGCGCGGCGAACCATCCGTTGCGGCCCAACGGGCGAAAATACTCCGAAGCCAGTAAGGTTCGCGACCCCAAGCTCAGATCGTTGCGCAACTCCGCATCCCGTTCCCCGAAATCGTAGGCCGTCAACCGCCCGCGTAACGAGAAACCAACATCGTTGGTGTCGCTGTTGTTGACATCGACACCGAGGTTGACGAACGGTGGGCCGTAGTACTTCTCCTTGACCCGAATGCGCAGTCCCTCCCCACGTCCCGCCTCCTTCGTCTTTTCGTAACTCAGACTCTCATAGCGGCCCGAGCCGGTGAGGGTCGTCAGATCGCTCTCGAACTGTTTGAGGACAGGCTGTTTGTTGATGGGCTGCCCGACATAGCGCGAAAACTGGCCGCTCAACTGGGTATATATGCGTTTCGGGTTGTCGGCCTCCACCACCTCGATAAAGCGGGGCCGGAACTCCTGCTGATTCCGCGCCCGGGCAGCGTCACGCTTCGCCGCGTACTCCTGCCATGCCGCCTCATCGACTCCCGCCGCCTGCCGCAGAGCCATAAGAGCCGCGCGATTGCGCTCTGCTGCTTCATGTCCGCGATCGGCGATCGCCTCGCCGTTCTCATGCTCCAGGAGGATATGCGTAAGGTCCGGTGAGATCAGCACGTCTTGCGGCTGCAGTTGTTTGATGGTGCGCTTGACATTGGAGACGATGATGTCGGAGAGAGTCAAAACAAACAGATCCAGAAAGGAGGGGTTGCCAGCGCGCGCGTTGGCGGGCGGATTATCGGGGGACAACGGGGTGACGTTGACGACGATGAGCATGTCCGCATGCATCGCCCGCGCCACATCGGCGGGCAGGTTGTCGTAGACGCCGCCGTCCACCAGGTTGCGGCCATCGATTTTGACCGGAGTGAAGACCACCGGAATCGCGCTGCTCGCACGCATGGCACGTGGCAGAATGCCATGCGTCAAAATAACGGACTGCGCGGAGTCGAGATCGGTCGCGACCGCATGGAAGGGGATGGGCAGGGCATCGAAGTCGGTGATATCGGAATAGGGAAGCGTATAGCGGCTCAACAGCAGGCCAAGCGGATGCGCGGGATCGAGTCCGGAAGGCAAGTGTATACCGTTCCGCAGACCGAACTCCAGCTTGACAGGATAGTCGTGGCGATCTTCCTTACGCCGAAAGGTGAGATCGGAATAGTAGGGCTCCCCGCTGAGAAAGGCGTCCCACGGTTCACTATGGGTCAAACCGCGCATCTGGGCAGGCGTGGTGCCGGTCGCATAGAAGCCGCCGACCATGCCGCCGAAGCTCGTTCCAGCGATGCAGTCGATCGGAATCTTGTTCTCTTCGAGCCACTCCAGCACCCCGAGGTGCGCCCAGCCCAGCGTGGCCCCTCCTCCCAACACCAGTCCGATCCGCTTGCGTTTCGGCGCTGCGGTCTCCTGCGCATGGGCCATTCCGACGGTCAGCAGGATCAGCAGCAGGGCTGCCGGCAGTACACGCAACCGCATCCTCGTTTTCTCCTCCCCTGATTCATGGCGTCATGCTGCGACGAATCAGGCTGCAAAACTGCCCTGTAGTTCGCTGCCGGAGAGGAGAACTCCTCTTCCCGCACGTCGCACTGCGAGACTGCGACGTCGCATTCTCAAGGATCAGAGCAAAAGGGAGCGTCTCGGCGCCTCTCTTTGATGTGTGTGGACGCGCAGGCTCTACGGCTGTACGCGCAGGTCTTTCGCCTCGATATGGTCTACGCCCCGAATGCCGTCTACCGTATTGATGACACGCTGCTTCTCTTCCTGGTTGCGCACATGCCCGCTCAGCGTTACCGTTCCGCCCGACACCTCGATATGCAGACCGCTCATATCGACGCCCTTGCGCAGCGACAGCACGGAGTTGACCTTGCCTGCAAGCGCCGCGCTGCCGAGAGACTGCCCCGTATCTTTCGCCAGCGTCGCCGTATCCTGCGTAATATGCTGTGCATCCTGGCTGTTGCAGCCCGAGAGCAGTCCCAGCAGCAATAACAGCGCCCCAGTCCGCCCAACCTGTTTAAGTTGCATTTTCGGTTTCCTCTCTTGCGGCGCCGTCCTGAGTCACCGCTCCGAAACTCATATACGTCGCATGCCGCTTGAAGTTTCAAACCGGTGTCTCCCCATAGCCCGGTCGGCCCCTCCGAATGTGGGAACAACGCGCTGTTTACAGGCGTCTCTGTGCTCAGAGGGCGGGTATATCCTCCCTCTATTTAGAAGGAGTAATAATGATGATCCCTATCGATAATATCACGCGCAAAGGCCGTATCGCCTCTGCTCTCGCTTGTGCCCTTGTTCTGTCCAGCGCGCTCTGCCTGCCGCTGCAGGCGCAGACTCAGAAGCGCAGTTGGTTCCACCGCCATCCCACCGCGACGACTGCGGGAGCCGGGGTCGGAGCCTATGCACTGGCGAAACACAGTAAACACGGCGTCTTCCATCGCCACCCGATCGCCACCGGAGTCGGTGCGGCCGTGATCGCGCATCACTATGCGAAGAAGCACACGCGTTAGAACGTGAGAATCCGCCCCGCCCCCACGGAGCGCGAATTCCTGACAACAAGGCCGTCTCGAACTCACCCGTTTGGGCAGTTAGCGACGGCCTTTGTGCGTCGTCAGCACGCTTCCAGGGCGTTACGCTGCGGTCTGCCCCTGGCTCTCCTGTTTGTGGAAGAGCAGGCGTCCCTCCTGATCGGCATCGACCTCGATATGTTCGCCTTCGCGGAAATCGCCGGAGAGGAGCCGCTGGGAGAGAGGGTCCGCGATGAGGCGCTGAATGGCGCGTTTTAGCGGACGCGCGCCATAGATCGGATCGTATCCGGCGATAGCGATCGCCTCCTCGGCGGTGGGCGTCAGCGTCAGGGTAAGCTTGCGCTCCGCGAGACGTTTGCGCAGTTGGCCGAGCTGAATCTCCACGATATGCTTGATCTGCTCGAGCGAGAGGCTGCGGAAGAGCAGGATCTCATCGATACGGTTCAGGAACTCGGGCCGGAAGTGATGCTGCACAGCGTCCAGAACGCGCTCCTTCATACCGACAGGATCGGTCTGCGCCAGCTCCTGGATCACCATGCTGCCGATGTTCGAGGTCATGATGACGACCGTGTTGCGGAAATCCACCGTGCGGCCCTGCCCATCGGTCAGGCGTCCATCGTCGAGCAGTTGCAGCAGGACGTTGAAGACGTCCGGATGCGCTTTTTCGATCTCGTCGAGGAGCAGAACGCTGTAGGGTCGGCGGCGCACCGCCTCGGTGAGCTGGCCGCCTTCGTCGTAGCCGACGTAGCCGGGCGGCGCGCCGATCAGGCGAGAAACGGCGTGTTTCTCCATATACTCGCTCATGTCGATGCGGACCATCGCGCGCTCGTCATCGAAGAGAAACTCGGCGAGCGCCCGGGCAAGCTCGGTCTTGCCGACTCCTGTCGGACCCAGGAAGAGGAACGAGCCTATGGGCCGGTTGGGATCGGAGAGGCCCGAGCGCGAGCGGCGCACGGCGTTGGAGACGGCCAGAACCGCCTCTTCCTGCCCGACCACGCGGGCGTGCAGACGCTCCTCCATCTGGAGCAGCTTCTTCATCTCGCCTTCGAGGAGACGGCTGACAGGGATGCCGGTCCACTTCCCGACGATCTCGGCGATGTCGTCGGCCGTGACCTCCTCCTGCAGCATCGGCTTGCCGTCGCCCTGCATGGAGACAAGCTCCTTCTGCTCCTCCTCCTGGCGTTTCAGCAGCTCGTGCATCGTGCCGTAGCGAAGCTCCGCCGCCTTGCCAAGATCACCGGTACGCTCGGCGGCTTCGGCGTCGAGGCGGGTCTGCTCGATCTCTTTCTTCGTGGTGCGGCTCTTCTCGATGACAGCCTTTTCATTTTCCCACCGCGCCCGCAGGTGGCTGCTGTTCTCGCGCAGTTCGCTGAGCTCCTGTTCGATCTTGGCGAGGCGCTCCTTGCCAGCGGCGTCGGTCTCCTTCTGGAGGGCGACGCGTTCGATCTCGAGCTGGCGGATGCGCCGCTCCACGGTGTCGATCTCGACCGGCATCGAGTCGATCTCGATGCGCAGGCGGGAGGCCGCTTCGTCCATCAGGTCGATCGCCTTGTCAGGCAGAAATCGGTCGGCGATATAGCGGCTGGAGAGCACGGCGGCGGCGACCAGGGCGCTGTCGGTGATGCGGATGCCGTGGTGGACCTCGTACTTCTCTTTCAGCCCGCGCAGAATGCCGATGGTGTCCTCCACGCTCGGCTCCCCGACGAAGACAGGCTGAAACCGACGTTCCAGGGCCGCGTCTTTTTCGATATGCTTGCGATACTCGTTCAGCGTGGTCGCGCCGACGCAGCGCAGTTCGCCGCGCGCGAGCATCGGCTTGAGCAGGTTGGAGGCGTCCATCGCGCCCTCCGCCGCGCCCGCCCCGATGAGCGTGTGCATCTCATCGATGAAGAGGATCACCTGTCCGTCGCTGTCGGTAATCTCTTTGAGTACCGCTTTCAGGCGCTCTTCGAACTCCCCGCGGAACTTGGCTCCGGCGACGAGCGCGCCCAGATCCAACCCCACGACGCGCTTCTCTTTGAGCCCCTCCGGAACATCGCCCTCGACGATCCGCTGCGCAAGCCCCTCGACGATGGCGGTCTTCCCGACGCCGGGCTCCCCGATCAGAACAGGGTTGTTTTTGGTGCGGCGCGACAGCACCTGGATCACACGCCGGATCTCCTCGTCGCGTCCGATGACCGGGTCGAGCTTCTGCTTGCGGGCCGCTTCCGTCAGATCGCGCCCATACTTCTCCAGCGCGCGGAACTTCTCTTCCGGGTTCTGGTCCGTCACGCGCTGTCCGCCGCGCACCGTCACCAGCGCCTGGAGCGCGTTCTCGGGGGTGACGCCCTGCGACTTCAGCAGCCGGCCCGCCGCGCCCTGCGTATCGGCAACGATGCCAAGCAGGAGGTGTTCGGTACTGACATACTCGTCCTTCATGCGCTCGGCTTCGGCAAAGGCGGTATTGAGTACGCTGCGCATCCGGGGCGTAAAGCTGCCACCGACCTCCGCCGATCCCTGAATCTTCGGGAGGCGAGCGAGTTCGGCATCGATCTGCTGAGCCAGCAGTCCCACATTGACGCCCAGCTTCTGCAGCAGGGGCAGGGTGACCCCTTCGGCCTGCTGCAGTAGCGCCGCCAGCAGATGCTCGACATCGATCTGCACATTCTGGTTATGCTCGGCAAGCGTCTGGGCCTGCTGGATCGCTTCCTGAGCCTTGATGGTGAGTTTGTCCATTCGCATAGTTGATGTCTCCCTGGCTGCGACCTGGCAGAAAGAGCCGTCACAGAGCAAAATGCAGCCTTACATACTGCAAGACTATCATACCACTTTAGTGTGTTGTTGTCAATTGACAATGTGAGCTATGACCGCCCCTAAAGGAGCGGTCTGATGCGGTAAGCCCCCTGAAGGGGACTGTGCTGGTTGCCTTGCAAGTTTAATCCCGCCATAGAGACCTATTTGTTTGTTTGTTTGATCGCCCGAACGGAAGAATCTGCTGACGGCGCACACAGGGCCGTTCACGGTCCTTACAAAAGACAGACCGCTCCTTTAGGGGCGGGCCCAACGACCTGATGGACTTGACACCTCTCTGGGAACCGCTTATAATGACCGTAGCGAGAAAGCGCACTCAGGCCCACGACGGGCCTGCTTTCGCGCGGCGTTGCGCCCCCAAGGAACCGACTACGATGACTTCCACTCCATCTTTTTCCACCCGATGCGCCTGCGTACAGAGCCGATTGAGGAGAGCGATACGGTTGACGGCCCGCCGCCTGCCCCTCTTTTGTCTGCTCCTCGGCATTGCTCTCATAATGCTGTCTCCGTTTGCGCCGTCTGCTGGAGCGCAAAGGCACCCTCTCGAAATCCGCGCCGTCTATCCCCTGGGCGGCAATGCCGGCACAACGACGCGCGTGACCATCACAGGCATGAGTCTGCGCGACGCCAGCGCGATCCTCTTCAGTGTGCCCGACGTGACAGCGAAGATCGTTCCGCCCGACCCGGCCGCACGGCCCACCGCGACGATGGACAGCGACGGCAACCCGCCCGTCGTCGCCGACATCACTGCGGCGAAAGGCAGCGTTCCCGGAGTGGTCACCTTCCGCATCGTCTCGCCTGCTGGTATCAGCGACGCCCGGAAATGGATCGTCGGATGGGAGATCCTGCAGACCGAGGCGCAGAGGCTTCTTGGCGCTCTGGAGCAGGCGGTGATCCTGCCGACCGCTGTCAACGGGCATATTCTGGAAGCCGGAGACCGCAATTCGTTCGGCTGTGAACTGCAGGCGGGTCGGACGTTTGTGGCCGTCGTGCAGGCCGCCGTCGTGGATTCGCCGCTCGACTCGCTGCTCACCCTCCGGGATGCCACCGGACGCGAAGTCGCCTCCAACGACGACGACACCGGCCCCGACTCCCTGCTGGAGTTCGTCCCGGCCAAAAGCGGTCACTACACCCTCACCCTCAGCAGCGCTGTCGGGGCAGGCGGCCCCAACTATTCCTATCGCCTCAGCATGGGAGAGATCCCGCTGCTGCGCGCGCTGTTTCCGGCCAGTATCCTGTTCAAAATGCCGACAACCGTAAAGCTGATCGGAGTCAACGTTCCTGCGACGGCAGACGCGCCCGGCCAGCCGTATGCCGGCGTCATCGCCCCCTCCCTCTCCGCGTCCGGCACGTCCAGCAGGCCGATCAGAAGCAATGCGCTGCCGCTCTACTACAGCGGCCTGCCCACCATTCAGGAGCAGGAGCCCAACGACACTCCCGCCAAGGCGACGACGATGCCGGTGCCCGGCATTGCCAGCGGGCAGTTCTGGCGAACGGACGGCAGTCCCAACAGCGATACGGACTTCTATCGTTTCCATGCTGCGGCCGGACAACGTCTTCTGATCGACGTGCAGTGTCAGGCGGTCGGAAGTCAGGCCGATCCGATGCTCACGCTGATAGACGCGAACGGCAAAACGCTCCTGGAAAACGACGACACGAATGGCCGGGACTCACATCTCGACTTCACGGCCCCGCAGGCGGGCGACTACCTGCTCCGGCTGCGCGAGGCCACCGGTCGTTCCGCGCCGGAACTGGTCTATCGACTGCTCGTGCTGCCGCCTCCCCCGCCCGGCTTCACGCTGACCACAGAGACACGCGGCCGCGTCCTCGGACAGGGCGATTCGCTGGCACTGGAGGTGAATGTCGCACGCGACTGGTATGACGGTCCTGTGACGCTGACGATGGCAGGACTTCCGCCGGGCGTCGCCGTCGCGCCCGTCGTCGTCCCCGCCGGATCTACGCGCGGCCTGTTGGTCTTGTCGGCGCTGCCAGTCGCGCCGCTCAACGCTTTTCCGCTTCAGATCGTCGGAACGGCCGTGATCAACGGCCAGGCCATGACGCAGCCGCTGGCCCTAGTCTCCGACTGGGTCTGGCAGGGCGGCGCCCGGCGCGTCGTCCCCGCTCCTCCCGATCTCCGAATGCTCACCGTCGGCACAGCCGCCGAATTGACGCTGACGACGACCGCCAAACAACTCACCCTCGCCCCAAACGGCAGCGTCAAAATCCCTGTCCATATTGATCGCCGTATGGTCACCAACAAGCCGATCACCCTCCGCGCCGTGGGCCTGCCGGACGGCGTGACCGTCGCCGATGTCGTCCTTCAGCCCAACCAGACGGACGCCCAACTGGAACTGAAAGCCATGCCCACGGCGCGCCTCGGCGCGATTCCTATTGCCCTACTCGCCCTCGTCAACAACAGCCCGACCGTCCAGCTCGAACGCTTCTCGGCGCCTGTCCTACTGACCGTTTCCAAATAGGGACGACTAGGCGATTACCTCGAAATATTTCACCTCGACAGGATTCAGTCCTGTTTGACGGTTCGGTCTCGGCTCCGGTTGGGCGAAGCCGTTCAGATCGATGGCGCGCGCACGGACCTCATACTTTCCGAGAGGCAGCAAGCCCACATTTGCGGTCCAGCCCGTCATGCCGTACCGCAGGGGCCAGTCGCGCGGCTTGCCACTACTACTGTCGAATCCCCAGACTTCCGAAGCGTGGACACCCGATGGAAACACATGGCTCCAGTCGGTGGGCGGAGAATCGAGACGGCACTTTTGCCAGATCGCCGTCTCCCACGCGGGGTCGTTCTCGGAAAGATCCTGCCGGTTTCCTGTGATGCGGCGCAGCCAGTACTCGACTCGCTTCAAACCAGACAGACCGGAGATCACCGTTCCCTGTATGATCACAGGGATGTCGCCACGGATTCGATCCGGGAAACTATCCAGGTAAGCGGCTGTCTTGAGATGCGACTCCGGATCGTTGTTCGCCTCGGCATAGGTGTCGTTGGCACGGTAATCGTTGGTCAGAACGATACGATGCAGCCATTTGATCGACTTGAAGCCGTGCGCCCAGGGCACCAGCATCCGAACCGGCCCCCCGCGTTCCAGCGAAAGCGGCTCTCCGTTCAGGCGATAGGCCAGAAACGCGGGCAGTTCCCAGGGCGGCGTCTCCATGGCCTGCGTGAAACTCAGGGAGGACTGGAAGATCTGCTTGGGATCGTCGTTGTGAAACCCCCAGTAGTAGATTCGGCGCACATTGCTGACCGAACCGACCAGCCGCAGAACGTCCCGCAGCGGAACGCCTTCCCACAGCCCCTGCCCCAGCGGTTGCGCGATATTCAGGCACTGGATCGCTTTCAGGAACTTGACGCCGTGCGTCTTGCCCAACTTCATCAGCATCGGCAGATCCAGCGCCGTGCCCGCTTGAATCGTGGCCGGTTTCGGGACATTCGCGCCGTCCTCCCCGACAATTTCCAGACGCCAGGTCTCGGGGGTCAGACGGGCTTTGACCAGCGCTTCGCCACGCAGCGAGTGGGGAACAGGATTGCCGCGCGCGACATCGAAGAACTTACCGGAGGGCGTCAGCACATCGTGCTCCGCCTCCTGAGCCTCCGCCGCTGCGACAGCCGTTGCGACCGTCGTGGCGGGGCCAGCCGCCATCCCACTAATCCCAATCTTCAGCAAGTCACGCCGAGAGTGCCGTTGCGCCATCATCCCCTCCAAAAATCCACGATCTGTCTGTTGTCATTATAGCGCAATCGTTTCGCATTTAGACCTCCTGCAACCCTTTTTCACGAGGGTACGTCCAATAAATGCTAAAAAAACTGCATCTGCTATTGAAACACGAACGAATCGATGCTAAAATATTAGTCTTACAACGACGCGTTTCTTACGCCCATCTCGAACAGTGGCCGTTGATGCCTGTTTCGAGACCGTCGAGGATAGTTACCCAATCTCGACAGAATGACTGCTTGCTGTAAGTCGTCGTTGTAAGATTAGCATCTCAGATTCGAAGAGAGGGGCGACAGCAGCCGATGACACTTAGTGGAAGGTTCAGCCGCTGGGAGCGGCAGCGGTAGCGGCGGTTGCTCGCGCACAGGTGGGCATCGCCTGGGGCAAGCCGTCCGAAGGCCTGCAGGCCGGGCTCCGCGCACCCAACGGTAGAACGAGATATCCGATGGGCAGCATAGTCGTCATGGACTACATCGTCCGCAACGTGAGCTCAAAACAGATCGCCTTCGAGCACGACGTGTTTCCGGGCGTCGCCGGGCTCATCCCCGACGTGCTCGGGCCGAATGGAAAGCCCGCGAACACGTTCGGATTTCCCATTCTGCATACCTCCGAAATCAAGTGGGAGACGCTGCAACCTGGAGAGATGGTGGTGGTCGGCCAGACGGCGATGGGAGTGACTGGCGAGGGGGCGCCCTGGTACGACGCACGGCCGGGCCACATAACCATCAAACCGACGGACGAGAAAACCTATACCTACCTGACCGCCATGCCGGGTCGTTATCGGATGCGGCATCTGGACACGATCGTCTCGTCCGAGTCCGGCAAGCAGGTTCTTTATACCGGTTATCTTCCTCTGGAGATCATCGCGCCTGCTACCTCGGGCAAGCCGTAAACGGCCTGCCGAGCGGAACGCTTCCATTGCGATACTCGAAGCCGACGGTTACGGCAGCCTGATCCGTTGGGTGGGCAGTGGTGTTCCGGATGTCAGGCATCGCAGAGGGTCCGCGCACAGGCGCGGACCCTCTGCTTAGAATCTATCTCAAAACGCGGGAACCGCGCCTTTATGTCGGTGAGTCTTCTCTATGGGTTGTAGTTGGCACGATTCTTGCAACCATGACTATTGAGAAACACGCCTTGATGCCGACGCCTGGTCGGACGCCCCTTCGTATCTCAGGAGAGTTCCTATTGACTTTCGGCCTTTTGGATTACAGACGGCCAATAACTGCGTCGAGCGCATTT
>JBBQPO010000148.1:0-15269 GCA_038217285.1 Chthonomonadales bacterium
AACACCCAGTAGAGGAAGACGATAAAGATCGCGGTGCCGAACCCGACGGTTTTGCCGCCGCCGCGCGAGGTGTTACAACCGAGCGCGGCCCCGACGATCCCGAAGATAAAACTCGCGAACGGCAGCGAGATCTTGCCGTAGAGATCGACTTCCCGCCCGCGCACATCTTCACCCGATTTGCGGGCGGCCTGAATCTCCGCTTTCAGGTCGCGGAAACTCTTGCGGTTGGGATCGGTGACATCGGATTTCAGCACCTCTTCGAACGACTTGCCGACGGAAGCGCCATACGGCAGCAGTTTCAGCGTTTCGAACGTGACCGTCATACCGTCCTCGATGCGCCCGGTCTTGGGGTCGGGAACGAAGGGCGTAAAGTAGCCGCGTTCGTAGGTGGCGTTCTCGCCCCGTTCGTCCAAAAAACGGACCTGATCGCAGTAGATGTTAACGAGAGGCTGCCCGCGCCGTTCCGGCCGGGTGTCGAACTTGAGAATGTTGACCCGGCGGAAGAGGTGCGCTTTGGCGTCGTATCCCCCGTTGACCGTGACCAACTCCTCGACGCCCTTGTTGTCCTTGCTGTCGATAATACGGGAGAGAGCCTTCTCTTCTTTCCCGATATGTTTGAACGTCTCGATTTTCAGATCCCAGAAGGCGGTGCTGGCTGCCGGAACGACGATGTCGTTCCACCCATAGGCCACGATACTCACCAGCGCCCCCATAACCAGCACGATTCGCGCCGCTCGCGGAAACGACACCCCAGCGGCAAAGACAGCCACGATCTCGCGGTCCGCCGATAGCCGTCCGAACCCCAGGAGCCCGGCCAGCAACATCGCCATCGGTAGTACCTGCGTTACCAGCCCTGGAATGCTGAACATCACCAGCTTTAGCACGGTGATACCGGGAATGCCCTGCACAAGCCACTCCGTCGCCTGGAAGAGGGAGCCTGCGGCGAAGACCAGCATCATGAACATCAGGAAGCCGTTGATGAACGGGCCGATGAGATCCTTGAGAATCAGTCTATCCAGCAGCCGCATTGTCGTCCTCGTCTGACTTTCGGGGCTCCTCGGAGTCGGGTTTCTGTCGCTGCTCCAGGTCGTCCAGTTCGGAATCGTAGGCGTGGCTCATTCGGCGCAGCTCTTCTTCGGCGGCGAGGCGGGCCATGTCGCGGTGAAGGCCGTAGGACTGCCCAAAATAGGCTTCCTGTGCGACAGGGTCGTTGAGTAGATCGGTCGCCAGTCCCTCGTAACGTTTCTGGCCGTCCGCAATTAGATAGACGCGCTCCATGATCCGAAGCATCGCCTCCACATTGTGGTCGGTGATTAGAATGCCGATCTTCTCTTCCGACTTGGTCAACTGCTGAATGATCTTCTCGATATCCTCGATAGCCTTGGGATCGACGCCGGTAAAGGGTTCGTCCAGCAGAATGAATTTTGGCTTGGATGCCAGAGCGCGAGCAATCTCGACACGGCGTCGCTCTCCCCCGGAAAGGGTCTTGCCAAGGCTATGACGCCGGCCCGTGATGTGCAGTTCTTCCATTAACTGATCGGCGCGCTCTTTGCGCTCTTTCTTCGTCAGCTTCTGCAGTTCCAGCACGAGGTGCAGATTCTCTTCTACCGTCAGGTTGCGAAACACCGACGCTTCTTGCGGCAGGTAGGCGATCCCGTTGCGCGCGCGACGATACATCGGCTGGCGCGTCACATCCTGCCCGTCGAGAAGCACCTGACCGCGATTTGGCTTGACGAGACCGACGATCATATAAAAGGTCGTAGTCTTGCCCGCGCCGTTCGGTCCCAGAAGGCCGACGATCTCGCCTTGTTTGATATTGATGCTGATCCCATCGACGACCTTGCGCCCACGGTACTCTTTCACCAGATCTGTGGTACTGATTTCCAAATGGTTCTATTCTCTTTATTGCCGAGGCTGCCCCAGTCCCTACTTCGGTTTGGGGGGCTTTACGGGCCTGGGTTTGGGCTTTTCGAGCGGTTTCGGCACGATATGGAATTTCTGGGTATGGTTCGGGTCTTCCAGGTCATAAGAGAGGCTGTCACCGGATTTTTTCACACTCAGGACGGAACTCACCTCGGCCGTCAGCAGCATCGGCTCATCCAGGTGCTGCGGGTCGGTAAAATTGATTTTGAACGGGCCATGCACTATCAACTCCTGTCCGGCCTCACTGCGCACATAGGAGGCCTGCGGAGCGGTTCCGTCCGCCATCGTCTTCGCCTTTTTATCGGCGGAAGGTTGCGTAATATGGAACCGAACGTTCTGCGACACGGTCGCTCGCTGAAGATCGGACGTGTCGGGCACGAACTCGCCTTCGAATTGCTCGCCCTGCAAGCGCCACGAGGTCAGGTCGTCCGGACTGCCGAACTCGCATGTCGTCGCAGCGCCTTGCAGGTGGATCGCCTTCCCGAACTGAAGGTCCCCGGATCGGAAGCCGGAGATATGGATCGTCCCGACCGGAGTCGCGGGTGTAGGCTTCGCCCCTACTTTGACGGCGGTAGTCTGCAGCGGTGTAAACTGAATATCGTTATTGGCAGCAGCGCCTTCCAGGGTGTACTGGAACGGCTTATTTGCCATTTCGACTGTCAGTGTGCCGGTGCGAAGGGTCGCCGGACCGCTGAATCGCGCCTTATCAGTCACGTCGGCATGCACTCCGCCTGTGAACTCCATATGGTGTGTCACCCGCCGCACTTCCGCATGACCGGCAGTGCCCTCCAGGACCCGCTCGCCCTCATCGGACTGCTGTACGAGGCGATAACGAATATGGCCGCTCAGAACAATCAGGCCGAGTTCGCTTTTGCCGACCCTGGAGGCCTGAATATCATCGGCATGGACGCGCAGCACCGACTTGCTAGCCTTGTCTGGCACTTCCACCTCGGTGTTCGGGCCGCTCCAGCGCAAAGCGCCGGTTCCAAGCACACCGCCCGATCGACTGGCGCCGGTGATGGTCAGATCTCCTACCTGAAGCTTAGGGATCTCCGTCGGCGGAGGCGGCGCTGCCGTCCGTTTACCAGAGAAGACAGCAATCTGTTTTAGGCCGACATTCTGCTTCGCAGCAGGCTGGGGCCTCTTCTGCTGTCTGGCGTTGGCGTGGATGGCTTCACTACAACACAGAATAGTGGCACCGATCAGCAGCAGACGGCCGGACGGCAAGCGGAAATCGTTCATGGCCTTTGCCTTTCTCACAGTGCCTCGACCTCGATCTTCTGAAATTTGGTGTCGAACGTGATGCGTCCGCCTGTCTGGGTGATAGGAAGGCCGCCATCACGCGGCCTCTGCATCACCTTCGCGTGTCCGACCGCCACCATCTTGGAAGAGCGGGGATCCCAAGTAATTTTATCGGCGGTGACAACGGTATCAGGTGGGTTGGTAAGCGAGGTGACGCGAACGCCTCCGGTGCCGATGATAAGATGATCGTCCGAGTTGGCGTCCACCTGCACAGCCTGAATGTCGGCGGCATGGACCCCCTCTTGAAACAGTTTCGCCTGGACGCCGCGCAGGCGCATTGTATAACTATCGTCCAAATTGTTCATCTCGCCCTCGCGGGCGTCAGCGATCAGGGCCGGGACGGCTCTGCCTTTCGCATCGCGGATCGACCACGGGATATGCCAGTTGGTCCCAGTGATCTCCCCCGTCAAATTCTGGTCCGCTTCGGTTCCCATAGTACCCGGCTTTTGCCCGCTTTGAGAAGGGGAAGCGGCACGGTGACAACCTGCCGTTCCAAGCAGCAACGTCGTCAATCCCAGCGATACGAGCGTTTGGACTCCCCTGCTCAATGTTTTGATTCCTGTACTCCTCGCGGTGCTCCGGGGCGGTCAAATGGTCAACGGATGTTATCTCTCATTACGCGGGTTCCATTTCGCTCCCGGCTTCGCGTAACGTTATTAGATTCTCGGGAGTCGAGCGTACTGGCAGACCGGCCCCGACAGTGCGGCGCAACTGCCCACAGGCGGCGGAGATGGCGTGACCACGTGTCATACGCTGGGTCGCCACGCGCCCTGCCTTCTCGAGCTCTTCCCGGAACCGCTGCACACTCTCTCGCTCCGGGCGGCGAAAACCCTGCGGGGTTTCGACATAGTTGAAAGGAATCAGATTGACGTTTCCCGGGAGACGGCGTGACTTCAGCAGGGAAGCCAGCGCCCGCGCCTGTTCCGGACTGTCATTGATGCCGCCGATCAGCAGGTACTCGAACGTCAGGTCACGGTGCGTTCTGCGGACATACTCGGCGCACGCGTCCAGGATCTCATCCAGCTTCCATTTGCGGGCGGTCGGGATCAGCGCTTCGCGCGTTTCGTCGTCGGGCGCATGCAGCGACAGCGCCAGTGTGATCGGCATCTCCTCCTGCGCCAGCGCCCGAATTCCCGGCACGACGCCGACAGTGGATACAGTTAAGTTACGCAGCGACAGCCCGACCTCGTTCCCCAGCAGGCGCAGGCTCTTGACGACAGCGTCGTAGTTCCAGAGCGGCTCGCCCATTCCCATATAGACCACGTGGGAGATGCGCCGTTCACCCTCGGCCTGCATGCGCAAAAACTGCCCCATGATCTCCCCGGCGGTCAGGTTGCGCATCAGTCCGCCCTGTGCGGTGGCGCAGAAGCGGCATCCGGCGGCACAGCCGATCTGCGTGGAGAGGCAGACCGAAACACGCTCGGGATAAGGCAGATAGACGCTCTCGATCGCCTGCCCATCGGACTGGCGCAGCAGATACTTGACGGTTTCGTCTGGCGCAACATCTTTATGGGCCGTTTCCGGCAGACCGACCGTGAAGCTCTGCGCAAGTCGGGTGCGAAATTCGCGCGGCAGGTCGGTCATGCCCTCGATTTCGGTCGCGCCGCGTTGGTAGATCCAGGTGGCAATCTGCTTGCCACGATAGGCTCGTTCGCCGTTCTCCTGCGCGACGGCTTCAAGCTCTTTGATTGTCATTCCTACAAAAGGTTGCATCCCGTTTCCCCGCTCACTCTGTCTAACACACGAAAGTCGAAAAAGGCCGACGGAGCGTTCTGCTCAGCGTCGGCCTCTTATTGTACACCATAACCCGCTCTGAAAGGGGTTACACTACTTGCGTACCTGCGGGCGTGGCGGTATGGGCGGCACGGGCGGCGTCGCGCTCGTCACCTGGGGGCGGGGAGTTCCCGACTCCGGTTCGATGTTGGCAAGGGCCAGCAGATCGCTGTTATCGCGGCGGACATAGGTCTTGTTGCCGTTGGTATTGCCGCCGCCGTTGGCGTTGCCGATGACCTGCGCCGCCATGAGAGTCTGGACGACCCGCATCACATCGTCCGAGCCGGACGCGGCGGCGCTGTGGCCACCTTCGCCCGTCGTTCCGAAGTTGACGAACTGGCCGTTGGCGAGCGCGCCGGCGACTTCGCGGGTGAGGGCCGGGGCCAGCTCCAGTTTGCGGAGATCGAGGTAGGCCTGGCCCGATTCCATAAGGGACTGCGCCTTCATTCGGATCGCGTCGGCCTCGGCTTCGGCGATGGCCCGGATACGCGCGGCCTGTGCCCGCCCTTCCGCCTCCTGTTGAATGACGTTCTGCTCGGCATCGGCGCGGGCCTGCGTGATCTGGTTCGCGGCCAGTTCGGCTTCGCGCTGCTGGCGCACCGCCGACTGCTTCTCGGCCTCGGCGCGGGCGATGGAGGCGCCGTTGGAGGCGATCTGCATATTCAGGGCTTTCTCTTGGTCGTTGATCTTCTGCGCCGCTTCCAGTTGCGCGATCCGCGCCCGCTGCTCTTCCTGCGCCTGCACCACATCGGCGCTGGCCTTGGCGCGGGCCGCCGACTCACGGCGTCGGGCCTCGGCCACCTCGCTCAAGACCGCCTTGATGTTGAGACTGTTGAAGGTCAGTCCCAGATCGAGTAGTTCCCGGGAACAGGCATCTTTGATGATGACCGCCAACTCGTCGTCGTCGGCCTGCACCGCGATGATTCCGCCCGGCATCGTGGGAAGGGCGAGCGCATTGGCGGAGGCCGCGATCGAGGCCGCAGACCGTGCATTGAACAACTGCTCATGGCGGAGCAGATTGATTGCGCGCCGTCCCGCAGACGAGAGCACATCCGTCAGCGTGGAGAGTTGGTCCATCGGCGGCTTCGAGAAAAACTTGTTCGCTGCCGTGTTGACCATCGCATCGTTCTCACCGACGCTGACGATGGCGGAGGCCCGCACCGTCACTTTGACGGGAGCCGGGCGACCGTTCGCATCGACATCCGCCGTCTGATCCGTGATCTCGATATCGACATTGATCGCCTGCGCGGGGATCTGACGGGCCTGGGTGATGACCGGAATGATCAGCGCTTTGCAGGGACCGCGAAAAATCTTTAGGCTGCCGCCGCGGCCTGCCAGCAATATCTGTCCTGCATCCACGCTACGAAGGAAGGTCGTGACGACGACTGCGGTTAGAATAAGGACGCCGGCGACCACGCCGACCAGAAGGATCCATGCCATATTATGATCTCCCGTTTTCCGACGCGGCCCGCAAGCGCCGCCGCGTCTCACCATCTACACAACACAAAACCGGATGACGCCACGTCTACATCAGGGTGACGGTCATGCGCTCCCGAGCGGTATCCACCTCTTCGACACGCAGACGGTCCCCGACATGGACCGGCAGGTGAGCTTGCTCCTCCGGCAGTTGCGCCGAGAACTGTACCATCCGCCCATCCCGCTCCATGGCCACGATCCCCTTGCCGTTTCGGAACGGCGTCACCGCCTCGGCCTCACACAGTGTGAGCGCTTCGAGCGGCGAACTGGGCTTGCCCTGCGAGGCGATCAGCGCATTCCACAGTGGGGTCACGGCGAACTTTTCCAGGAGCGCCGCCGGAACGATTGCCAGAAGCGCCGCGATCGGCAGCGACAGATGCAGACTGCCGTATAGCACATTCCCGAACGCCCCATAGAGCGCGAGTAGACTGAAGATCATGCGCGGCGATGGCAGCAGTCGGGTCAGGTCGGTCACAGGCGGTCCAGCCTGGGTTCCCGCGCCTTTGCCCACTGCAGTCAGCGCATGCCCCGGAGCGGCACCCGTCGTGTGGGCGACGCCGTGTCCTGGCCCGATGTGCAGACCGCCATGCCCTGCCGACCCGATACCGTGTGGCGTACCGAAATGCCCGTGCCGCCCGAATGCCGGGATCGCCATCACGATCAGCCCGGTCAGGCCAGCCACCATCAGTGCAAGAAACACCGACATACTGCCTCCACTCTGCTCATCAAGGAGCGCGTCTCTTCTAAAGAGACGGACAAAACAGAACGTTGCTACCGAAAAAATACAATCGAGAGACTCTCTTCTTTATTCTACTAGTAAACGGCCAAATTCGTTCATTCCTGCGTGTTTTGTCACGCGGGCGCAGGAAAATCGCTTGCGAATAGAGTAGAATAGGGCCAATACTCAAATCGAGTTAGGAGATAAACGTAACATGCAGCGACGGGCTTATGGCAAGACAGGACAGGATCTTTCGATTATCGGGTTGGGCGGCGTGGTGCTGGTCGGAATGGAGCAGACGGAGGCCGACAATATCGTCGCTGAAGCCATCGATCACGGCGTCAACTACTTCGATGTCGCGCCGAGCTACGGACGCGATCAGGAGACAGAAAAGCGCCTCGGACCCGCTTTAGCAGGACGTCGCGACGGGGTGTTTCTGGCCTGCAAGACCGGCTGTCGCGACAGCGCAGGCGCGGCAGCCGAGTTGCGCCGCTCCTTACAACATCTTCAGACTCACTACGTCGATCTCTATCAACTCCACGCGATTTCCAGCGTCGAAGAGGTGGAGAAGGCGTTCGGCCCCGGCGGCGCGATGGAGACGATCGTCAAGGCGCAGCAGGACGGTCTGATCCGCAACATCGGTTTCTCCGCCCACTCCGCTGAAGCCGCCATTCGGGCGATGGAGCTGTTCGACTTCACGTCTGCGCTCTTTCCCATCAATTTCGTCACCTGGACCGAAGGCAACTTCGGGCCGCAGATTATGGCGAAGGCGCAGGAGAAAGGCGTGGCGCGCCTCGCCCTGAAAGCGATGGCTCGGACGAACTGGCAGGAGGGCGCTCACCGCGACTACGCCAACTGCTGGTATGAGCCGCTGACCGACCCGCATCTCGCAGAACTGGCGCTGCGCTTCACCCTCTCCCAGCCGATCACCGCCACTGTGCCGCCCGGAGATCCGCGCCTGTTCCGCCTCGCTATGCAGCTTGCCGCCGAGTTCCGACCGATCACCGCTGAAGAGACCGCCGAACTTCTCGCTTATGGCCGGGGCCTGGCTCCAATCTTCCGCGCTGCCGCCTGAAAGGTTCTGCTTTGAAGCGACTCTGGACCAATCCGCGTCTTATCGGCTGGCTGCCGCTGCTCGCCGTACTGTTTGGCGTCGGGGTGCTCGGCGCCATTCGCGAAAATCGAATCGTCACCGAACCGACCTGGATTCACAGCTTCCAGGCCGGTCTGGCGCTGGCGCAGCGGTCCCATCGCCCGCTGCTGCTCAGCTTCCATACGCCTGGCTGCGGCTGGTGCGCGAAGATGGACGCGGAGACCTTCACCGACCCTCGGGTGGTGGATCTCAGCCACGACTTCGTCTGCGTGATCGTCGACAGCGAAGCCGATCCCGCTGCCGTTCGCCGCTACAATGTCACGGATTTCCCCACGACCCTGCTGACGGACCCACAGGGCCATATCCTCTCCGCCTCTACCGGTTTTATCCCTGCCTCTGAACTGCTGACAGTCCTCCGCCGGACCGAAAAACACCGGTTTTAACCCTCTTCGCGCCTGACCGCAATTCGGATTGTCCTTGACAAACCGCAGGGACATGGTGGTAACATACACCGACTTGTAACCAGGACATCATCGAAAACGACGGTGGGTATTGATCCCAAAGCCCCGTTGTCTCCCAGAAGGTAACCATATCGCGATGGCGAAATCCCTTATCATTGTTGAATCACCGGCTAAAATAAAGACCCTGAAAAACTTTCTCGGCAGCGAATATGAGGTCGAGGCCAGTATGGGCCATGTGCGCGATCTGCCCGAGAAGAAACTCGGCGTCGATATCGAAAATGACTTTGCGCCGACCTACGAGACTCTCAAAGATCGCGCGGATGTCCTGAAACGTCTCACCGCCGCCGCCAAAGGCGTGACGACCGTCTATCTCGCCTCCGACCCTGACCGTGAGGGGGAGGCGATCGCGTGGCATCTGGCGGAAGCTCTGAAGATCAAGAATCCGGTCCGAATTCAGTTTAACGAGATCACGCGGCAGGCCGTTCAGGCGGCCATTGCGAACCCGCGTACCGTCGATATGGACCGGGTCAATGCGCAGCAGGCGCGTCGTGTTCTGGATCGGCTCGTCGGCTACAAGCTCTCGCCCGTGCTCTGGAAGAAGATACAGAAAGGCCTGTCGGCAGGCCGCGTGCAGTCTGTCGCGGTTCGCCTGATCTGTGAGCGGGAGCGGGAGATCGTAGCGTTCGTACCGATGGAGTACTGGTCGCTTACCGCGATCCTGACCCCCCAGGCCCCCGCGAAGCGCTTCCCCTTTACGGCCAAGCTCCATAGCCGGGGTGGGGCACGCCTGGAGCCGAAGTCGGAAGAGACCATCAATGGCATTCTGCACGACCTCGATGGCGCGCGGTACGATGTCGCGGAGGTGAAGAAGCGAGAGCAGCGCCGCAACGCCGCGCCACCCTTTATCACCAGCACGCTGCAGCAGGAGGCCTCTCGCAAGCTGGGTTTCGGCAACCGTCGGACCATGTCAGTTGCACAGGATCTCTATGAGGGCGTGGAGCTGGGCGAGTTGGGCAGCGTTGGACTCATCACCTATATGCGTACCGACAGTGTGCGTGTCGCGGCGGAAGCCCAGGCGGAGGCCACGAAGTATATTCGGGAGCGCTACGACGCCGATCCGAAGAAGACGCCCGGCTACACCTACGCGCCCGAAACGCCGAAGCAGTTTAAAACGAAAGGCGCGGCGCAGGATGCCCATGAAGCCATCCGTCCGACCTCCGTCTATCGGGAACCCGATCAGATCGCCCGGTTCCTTTCCGCCGACCTACTGAAACTCTATCGCATCATCTGGCAGCGGTTCGTCGCCAGTCAGATGAACCCCGCCGTGATGGATGTCACGACCGCCGACATCGCCGCGAGTGGCGGCAATGTCGCGGAAGCGCCCTATATGTTCCGCTCCACCGGCAGCGTCGTCAAGTTCGACGGCTTCATGCGCGTCTATACCGAGGGGAAAGACACGGAAGAGGTGACGGACGAGGAGCAGCCGCCGCTGCCGCCGCTCTCCAAGGAACAGCCGTTGGATCTGCTGGGCCTGGAGCCGAAGCAGCACTTTACCGAGCCGCTGCCTCGCTACACCGAAGCGACCATCGTCAAGGCGCTGGAAGAGCAGGGCATAGGTCGCCCCAGCACCTATGCCAGCATCATCCAGGTGATTCGGGATCGCGAATATGTCGATCTGAGTGAGAAGCGATTCTACCCGACGGAACTCGGCTTCAAGGTCAACGACTCCCTGGTCAAGCACTTCCCCAGCGTCATGGATCTGAAGTTCACGGCAGATATGGAGACCAAGCTCGATGAGGTGGAGGAGGGCAAATCCGACTGGGTTACGCTGCTCCGCGAGTTCTACGATCCCTTCGCGCTGCAACTGACAGCGGCGGCGACGGAGATGGAGAGCCTGAAAGCCGCGCCGGTCGAGACGGAGTTCCACTGTCCGGACACCGGTGCGGTCATGCTGCTCCGTCAGAGCCGCTACGGAGCCTTCCTGGGCTGCAGCGACTATCCGAAGTGCAAGAAGATCCTGAAGCTGAACGAGGACGGCCAGCCCGCCGAAGGGCTGGAGTTCCTGTGCGGCCTCGCGCCGCAACCGGAGAAGGTCCCCATCGATCCGACCACCCTGCCCGGAGCGACGGACTATGTCTGCCCGGAAGGCAAAGGCGTCATGATCCAGCGCACCGGGCGGCTCGGCCCCTTTCTGGGCTGCAGCTCCTATCCGAAGTGCCGAACCCTGCTCAATATTCTGCCGGACGGCGCGCTCAAGGAGGGACAGGAGTTCAAATGCACCTATTCCGATGCGCCGGTCAAGGCCGCTAAGAAGACGACCCGCAAGACCACAACGCGGGGTGCGGCGGCGAAGCGCACGACGACCGCAAAGGCGCCTGCTCGCCGTGCCGAATCGACCGGAACCAAAGGAGAGTAACGGCTTGGACGTCCGGATCGCCTCTGTCAGCGCCGAAACCTCCGATACGCCGCTGTACAGCCCGTTTGTGACGTCGCAGGGCCGCGCAACGGCTGCGCTCGCTGTCCTCGTGCGCCTGACGCTCTCCGACGGACGCACGGCAACAGGCGAATCGGTGCCTGTCACCTATGTCACCGGTGAGACTATCGAAACGGTCCTGGCGGCGGTGGCGAGGGTCGGACCGGAACTGATCGGCCTGGAAGTGGTGCGCTACCGACAGGTATTGCAGACCATCGCTCGCCTGGTTCCGGACGGCGCGAGCGCGCGCTGTGGCCTGGAGATGGCGGCGCTGGATGCCTGGGCACAAGCGTCGGAGAGCAGTCTGCATCGACTCTGGGGCGCGGCACAGGACAGTATGGCGACCGATGTCACGATTCCCATCGTGGCAAATGCCGGGGAACTCACGGAACTGGCCTGGGGACTCGGGATGCGGATCTTTAAGATCAAGGTCGGAGACGCCAACATCGAGGCTGACCATGCACGCGTGCTGGCGGTGCGGAATGCCGCTCCCGATGCACGCCTCCGCATCGATGCCAACCAGGCCTTTACGCCGGAAGGCGCGTTGCGCTTTGTAGAGAGGCTTCTGGCCGAAGGCGCGCATGTCGAGCTTCTGGAGCAGCCGGTGCGAGCAGAGGACTTTGTGGGACTGGCATGGGTCGCGGAACGCAGCCCGGTCCCCGTCTTTGCCGACGAGAGCTGCCGCACGCCTGCCGATGCCTTGCGGCTAGCGCAGACGGCCGTGCAGGGTTTCAACTGCAAGATTCAGAAGAGTGGGATCGCTGGAGTGCTGGACATCGTCGCTATCGCCCGCGCCGCCGACCGTCGTCTGATGTTAGGCTGCATGTTGGAGACGCGCCGCAGCATCGCGGTTTCGCTCGCGCTCGCCTGCGGCACCGGTGCCTTCGACTTCCTCGATCTCGACTCGCACCTCCTCCTGAACGAGTCCGGCGACAATCCCTATTTTCAACAGGCCGGTGCGGTTCTTTCGCTGCCGGTTCCGTAAAGGCAGAGCCCTTTCGTTTTCGGCAATTAAGCGACGGACATAATCACCCCTCGCTACGCACCGCCTGCGGCGGTCAAGGGGTTGTCACCCCTCGCTACGCACCGCCTGCGGCGGTCAAGGGGTTGTCACCCCTCGCTACGCGGCGTTGCCGGACCGTCCTTCGGACGGAGCAAGATAAGGATCGGGGTAATTATGGCAGAGACACAGACGCTCCCCAAAAAACGTCGGCGCGGGTGGAAAATGATCGGAATCGTGCTAGTCGTTTTGCTGCTTCCCGTTCTCTATCTGTGGTTCCGACCGCTCAACGTGGGCGATCTCTCCACCACCGGCCATCCCGCGCAGAACTATGCGGAAGCCCTCGTGCGTGTCAAAGGACTGGATGCGAAAGAGACCGGCAAGCTGGGACCGCTCGGGGGAACCCTGCTGCTGACGCACGGAAAGAAGACCGCTAAGGTCGTCGTCCTGTTGCATGGCTATACGAAATCCCCGCACCAGTTCCAATCGTTTGGCAAGCTGCTTTTCGACAGGGGTTACAATGTACTGATACCGCGCCTTCCGCATCACGGGCTCGCCGACCGGTTGACGCCGGAACAGGCCTCTTTGACGGCGGAAGAGTTGGCGGCGTTCGCAGATGAGGTGGTGGATAGTGCGACCGGACTGGGTGATCATATCACCGTCGTGGGACTCTCGGCGGGCGGACTCACCGCAGCCTGGGCCGCCCAACATCGCGGGGAGATCGAGAAAGCCGTCATTATGTCCCCTGCGTTCGGCTATAAGGCCGTCGCGACTCCGTTGACCCGTCCCGCCATGAACGCCTACCTGACGATGCCCAACGCCTTCAAATGGTGGGACGAGGATCTGAAAGAACAACTCAAGCCGGAAACGTACTATCCACGCTGGTCTACCCACGCCCTTGCGCAGTTGCTGCGGCTCAGTTTCGCCACGCAGCAGAAGGCGGCGGAACATAGTCCCGCCGCGCAGTCGATCCTCGTCGTCACCAACGCCAACGACGCCTCTGTCAACAATGAGATGACGGCTCAGGTCGTCGAAAACTGGCGCAGAAATGCCGCCGACAGAGTCACCACCTTCGAGTTCCCCGCTTCTCAGCATCTGGATCACGACTTCATCGACCCCGAGATGCCCACCCAACAGACCTCTGCGGTCTATCCGATCGTCCTCGACCTCATTACCAAAGAGAACCACTAAGGGTCCGTAAAAGTATAACTTCCCGAGTCAGGTAAGCGGAGATACCGTTCTCGGATGCAGAGTGTAATTCCACTGTGGGCATGTCTGGTGGTAAGTGATGTTCAACGCTGCCATTGCTTCCTCGGTGACCTGGATGCCTTTTTGATACACTTGCTCCACCAGATGCGCCACCACCGTCAGGCCCGTCTGCGTAGTGGTATCGCGCAGATAATGCAGGATCGTCTCCCAACTGCGCAGCGGACAGCCCGCCCAGGTCTTGCTGATTTCGCTGAAAAGACGATGTTCGATCGGATTCCATTTCGAGCAACCCGTCGGCAAATGACAGACGGTCACTACCAAGCCGAACACATCGGCAATCTGCTCCTGGAGTTGCTGCTTCCAATGCTTGCAGCGGGAGCCGTTGCTGTCGCCACAGTCGGCATGGATCAACAGCGACGTTGCCCCAGGGAAACGCACGGGCATCTCGCTACGGCACCAATGGGCCAGATTGGCCACCGCAAAAGCGGGCGTATCCGCCGACTGCCCGACATAAACACTGCCGCAGTTGTGGGTCAAATCATAGATACCGTAAGGAACGGCACGTCCCAGGGACTGGCTAGGAAAGTCATGGACATTGACCCTATCAGCTTCCTGACACCAGACTTGACCCGCATTCTTGAAGTCGCCGACCAATTCTTTCTTCTTCGTATCGACCGAGAGGACCGGTTGCCCTGCTTCCTGATGCTGCTGACGTTGCTGTTGCAAATAACGAAATTGGGCGTCGCGACCCGGCGGAGCCGTCCCTTCGCGGTTTTTGCGGTTGGCTCGCAGTCGGTAGTCGCGCTTTTTGAGCAGGCGACTGAGCACCGGCAAGCTCACGTTATGAGACCTGTCGGCCAGTTTGCTCTGTAAGTCGCGGAGGCGACAGTTGATCCATTTACAGGGGCTCATGGGATCGCCTGCGGTATGAGGCTCGACGATCTGGGCAAGATCTTCTTCTAAGGTCGGCGCTTTTTTTCCTGGGAGAGTTGCCCGCCTCCTTCTTTGCGTAGTCGATCCGCCGGAACGGTAGTGAGTTGGGCCTGAAGTTCTTGACGTCCTCGGCGGATGGTTTTCTCATCCAGGCCTGTAATGAGGGCAAGTTGGACATCTGATGGCGCGTCGGGCGCCTGCGACAGACTGTCGACGTACCAGCGCCGTTGAGGCTCGTTGAGCCGACTGAGCAAGAGATTGATCTGCTGGTGATAACCGACCAAAACAAGGTCGGTTCCTGCCTGGCAGGACAAACAAGCGCATTGATGGTGAGTAGGGTTCTCGACAGACATGGGCACCTCCATACTGTAGATTCTACCCTGCTCGGGAAGTTAATCTTTTACAGACCCTAAGTGTTGCGGAAAAATACGTACGGGCTTGCTATCAGAGGAGGAAATTGCAGAGAAGTAGCGAATTCTATTCCCAATCGTTCGTCGGTTGTGATTGTTTGTACAGCAAACTCTCCACAAGAATTGCCAGTGAGGAGAGAACGGAGCAAATGTCATGTCCTCAACCGGTCGTCGCGTCAAGCGTGCAATTCCTATGGCGAAAGAGCCGGTCTCGATGCAATCCGTGGCTTTACGCCCGCCAAACAAGTGGATAATCGGCTCGGTCACACTCAGCCTTGTTCTCGCCTTGCTCCTCCTCTGGAAGTTCGCCCCTGCCAAATCCGCGCCGAAGCCAACGGGTACCCCTAAAGCTTCAGCCGCCGTGACCTCTTTCACCAGGAAGATTGCCACTCCTTTTCCGCTTGCCTCCTCCTCGCTTACGCCTGCCTATGCCTCCGATCATGGCACGGTTGGAAACCCTGCGCTCGCTTCGGTTCCCGCTCACCAGGGCGAAGCAGG
>JBBQPO010000149.1:0-15256 GCA_038217285.1 Chthonomonadales bacterium
TGAAAGTTTGCCCGCCGAGTGGAAGGCTGAGATGTTGACGAAGAAGCCGTGAGGCGCTTCAGGCTGTCGAGTTGCACAGGAATCACCCCATCAACGCCTTCACCGGCTTCACCATCTCCACGCCCGTAAGTCGTCCATCGAGGCCCTGGTATTTGTAGCTGAAGCGCTCGTGGTCGTAGCCGAGAAGCCGCAGGACCGTCGCGTGGAAGTCGTGGACATGGACGGGATCGCGGATAATATTGTAGGAGAAATCGTCGGTTTCGCCGTAGACCGTGCCCGGCTTGCTGCCGCCGCCCGCCATCCACATGGTGAAGCAGCGCGGATGGTGGTCGCGCCCATAGTTTTCGTGGCTGAGTCCGCCCTGCGAGTAGATCGTGCGCCCGAACTCGCCGCCCCATATAATCAGCGTGTCGTCGTACATACCGCGCTGTTTCAGGTCCTGCACGAGGCCCCAGCAGGCCTGGTCAACGTCTTTGCACTGGCTCGGCAGACGCCCCGCGACGTTGCCGTGGGTGTCCCAGTTGTTGTGATAGATCTGCACGAAGCGGACGCCGCGCTCGAGCATCCGCCGCGCCATCAGGGTCGTATTGGCGAAGGTCCCCGGATTCTTGGCGTCGTCGCCGTAGAGCTTGTAGGTGGCGTCGGACTCTTTGCTCAGGTCGGTGAGTTCGGGTACGCTGGACTGCATCCGGAACGCCAGCTCGTACTGGTTGATGCGGGTATGGGTCTCCTCATCCCCGACGAGGTGATAGTTCATCTCGTTGAGCGATTTGAGGCCGTCCAGGGTGCGCCGCCGCACCTCCGGGGTCACTCCCGGCGGATTGTTGATGTAGAGGATGGGATCGCCGCTGGAGCGGAACGAGACGCCCGCATGCTCGCCGGGCAGATACCCGGAAGACCAGAGTTTGGCGGAGATCGCCTGGACCTGCTCGATATTGGAGGGCTTGGCGACCAGCACCACGAAGGTCGGCAGGTTCTCATTCAGGGAGCCGAGGCCATAGGAAACCCACGCACCGAGGCAGGGACGGCCGGTAATCTGGTTGCCCGTCTGCATATAGGTGATGGCGGGCTCGTGGTTGATGGCGTCGGTGTGCATGCTGCGAACGAAGCACATATCGTCCACCATGCTCGCCGTGTGGGGCAGCAGTTCGCTGACCCACATGCCGCTCTTGCCATGCTGCGCGAACTTGTATTTTGAGGGCGCGATCGGGAAGCGCGTCTGTCCGGAGGTCATGGTCGTCAGGCGCTGGCCGTTACGCACCGACTCCGGGAGATCCTTGTCGTAGTACTGATCCATCGTCGGCTTGTAGTCGTAGAGGTCCAGTTGCGACGGTCCGCCGACCATGTGCAGATAGATGACCCGTTTGGCCTTGGGCGCGAAGTGCGGCAGCACCGCCCCATGAAAGGCCGCTGCTCCAGCGGCTCCGCCTTTGAGAATCGGTTTGCCGGCCCCCGCCGCGAACGCCGCGCCGCCGAGCGCCGACATCGCGGCCATGCCCATGACGTTCATTCCCCGGCTGAGGAACTGGCGACGGGTCTCCTGTCGAACCCACTCTTCGACAATGGGATGAATATTCTCTTTTTCGCTCATTTCGTCAGCACCTCGTCCAGATTCATCAGTTGATTGACCAGCATGGTCCAGGCCGCCAGTCGTTCCGGTTTGACAGTCGGGTCGGCCTTGGAGTCTCCGACCACAATCAGTTGCTGCGCCTCTTTGGGATGCGCGTCGTAGAAGCGCTCGAGATCGGCCAGGGTTTTCTGTACGACCGGCTGCTCCGCCACGCGGAACGGACGCGCCAGCAACCGCTCCGCTACGAAGTCGCACTGCGCTTTCGGAGTTGCGCCGCCCTCTTTCAGAGCTCGCTGCGCCAGCATACGCGCCGCCTCAACGTACTGCACGTCGTTCAGGGTGACGAGCGCCTGGAGGGGCGTATCGGTTCGATCCCGGCGCACCGTACAGGACTCGCGCGACGGCGCATTGAAGATGTCGAGCGAGGCCGGGGGTGCGCTGCGCTTCCAGAACGTGTAGAGGCTGCGGCGATAGAGGCTGTCCCCCATATCGCGCTTGTAGAAATGGGTGTTGCTCTCGTTCATCGCGACCGCTTCCCAGACGCCGTCAGGCTGGTAGGGTTTGACGCTAGGGCCGCCGATCTTGCGGACCAGTAGGCCGCTGGAGGCGAGCGCATAGTCGCGAATCATCTCGGCGTCCATGCGGAAGCGCGGGCCGCGCGACATCAATCGGTTTTTGGGGTCGCGCTGCATCTTCTCCGGCGTCACGGTGCCTGCCTGCCGGTAGGTCGCCGACATGACCATGAGTTTGTTGAACTTCTTGATGTCCCAGCCGTTTTCGCGGAACTCTACGGCCATCCAGTCCAGCAGTTCGGGATGTGTGGGGATCTCGCCGTTCACACCGAAGTCTGCGGCGGTCTGGACGAGTCCGGTACCGAATAGCTCCTGCCAGAAGCGGTTGACCGTGACACGGGCCGTAAGCGGATGCTCCGGACGCATCAGCCACTTCGCGAAGCCCAGGCGGTTGCGCGGATAGTCGGCGGGCATGGGCGGGAAGACGGCGGGCGTACCGGGCTTGACCGGGTCGCGGCGCTTGTCGTAGTCGCCCCGGTAGAGAATGAAAGCCTGCGCCTCTTCCGAGCGCTCCTGCATGACATGCGCTTCGGTGCCGCGCGCCTTGATGGCCCGCTGCTCCGCATCCAGCGCCGCGACTTTCGCCGAAAGTGTGCGGTAGGCGTCGTCCTTGGAGGTCAGCCAGCCCCCGAACAGTTCGTCCTTCTCGGTCGTCGTCAATGTCGCCGCGCCGCGGGAGGCGAGATAGACGGCGCGACTGGCCCGACCGAGCCGCGCGGCTTCGTCGGCGTTGAGTATGCGTCCGTAGAGGCGAACGTCCTGAATAGAGACGCCGTCCACGCCGGAGGTGCTGTGCCGCTGCCCGATCTTGAACGGGACATCGGTATGGATGCTCCCTTTGAGCGTGTTCGTCTCGACATCCGTATCCTGCGCCATGCCATCGATGTAGATATGGACGGAGTCGGGTTTGGCTCCGCCCGAGTAGGTGATGCAGACATGATGCCATTTGCCCGGCGAAAGAGGCGTACGTGACACGACTTTGAGGGCGTCGGTCGGCCACTTATCGATGATATGGGTGGCGATGCGGGAGCCTTGCAGCCACATATCCCAGCCGCGAAACTCGTGCATATCGTCCATGCGCGCCATGATCGCGCCGTTGGCGTTGCCGTTCGGCACCTTGACCCAGGCGGCGTAGGAGAAGGCCTGATCTTTCTCGAAGTCGCCTGCGCTGGGGATCTCCAGCGCGGTGTTGGGCTGACGCTGAAACGCCTTCGCCGCGACGCTGCCGGTGTCCCATTTCGGATCGGCGGCGGTGGTCAGGTGGACCTCCTTGCCGTCGAGGTGCGCCAGAACGGCCCTGCCCTGCCCCTCCGAAAGCGCAGCCTGGAACCGCAGTCCGGCTGTCGGCACCTCGCTGGCGAACCCCTGCACACCCAATTTGTCCAGCCCTGCCTCGAAATCGGAGCGGGCGGCGGTCTTACGGGCCTCGGCCTCTTTGCGCGCATCCGCCAGTTCGGTGCTCACGGCATCGAAGCGCGGGCGATCCTCTTCCCGTGGCACGAGCATGACCGGCGGCGTGTTGGAGATGTTGCCGTCCATGATCGGCTGCGTCGTGTTGTTGAACAGCGCCGACATGGAGTAGAAGTCCTTCTGCGTGAAGGGATCGAACTTGTGGTCATGGCAGACGGTGCAGTTGAGGGTCGAGCCCAGGAAGACCGCCGAGGTGGTCTCGGTCCGGTCACGGGCGTAGAGTACGGCGTACTCTTCGGTGATCGCGCCGCCCTCGTTCGTGGTGATGTTGCAGCGGTTGAACCCGGTCGCGATACGCTGATCGAGCGTCGGACTGGGCAGCAGATCCCCGGCGAGTTGTTCAATCGTGAACTGGTCGAACGGCATGTTCTTGTTGAACGCCTTGATCACCCAGTCGCGGTAGGCCCAGATTTCGCGGTAGTTGTCGATGTGGATGCCGTTGGTGTCGGCGTAGCGGGCCGCATCCAGCCAGTATTTGGCGCGATGCTCGCCCCACTGCGGCGTGGCGAGGAACTTGTCCACCAGGTTCTCATACGCTTTCGGCGATTTGTCGTTGACGAACCTCTCTACATCGGCGGGCTCCGGCGGCAGCCCGGTCAGATCGAGGCTGACGCGGCGCGCGAGGGTGCGGCGGTCCGCTTCCGGCGCGGGTTTCAGTCCCGACTTCTCCAGTTTCGCCAGAATGAATCGATCGATCGGGTTGCGGACCCAGGCGGCGTCCTTGACAGCGGGCAGCGGGGCGCGTTTCGGCGCGATATAGGCCCAGTGCTGCTCATAGACAGCCCCCTCCGCAATCCAGCGTTTCAATACGGCTATCTGCTGTAAACTCAGGCTTTTATGCCCGACAGGCGGGGGCATCAGTGGGCCTTTGCCCGTGATCCGCTGTACCATCTCACTGGCGTCCGGCTTGCCCGGCACAACCGCCGTCACACCGTCCTTGACTGCCGTGGCTTCGGCGAACTTGTCGAGGCGCAGTCCGGCCTTCCGCGACGCCGAGTCCGGTCCATGACAGGCGAAGCAGTTCTCCGCCAGGATCGGCCGCACGTCCCGGTTATACCGAACCGGTCCGACCGTAAGAACGGGAGCCGTCTTCGCTTTCGTTTTCGGTTTGGGCGGCGTCGGCCCTGCCCACGTCGTGAAAGCCGTCAGTAACAGCAGTCCCGCCGTCGTGCCCGTGAGCATCAGCCCTTTGCCCTGTAGCGTAGAGAAACCTGTCATAAGCCCAAAACCCCTCGCCTTCGAAATAAGCTCGGTCCGATACGTTTGCTCTGTCCAGGCTCGATATCGCCTCACACCTCGAATAGCCTCGGAGCTGCGCTATTCTACTACATTCTATGGCAACGTGCCTGCTGTTGCAGCGTGCCTGTGATCTCCAGGGTCAGAAAGAGGGAGTCAATCCAAGTTCGCCCCACTGACCGACATGAGAAGAAGTCGCGCTATTCACAGTCTACAGGGTACAGTGTTTTCCAGGGAATTTCTATAGCGCGAACCGCTACAAACCTATAACATATCGTTGTACTGTAAACACCAAGCGAGAGCAAAATGCGTGAATTTTGTTGTTTTGTCGTTGCCTTAGCCACAATGTTACACTTTTGCTAAAAGCACCCCGTGCGTTCAAAAACCTACGGTCAAGAATTTTACTGGACAGAAGGTCATAACTCATGTCGGCTCACATTTGCTCCACGATACATGGCCGATTGTAGTTAAGAAAGAGGAAGCGTTCCGATATGTCTGGTGCACAGATCGAAGAAGCGAGTTATGCCCCCTTACCAGGTACCGATGGTAGGAACTCCTTTTCGATGCAACAAATCCAGGCCGAGCAGGCTCTAACCGGGTATTAGCTTCCCTTCGGAACCTCACGCAAGGCTATTCTCCACACTACAAAGCGTTTGAAGGAATGTACCGAATGCACAAGAACAGATTATCTCCAGGCCAGCCGGAAAATGTCTGTAGGAATACAGCGCAGGCGTTGAGAAGGCGTTGGCCCTTCTTTTTGCTTCCGCTTGGAGGGGGGGCACTGTTGGTTTCCGCCGTCGTGTCGAAGGGCAGCGTTCCTGATGTCGCCCACGCACAGACGGCGCAGGTCATGCCGCCCGCAGTGCAGAGTTTTCTCCGTCGAAACTGCGTTGCCTGTCACAGTAAGAAAAGCGCCAGCGGTGGGTTGGATCTCACCACGACCGCGTTTCGACCGAACGACGCAAGCAATTTCAACCTCTGGGTCAAGGTGCATGACCGTGTCTCTGCCGGGGAGATGCCGCCGAAGACTTTTCCCCAGCCCACTCCCACCGCCCGCACGAACTTTCTCAGTGCCCTCGGGCAGCCCTTGATTGCTATCGACGAGGCGCGAGTTCGACGGGAGGGCCGGGCCATCTGGCGGCGGATGAACCGTTATGAGTACGAGAACACCTTGCGGGATCTGCTCGACGCGCCGTGGCTGCAGATCAAGGAGATGCTCCCCGAAGACGGATTGGCATTCCGGTTCAACAAGGTCGGAGAGGCGCTGGATGTTTCGCATGTGCAGATGAGCCGCTACCTTGCCGCGGCCGACTATGCCCTCCGGGAGGCGATGCCCCAGCAGACGGCGCGCCCGGAAACCAGGACAGTGCGGTACTACGCGCGGGAGCAGCGCTCTTTTGTCGGCCCCGCGAAATTCACCGTGTTCAACGGCAGTCCGGAACGGGCGACCTTTCCTATCCTCGGCAACGCGGCGGATATTCCGGCCCTCGAAGAGACGGGGCCGATGACAGTCGGTGCAAAGGATCCGGCAACGCGAGAACTCGAAGCGATGGGTGTGGTGGCGAGCGCCTACGAACCGCTCCAGCCGCGATTCAATCAGTTCCGCGCCCCTGTCTCCGGACGCTACAAACTTCGCCTCTGCGCCCACTCCTTCTGGGCCGCTCCGGAGAGCGACAAACGCTGGTGGCGGCCAGACCGTAAGGTGCTCTCCGCAGGCCGCACCCAGGAGCCAATCAGCCTCTATGCTGCCTCGCCGCCGCAGCAGTTGCGGAAGCTGGGAAGCGTCGATGTCGGGCCTGCTGCAACCGTCGGAGAGATCGACGTCGAGTTGCTTGCGGGCGAGACGATTCTGCCCGACGCGGCGCGCTTCTTCCGTTCGCGCCCGCCCAACTGGCACAACCCGCTGGCGCAGAAGGACGGCCAGCCGGGCGTCGCCTTTCAGTGGCTGGAGGTCGTCGGACCAATCTACGACTCCTGGCCCACGCGCGGCCAGCGTCTGCTCTGTGGCGACTTACCCTTGAAAGCCGTAGGCAAAGGGCCGGTCGAGATCGTACCCAACGATCCGAACGCGGATGCGGCGCGGCTGGTGCGCGGGTTTGTGCAGGGTGCCCTGCGTCGTCCGGTGCAGGACGCCGACGTCCAGCCGTTTGTGAAGCTGTTCCATACCGCCCGCGATGCCGGAGCGAGTTTTACGGAGGCGATCCTCACCGCCGACACGGCGGTGCTCTGCTCGCCCGCCTTTATCACGCTGGAGGAGAGGCCGGGCCCGCTGGAAGACCATGCGCTGGCCTCGCGTCTGGCCTACTTCCTCTGGAACTCGGAGCCGGATTCCACGCTGCGCGCGCTGGCGGACCAGGGCGCGCTGCGCAAGCCTGGCGTGCTGCAGGCGCAGACGGCGCGGATGCTCGCCGATCCCCGCGCACAGCGATTCGTGGAGGCGTTTCTCGACTACTGGCTCGATCTGCGGAAGACCAACAATAACTCGCCCGACGAAGCGCTGTATCCCGACTACTATCTGGACGACTACCTCACGGAGTCGTCGGTGGACGAGACCCGCGCCTTCTTCGCGGAGTTGGTACGGGGCGACCTCCCGGCGCGCAGTCTGGTAGCGTCGGACTTCGTAATGATCAATGGGCGCCTCGCCACGCTCTACGGCATACCGGGCGTCGAGGGCTCCGCGATCCGTCGTGTCGCACTGCCGAAGGACTCGGTACGGGGGGGCCTGCTCACCCAGGCCAGTGTGCTAAAGGTGACCGCCAACGGCACGACGACCTCTCCTGTCCTGCGCGGAGTCTGGATCAATGAGCGCATCCTCGGTCAGCCGGTTCCGCCGCCACCGCCCGCCGTTCCCGCCGTCGAGCCCGATATCCGGGGCGCGACGACGATACGGGAACAGCTCGCCAAACATCGTACGCAGGCCACCTGCAGCGCCTGCCATGCCCGGATCGATCCGCCCGGCTTTGCCCTGGAGAGCTTCGATGTCTTCGGCGGCTGGCGCGACCGCTACCGCGCGCTGGGGGACGGAACGCATCCGCCCGGTTATGGCAAGAACGGCCAGCCCTTCACGTTCTTCGCCGCCCAGCCCGTGGACCCCTCCGGCGTACTGCGCGATGGGCGTCGTTTCAACGATGTACGGGATTTCAAGCGCCTGTTACTTCAGGACGAGCGTCAGATCGCCCGCAACCTTGTCCGACAGCTCGTCACCTACTCCACGGGCGCACCGGTGCGGTTCGGCGACCGACCGAAAATCGAAGCGATCCTGGATCGCGCCCAACCCGGCGGATATGGGGTAAAATCCCTTGTACGCGGCATCATCGACAGCGAACTCTTCAGGAACAAGTGAATCTATGAAAACCGTTCATATCTGCACATCGCACACTCTCTCACGCCGCCATTTTTTGCGCGGTGCCGGGGTTTTATTGGGCCTGCCCCTTCTGGACGCGATGCTGCCTGCCTTCGCGCAGGCCGACCCGAAGAGCCTCATTCCGCGCCGTTTTCTCGGGATCTGCAATAACCTGGGTGTGCTGCCGGACAAGTTCTTCCCTGCGGCGGATCAGACCGGGCGGGACTACGCGCTCTCCCCCTATCTGGAGCACCTCCGCGACTTCCGCGCGGACTTCACGGTCTGCAGCGGCCTCTGGCATCCCGATGTGGACGGCGGGCATCCGGCGGACATCTGCTTCCTGACCGCCGCGCCCCACCCTTCGAGCGGCGGCTTTCGCAACAGCATCTCGCTCGATCAGTTCGTGGCCGAGCGCATCGGACACCTGACCCGTTTCCCCTCCCTCACGCTAGGCGTCAATGTGGTGCAGGGTGCGCGCAGCCTCTCCTTCACCGGCGGAGGCGTGCTGATTCCCTGTGAGGACAAGCCCTCTGAGGTCTTCAAACGCCTCTTTCTGGGAGGATCCCCGGTGGAAGTCCAGGCCCAGGCGCGCCGACTGGCGCTCGGACAGAGCATTATGGACACCATCGCGGATCAGACCAAACGCCTGCAGCGCAACGTCGGCGCGAAAGATCGGGAGCGACTCGATCAGTACTTTACCGGTGTGCGTGATCTCGAAAATCGTCTTGTTCAGTCGGCCGAGTGGGAGAAGAAGCCGCGCCCGGTCGTGACCGAGAAGCCGCCGGTCGATCCCAAAGATCCGCGCGAATATATGGAGAAGGTACGGATCATGTACGATCTCGCGCGTCTGGCCTTCGCGACCGACTCCACCCGCAACATCACCCTGATGCTCGACAGCGTCAACTCCCCCGCCATCGAGGTCGAAGGGAAGGCCGTCTCCGACGGCTACCACAACCTGTCGCATCACGGCCGAAGTCCCGCGAAGCTAGCGCAGCTCGAAATGATCGACCGCGAGCACATGAAACTCCTGGCGGGCCTCTTCGCAAGCCTCAAATCGCAGCGGGAGGGCAACGAGACGTTGCTGGACCGCACGATGGTCCTCTACGGCAGCAACCTCGGCAACGCGAACACCCACGTGACGACGAACCTACCCGTTCTCTTCGCAGGCGGCGGCTTCCGGCACGGCAAGCATCTCGCCTTCGACCGTGACCGGAACTATCCGCTGCCAAACCTCTTCGTGAACGTCCTTCAGCGTTTCGGCATCGAGTCGGACCATTTCGCCTCCAGCACCGGCACGATGCGCGGCCTGGAGATGCTCAAAACCTCCTGATCGGACGCATTTGTTCCTTACCCTGCGTCGCTTCGTCACCGCGACGCAGGGTGATCCTTTTCTGTTAAAGCATAAGCAAGGACATCCTTTTGCGTGAATTGCGTGAAAAAGCGGAATCGGTTCTCCTGCCGGTCGTTGGTTTGACTTTCTGGGGAATCAACCGCGCGGTAGATATGCAGATGTTTCAGTTCGGGCAGAGGCGGCATACCCTCGGTTGGCGGGGTCGAGAGGGAGTGAGGGGTGATTACGGTCTGCACGTCCAGTGCCCATGGCGCATTGTCGGGCCAGAGGGCATTGTGGTCGGTTCGCATGACGTGTACTATCCCCCCGGTGATCCGGACATCGAACCGCCGGACTTCAAGTGGGACACGATAGGCGCCAACCGGCGCGATCAGCGGCTGAGTGCCCTCTTTGCTGTTCGAGAAGAAAAACCGTTCGTCGTCACAGGCGTAATAGCTGACAACGTGGGCGGTGTGACGATCACGTTGAGCGACGGCTATAAGCTGGAGCTCTGGCCTTACGATTCTCGTCCCAACGAACACTGGCGGCTCTTGCAGCATCATGGAGAGAAAGCACGACATTTCGTAATGACTGGCGCAGGGATCGAAGAGGATTGAAGGGATGGCCACAATCGTCAAAGCTGGAGAGTATGCCCCGACGAATCTGGTCGCTGTCGCCCGTCACTTCGGCAAAAAGGGGGAAGACGCTCCTCTTCTGGCGTTGCTGGAACAGGGGGCTGACCCGAACACTGCCGCTGGTTTCGGAAAATTGACGGCGCTGCACTGGGCGGCGTCTTTTGATCGTCTGGTAGCCGTTCGTGCGCTGTTAAAGGCAGGTGCGGATCCGAATCGCGCTGGCATAGCGGGAGCAACACCCCTGATGCGCGCGAATAGCGCAGAGGTGGCGCGTCTACTGCTGGCAGCTGGAGCCGACGTAAATGCGGTGACTGATCCGAACAAGGCGGGTATTCCCGCCGGGAGCACGGCATTGATGGCAGCAGTGCGAGAGGGTCTGGCAGAGGTCGTGGAGGTCCTTCTCTCGGCACACGCAGACATGAATCTGTGCGATGAAGGCGGGCGCAATGCCCTGATGCTGGCGGCGCTGGCCGACAAGAGTGCGATAGTGCACCTGTTACGGGAGGCAGGGGCGAATGTAGGCCTGGTGGAAGCCTCCGTGCTCGGTGACACTGCTCACGTAACGAGGCTGCTTGCCGCCGAGGCGGACCTCAACGCAGAGCAGACCGGGAATGCCCTGGGCTGGGCGGCGTTAGGCGGGCACGCCGCTATCGTCTCGCTTCTTTTGGATAACGGCGCACCGATAGACGCCAGCGACGCGACCGGCACAACGGCGTTGATGAAGGCGGCGCAATATAAAAGGATGGCAGTGATGCGCCTGCTGTCAGCACGTAGAGCCGACCCGAATGTCAGGAGCCACCGTGGAGGAACCGCGTTGATGGGGAGCATCGGATCGCGTAGCGGAAGTAATCGTGAGGCGGTGGAACTGTTGTTGAAATATGGCGCTCAGGTGAACGTTCAAAGTCTTGATGGGTGGACACCGCTGATGTTGGCCTGTCTCTGGGGAGATACGGAAGTCGTTGAGATGCTTCTGCAGCATGGGGCCGATCCGAATGTCTTTACCGATGCGGAAGTCATGGCCCGCGAGGAAGGCTGCTCTACGACGAATGCGCTTATTTTGGCTGTCGGCAATGGGCACATCGACACGGTGAAAGCTTTGCTTCAGTACGACGCAGATCCACTTGCCCCGAACAACGCCGATATCTCCGCGCTGGATTTAGCACGACGACGGGCGCTCATTGGGTATAAGCAGGCCGAAGTTCTGCAAATCCTGCCTCTGCTTGAAGCCGCCGTAAATCGTGCATGAACGTGTCGCGTACCCGTCTTATACGATAGATTGGGATTCTGCCCCTATAGCGTTGCAATGGTCTTCGCCCACTCCCACATCGCTCCCGATGAGTGACGGGCCACGTACTCCTTGAACAGGTCGATAGTCTCCTGGCGTAACACGCCGCCTGTTATCCTGGGAACGCGATAGTTGGGGAAATCTTCTTCGGCGCGCTTCCACTGCTGAACCAACGATACAGCGCCGTCGCCGGGGCATTCGTGTCCGTAGTAGATTTCGCCGAGGAAGAACGACATGGCCGCTCCCAGACACATCAGGCAGGGCTCCCCAGTGACGTAGAGCCTTGCGCTTCTACGCTTGCCTGGAAATGGCTTGATTTTGTCCGCGCTTTCCAGGGCGAGCAAGTCGGCATGAACCAGCAGACGGCCTTCGGATCGCTCCATAGTGTGTGCAGCCGATAGGATCTTGCCGTCGAGAACCACGACTGCGCCTATGGGCAGTTCGCCCTTTTCCAGTCCGATCCGCGCCATCTGCAAGGCTTCGCGCATGAACTGCTCGTGTTCCGTTGACATCATACCCTTCGTCTTCGGCGCTCGTTATGTCGGTATCGCGACCGTTTCGGCAGTGCTGCGGTCAGGAGAGTTCACAGGCGACTTCCAGCCGTCGCCCCTTCGGGCGATATCCCAGCCGCGTGTTGACGGCGATCATGGCATCGTTGCCGATCTCACTGGAGGTGCAAAACCACGTCACATCCTGGCGCTGCGCCCAGACAATCGCGTGACGTTTCAGAACCGTGGCGATCCCACGGCTCCGGTGAGCCTGGGCGACGCACGTATAGTCGTTCTCGAAAGCATCCTCGCTCAGCCGCTTCAGAAAGGTCATCCCGACAGGACGCTCCCCTTCCAAAGCGATCCAGTGCGTCTCCGGCGACATGCCCGAGGCGTACAGTACCTGTTGCCGCCAGGACTCGAAGGAGCTGTCAAGTTGGTCAGGGTCAGGAGGCGCTTCGCCGGAGTCCGCCCAGAGCCTTTGAAGCGCCCTTAAGAACGCTGTGTCCTCTCGCGCCAACTCGGAAAGCGGGACGATCCGCAGTCCCTCGTGCGTGAGACGCATTTCCACCGCAGGATCAGCGTCCGTGTCGGCCTCGGAAACGCGCAGACGATATTCCTGTATGACCTGTCCCGTCTCATAGGCTCCCATGCGGGCCGCAAAGCGTTGACCGTCGGTGGAATCCGCCGGTAACCAAGTGAGGAGACGGGTAGCCCCCCGCTTTCGAAGCTGAGAGCGGATAAGATCGAAGAGTTGGGTTCCGATCCCCTGTCGCAGATGAGCCGGATCGACACAGACACTTCCGGAATAGACGCCGTGGTCTCCCGTCCACCAGGCCCAGTGGAAACTGCCGAAGCCGACCAGGCAGTCTTCATGCATTGCCACATAGCATGCAGACCGATCGCCTGCTCTGTCTATTGCGGTTTCCATTCGGTAGCGCTCCACCGTGAGAGGAAGACTGTCCGCCTCGTGAAGATTGTAGATCTCGACGATGCGCGCATCATCCTCAGCGACGGCAGGACGAAGATCCAGCGGTTGAAGTTGTTCCATCATACTCAATTTTTCCCGCCGGGAAGTACCGTAAGGTGGGTACGCCCCGCTTCGTCACTTTTTGAACATTTCCATCGTGCGGTCACATTGGCTGTGGATCATTGCCGCGACTCCGATGCCGACAGGGTGTTCGGGTGTTACATCTGGAAGTTTTGCCTGAATGGCCTGCGCGATGGAGGAGACACGCCGCCTGACCATCGGCTTGGTGAGGCCCGCCTCTTCCGCAAGCCGCTCGAAATGGCGCGGGTATACTTTTTCAGCCTCGTATTCTCTGCCGATTTTCATCGCCATCTTCTTCGAAAGCTCGGGATAGTAGGCTGTGCAGAGCAAGTCGTAGAATGGTGCCAAGGCAGTGGTCCGAGACTTCGCCGTATTTTGTTGGTAGAGCAGCGAGAAGTTCTTCCCATGGGCATCATGATTGCCGATCAGAAAATTGAAGATAACTGCGTCCAGCAGGCGAACTATGTCAACGGCTGGGACAGAACTGGCATCGCGCAGCAGTTGGAAGCACTGTTGCAGCGATGGTCCGCCTTCATTCTGATATTTGTTTTCGGAGACGATTCCCAGCGCCTGACAAAAGTCCTCCTGATGTAACCGTGCCAATGGCTGGCCTTCGATCCTGACGCGGTCGTAGCGTTCGACCAGCAGATACTCGATTCCCTCGATGCTCCCCTTGGCTACGGAAGGCGTTGGCAGTCCAATTGCTTTCGCAAGCTGCATGCACAGCAGTTCGTTCACGACAATGCCCTCATAGGGACCCAGTGCCGGCTTGAGAATGTGGGTGCTGGGAGTGCCGTCCAGTGGCACAGATATTTGTGCCTTGGCAATATGAACCGCCAATTTGTCCTGAGCGCCCGCCAGCGACAGCCGAACGTGATCCTCGCCTGCCAGCAAAGGGCGACGCGGTAGATTTCTGAGAATATCGGCAAGGTCCCGGTCAGACAACGGTCGATAATGCCCGATTTGCGCGGGCAGCGTCTCACCAGAGGGGATAAAGGTGATCGCTCCTGCGCACTCCCCTCCGATCTTCTCCAGCATTGCCACATCGTTCTTCGCGCTGATGCCCACGTTTTTGGCGACGATCTCGCGGTTTTCGCCTTCAGGGAGAATTCCACCGAAAAAGCCTCGGCACTCTCGGCGCGAATAGGGAGCAGTTCGTAGCGGAAGGGATTGCGACAACGCGCTGGTTCCTGAACTGCCCAGCCAGGTATCGGCATATTGAAACATCATCTCGCCGTGCTGATCCTGAAACAGCAGGCCGACGAAATGTTCGTGCAGATAAACGTCCAGCAGGCGTGCCATTATCGATCCGCCTGCGCCTTCTTCACTCCATGGCCAGGTTCGGTAACGGGCAGGTTAAAACTGATCAGGATCCCCAGGGTGTTCAGCACGGTGAGCGTTTTCTGAAGCTGACAGGTAGGCTTCCCTTTTTCCAGATCGATGATGAACCGCATCCCAGTCCCAGCCGCAAGTGCCAAACTCTCTTGGGTCAACCCGAGGAGGACGCGAGTTACCCTTACCAGTTCGCCGATTTGCACCGATGTCTGTTTCATGTTCTCTCCCGTCCATATTCCCGAACGGTAATATTCTACCATGCAATGGCGAATCCCACGTTAAATCTTCCCGTTCGGGAATATTACAGGGCATGCAGACCGCAAACGCGCTACATAGTCCCGCATTTCTGGGAGCGTACGTTTGATCCCGGAAACGACCTCACTGATGCACGATAACACGGGATTGCCAATGCTAGAACGAAACCCTTTACGAGATACTTTCTGGCGCAGGTGCGGGAAACTCTGGCGACGCCTCTCTCTCTTTGGCGTTAACGTTATCGTAGACGTAATCAATCAGCATAGACTGAAATCTGTCCATCGCCGCTTTATCGTCGAACACCTTTTTGCCCATCGTGTGGTAGCTGTCCATCGCGGCGACCAGGGCATCGAGCAGTACGTGTCCGATTGTAGGGCTGTGCGTGAACTGCGCCTTCGTGTTTGCCCTGGCCTGCTTGTTGATCTCCGCGTTCTCCATCATCTTGCTCGCCACATGCTGGAACATTCCGACCTTGTCGGCTTCGGTAAGGGAACCGTCGTCGAATAGGTCGTTTAAATGCTGAACGAGTTCGGCGAGCTTAACCTGTGGTTTTGATATAATAAACTGGCCCACTTCGATACCGTAAATTGGTCCACTTCGATACTCTAAAATGGCCCACCTCCGGTCACTTTCGCGGCTACTCTGTAAGGGGAGAAATCCAGCCCAAGGAGAGCCCAATGGACAGG
>JBBQPO010000150.1:0-15224 GCA_038217285.1 Chthonomonadales bacterium
CGTGGGAGATTTGCTCTGCCACCAGATCGCTCCTGCGCCGTTGGTTCCTCCGAAACGAAGAGGGCGTCCACCTGGAAAAACAGGGGCCAGGGAAACGAAAGGAGGTATGGCCAGTGTCACCGTTTAATGCAGCACTACCCCGCTCTATCAACGATCTGTGCTAAATCAGGAATCACAAGTTTTTGCAGATCAATGTCCAGAACTCCCGTTTGTCTCAGTGTTAGAATATCGAATTCCGGCAGTTCGAGATATTCCTCCAGCGTCTTCAGTACGCCATAAAGGGCATAGGTAAGATAAGTCTTCCCGGTATTGTTTTCGCCACAGATGACCGTGAGTTCGGCGAGGTCCAGGGTGCCTGTGACGAGTGGCCCGAGATTTTCAACCTTGAATTGAAGCAGGCTGTCTCTCATATCAGTCTCCAGCGCAGGGTAAACAGAGATGTCATTTCACTCTGTTGGGACAGTTTACCCTCTACGAGTGCGATCAGTTCCTCACGCTGCGTGTCCACTTGATCCTGCGCGTCGAAGAGAGAGCGGCGTTTGTGGTTGCGGATCGCTTCCAGCGTCTTGATCTGCTTCTGCCCGTTGAGTTTCTCTTCGAGGGTCAGGGCGAGGGTCGCGGCAAAATGGTGTTTCCGGTCTGTCCTGGCAGTGTCAACAGGCGACAGACGGTCTGCGTATCCAGTGCCCGCCCGCTGTCTGTGACGCCTGCACAGAGCAGATGGTCTTCGGCCTGATCCAAGGCGTTGACGGAAAACTCCGCCATCGTCAGCCAGCCCGACGCCCCGATGAGCGGCTCCAGAATCGAGACCTTGCCCTCGTGATCGGCGTAGTTAAACAGTATTTCGGCGGGCGGCAGTTCCCGCGATTTAGCGCGTAAGAGCAGCGCTTCGGCCAGCGGATGATTCAGGCGATAGAGATGGGCGTCCCCGGTGCGCCACGGCAGTTCGTAACGCCCGGTCGGCGCGGATTCCGTCGGGATTCCAGGCGGCTGCGCTTTCAGCATGAAAGCGGCATCCCCGCAAAACACACTATACTTCAACAACGGCGTCTGAGTTACCTTCGCAAAATCGCCGAATAGGTCGAACCGACGAACGCCGTTGTCACGGCATGGAAATCCATAGCCTCAGCTATCCTAACGGACCTCTGAACAAATAAAGCCAAAAAATCCCTAGCCTTGTATTTTTGTCCTCAACACTGTCCTCTTGATAGAGAATGGACGAGGGGGTAATTCATTCTCGTCCGAGGTTTGATCACTCAAGAGCGCAGCCGGAGACGCTTCCTGCCGCGCCTTCCTCTGGAAAGAATGGACTGAAATGAAAAGAGTTCTTGGATTGATGAGCCTGCTGACACTGATGTGCTCAGCGCTGAGCCTGGTATCTGTACCTGCAATGGCGCAAAAAGGAGGAAGTGGAGGGAGTGGCGGAAGCGGCGGAGGGAGTGGTGGCGGAAGCACCGTCGTCCTTACGACAGTGGCGATCAAGATGAGCAGCTCTGCCAATCCCGCCAACGGAGCGGTCCCGCAGGGAACGGCTACCTTCACCTATACGAAGAACGGACTCCCACAAAATCTGGACATCCAGGTGTCCAATGTCGATCTGCCCGACGGCACGGTGGTGACGGTTCAGGCCGTAGACGCGTTGCGCGTGACTGGACGCTGCTGGCACTACGAGTACTTCAGCTATCACATGATCATCACGGGGGGCACAGGTTCCCTGTCGTTCGATGCCAGCAAAGGCGATGTCGTCCCCTTCCTGGACCCCAAGAAAGGCTACACGCAGATAAACGTAGCGTCCAATGTCTCGACCCTCACCACCTTTCTGACCTCCCTACTGCCTTTCAAGGGAGTTCTCTGATCGCACGGAAGAGGTTCGCGGGGAGAGGCGCCAGGGGAGCGTTCCTCCCAGGCGTTGCTCCGCACTCAGGTCAGCAGAGCTTATTTGCTAGCTCTGCTGACCTTCTTCGATCCCCGTATCAGCGGCGGGTGGGATAGGGGGTGTTGACGCCGCGGAGGGTGTGCCAGAGGACCTCGTTCAGGATCTGCGGGTCGGGGCGGTCGAGGCCGCTCCAGTCGAGGGCGAGCGATTTTTCGGTCCAGTAACGTTCGAGGCCGGCCTGTTTCGCAGCGGGCGGGTTCATCTGGTCGAGGGCGATACGGTTGGCGACGCTGGTGTAGGGATGCAGATCGGGCGTGTCGGTGAAACAGCCGGAGAGCGGCGGCGTCAGGGCATCGAAGCGGTTCATCGGGTCGAGGCCAAGCATCTTCTCGATGGAGCGCAGCATGGAGAGCGTCGTATAGAGAGTGTGGTCCACATAGCCGCGTCGCGTGTAGGGGCTATAAGCGGCGTAGACGGTGCGATGACCATCGACATGGTCGGGGCCGGACTGTGCGTCGTCCTCAATGACGAAGATGCAGGTCTCCTTCCACTCCTTGCTCTTCGAGACCGCCTCGACGACGCGCCCCAATGCCAGATCGTTGTCCGCGACCATGCACTGCGGCTTCGGATAGTGCGGATCGCGGCCTTCCGTGTGGTCGGAGGGCAGGCTCATGATCATCAGGTTGGGGACGCGGCTCTCCCGGCTCATGCGGCCGTACTCACCGATAAAGAGATCGGCGCGCTCCTGGTCGCTCTGCAGCAGCGGCCAGTAGACGTAGTTCGGATGGATATAAGGGCGCAGCTCTGCGATCCGGGTGCCGACGCTCTTCTGAATGCGGCGCCTGCCGCTGAGACGGTCCTCCCAGACCTCTTTCCAGCTCGTGACGGTCGGAGTGAACACCGCCAGCTCGTCGTCGCAGAACTCCCCGTAGATTCGCAGCGACTTCCCCTTCTTCAGCGCGACGTCCCAGAGCCCGCCAGCGGGCGAGATCGCCATCGCGCAGTCGCCGTCGTCGGGGTAGGTGCGGTAGCCGGTGTAGAAATGTTCGAGATAGTCGTCCGCGACGGCCTGGGTGCTCCAGGCGTGGCCGTCCGCGCTGTTGGTGCCGGTCACATAGCCGTTGTCGAAGAGGGTGAACTGTCGGGCCAGCGCATGGGCGTTGGGCGTGATGGTCTCGCCGAGATCGCACAGCTTCGGGTCGCCGTTGCCCTCCTTCATATCGCCGAACACCTCGTCGTAGGTGCGGTTCTCCTTGATAATGTAGAGGACATGCTTGATCGCGCCCTTGTAGACGGCGAGGGGCGGATCGAGGTCGGCGCGGCTGCGGTTCCAGTCGTTGTCGGCCGCGACCTGCGCGGTCGCGGCTTTCAGGTCGGCCTTGAGGTCGATCACCGAGACGGTCCCTTGAAAGTCGTGGGCGTTGCCGGGCTTGCCGAGCACCGTGTTACGCACGGAGCCATTGCCCTTCGTGTTGACGACATAGGCGGCGCTGCCGTCGGGCGCGAGGGCGAGCGCCAGGGGGAAGTAGCCGGCAGGCCGGTAGCCGCGCACCGTGCCGCTCGGGATGTCGAACTCGCAGAGCGCGTTATCGCCGCCGTTGCAGATATAGAGAGTCTTCCCGGCAATAGCGAGGGCGCAGGGCATGGAGCCGAACAGGTTGAGCGCACCCCACTTCAGCGGAATAGTCCGGAGGAGCTTCGCGCCGGGAAGGTCGAGGACCGAGAGGCTGTCGCTCGCGGCGTTGGCGATGTAGGCGATGTCGCCTGCCACGGCGATCCCGGTGGGATGGAGGCCGACCTCCACACGTCTGGTCGTTCCCGTCTCGCGTTGAATCAGGCTGACCGTGCCGGAAGCGGTCGCCCCGCGTGAATCTATCGCGAGCATGGTGTTGCCACTCGCGGCCATATCGTCGCCGTCTTTGACCAGATGTCCGCCCCAGTCGGTGACGATCAGCGTGCGTTCGTCCAAACTCAGCTTCACCTCGAAGGGCAGGTTCTGCACCGGATATTCGCGCACGAAGCGGCCCTCGGGCAGGGCGATCTCGGCGACGGCGTTGCGGTCGCAGGCGCAGACGAACAGACGGGAGCCGTCGCGGGTGAAAACCATGCCGCCGGGACGGGGGTTCTCCTTCTCGCCCTCGGCCTGAATAAAGAGCTTTCGGCCCGGCGTCAGCTTGCGGCCCGCCAGGACGTACTCCTGCACCACGCCGTTCTCCACACTTACGTAAAGGCGCGCCCCGTCTGGCGACCAGACCGCCCCCCGATAGGCCGCCCCACTCGGCAGCGTAGCCGCAGAATCAGCGATAACGCCTTCCCTGGTAGCAAGGAAGACGTTGTTCTGATTCAGAACCGCGAAGAACTCCCCGGTGGGATGCAGGGCGATATCGGTCGGTCGCCCGTTGAAGGCGACCGTTCCCGGCGCGATGCGGCGGCCGGTCGAAACCACAAATCCGCCGTCCGCCTGTTTGCCCATCTGCAGGATCGGAAAGCGGGCCGCCGTGACGCCGAGTGCGCCCAGCAGCAGAACGGCCACGAGAGAAATCAAGACTTTGCGTCGCATGGCGCCTCCACGTCGAATGGTACAACGTCGAATCTTCCGACCGGCCTCTTTCGCTCTCCTCAAACCGAGCGGGAAGTGAGAACTACCAGCGCAGTTTGTCGAGCGAGCGATCCTCGTCGCTCAGATCGCTGTCGAGCAGGATGCCCCACTCTTTGCCGCCCTTGTAGTAGAGGACAGTGCCACAGCCTGTGCATTTCGCGCGGCTGGAGAAACCCTTGCCGACGGGTGGGGTGCGCGACTGCCCGGTGTTCGGGTCGTGCGGGCGCAGGGGCTTATCGCAGACCGGGCAGCGCCCGAAATCGTTGCCTGCATCCCCCGGCGTGTGGTCTTCAATTGCGTCGGTCGGCGGTTCCGCCGTCTCCGGCAGCTCGATCACGCCGATATCCGGCGCATCCAACGTCTTTGTACTCATCGTTGTTTCCTCCTTATTATAGAACGGGACGTGTCTCACTATCTATTCTAACACACTGGGATAAGCCCCTAAATCCCCGGTCGCGGAAGGACGGTCAGGAGCGTCTCTTTGCCACCCCGCATGACCTTGACGACGACCGGAAGGCTCGGGACGATCAGGGAAGCGGCTTCGTAGAGATCGTTGACATTGTCGGTCCAGCGGTCATCGAGAACGGTAATACGGTCGCCCGGCTGAAAGCCTGCCGCCGCCGCCGCACTGTCGGCATAGATCTGTGTTACCAGGACGCCGTCGTTCGGGGGCGAGGGCGCAACGGTCAGCCCCCAGAGCGAACGTGGCGCGATCACACGCGCCTTCTGTGAGCCTGCGAAGAGACGATTCATGAGGCCGGTCATGATGTCCTGCGGCGCGTAGTCGACGGGAACGAACGTCACACGGTTGTTGAGATAGTCGATCGTCGTATGGAATCGGGCGAAGAAAGAGAAGCCTACGATGCCGTCCAGCCGGCCTTCCAGGCCGCCCAACGCCTCGACGATGGGGTGATCCAGGATCAGCGCGCTCAGGTTCTCTATCTTCGTCTCTCCGACCGAGAGCGATTTCAACACGACCTGACCACCGATTGCGAGCATACCCGGTTTCGAGGGCTTGCCCTGCTGCGGAGGGATCAGGCCGAGTTGGCGGGCAGCGCGCAGGCTGATGAAGGTCAGCGGCGAACCGGTGTCCAGAATCAGACGAAACGGCCCCTGGCCGTTCACGCGCACCTGAACGGCGATGTGTCCGGTTCGCAGCACCTCCATGGGAGCGGCGTGAGACTGGGCTCCGGCCTGCAGACCGCCGGAGAAGAGAAACGCCAGGAGCAGCGTCATTGCGAGGAGGAGAGGACGCCGTGGGGTTCGCATGGTCAGAGCCCTCCCTGTCCGGCAACGACCGGCAGCACGATCTTTTTGCCGTCGCGCTGCACGGTGAAGCGCACGGTCGTCCCCGCCGCCACCGTTGCGGCGCGTTTCAGCAGGTCGGCCGTTCCCTGGAGATCGGTCACCGGATTGTCCCCAACGGCCAGCGCTGTGATCCGGTCCCCGACTTTCACCCCGGCTTTCGCCGCCGGGCTGTCTGCCAGTACCGCTGCCACCTGCACGGCATCGGCCTTACCGACGGCGAACTCGATCCCGAAAAAGCCGCGCGGAACCGGCTCCAGGGGCGTCTTCTGCGCGAAGAGAGAGCTCGCCATTTTCGTCAGGCTCTCCATCTGCGCCATGCCTTCTGTCGGCACGGCCTTCGCCGTCGTTATCTCCTTTGCGTTCAGAGGAACCAGGATCAGGCCATGCTGCCGGGTCCATGTCATTTTCGGCTGCGTCAGATCGATCTCGATACGGAAGTTGGCCAGTAAGTTGAAACCGAACACGCCGTCGATGTGGACGCCGGCCAGGCCCATTGCGTTCATGCCTTTGAGTTGCGCCGGCGATTCGATGCGGCCCTGGGTCTTCTCTAGCGTCGCGCCGCCCTCCACTTCCAGCCGGTCGAAGACACCCCAGCCGTCTGCAGCCGGCTTTACGCCGATCTTGCTGGCGATCTCCGCGCTGACGAAGAGGGCAGGCGCTCCGGTATCCAGAATGAAGTTGTACGGCCCGTTGCCGTTCAGCTTCGCCCGGACCAGCAGATGCTTGGTGTCGGCCAGTCGGTAGGGCACATGGAAGACATTGCCCGGCTTCGACGCGACGTCTACGGCGGGCGGAGGCGCCGCGAGGCTATCGCGGGCGGTCAGGAGGAGCAGCAGGGCAAGGACAGGCAGGTGTTTCAAGCGTTATCTCCTGAAGGCGTTCAAAGGTTGCCGTTGTCGCTGACGGAACGCTGACGCGGGTTGACCTGCAGGCCCGTGGTATGCAGGTAGGCAATGGCCCGCTGCACCTCCAGGAGTGCCCCGGAGAGCGTGATCTCCACCTGTCCGCCCTCTTCGTCGTCGAAATAGGCGGTCTCGATGTTGACCACCACGTTGAGATCTTTCCCGACACGATAGAGAATCGGCGCATGGCCCTGCGCGGGATTGACGGTCTTGAGCAGGATCGAGATCGTATTGGGCTGCGCGATGGCGGCTTCCGGCGCGGAGCCGGTGCGCGGCGTGGCGGAGCCGGGCGCATCGCCCAGCACACCGAGCGAACGCAGAAACTCCTGCGCCTGCTCGACCTCGCCGGTCGAGCCTTCCAGCGAAAGGGCCACGTGGCCGGAGTCGCTGGAGATGCGCGCGCGCAGGATATTGGTAACGACATTGAACATCTTGCCGAGGCGCCAGAGGATCGGCTGCCCGAGGATGTCTTTGCGGGCGTTCAGTTCGACGGTAACGAGGGGCATCAGTGTTCAGTCCCAATCCGGTCTGCATCGCAGGACGCAGCCCGGAAACCTTTCTACACAGCAGAGGAGGGAGGACGCCCCCAGGCAAGAGACGACAGGGGCGACCGTTCCGTCTCGAATTGTACCTGATTTTCCCCGCTGCACCGAAAAAATCTCCCTTGTCACAGGCAAAAATAAGCTCTCCGCCTTGTCCCACATTTATATTTTGTTATTTTGTTATTTTGTTATCGTTCGCTCGTTTTGGCATGGTTTGTGCAGTATTGTGTATTTCGCCCCGATGCGTTCTCCACTTCCGACCTCTTGCAGAAAGTTTGCCTTCCCCGACACAACGGGTGTGACTTCTTCCTGCGACGACACAGCCGACCACTTCGACGGAACCCTGTTGGGTGATCCTGTCTTTGTGCGGGAGGGATAGGAGAGAGGGAACGCCCTGGCCTTTGTTCGCCTATTGCGGATTGGGTAGAGTGATGGATCACTCCCTTCGATACGCTGAACCACCTTATCGCACTAAGCGGCCGTCCGCTCAACGCTCGTAGAAATTTCGCGTGCGCTGATCTCGTTGTGCTCGTAGAAAGTACGAACCTTCAGCGGTTGGCCGCTTAGCTATAATGTCCTATGGTTGCTTTCAGAAAGGGAGTGTTAGAATGCGCCTTCTTCAATGGCTGAAAGGTTGCGAGCAGAACCCGCGTCCGTGTACGCTCGCTATCCTCGGCACTTCACTCGGCCTTGTTCTCCTCGGCAGCGGCCCCTCCGCTCAGGCCCAGCTCGTCATCACCCCGACCTTCGACGCCACGATCACGGGCGCTGGCCCTCTCCGCTTACGGCCTGCGTCGCCGTAAGCGTGTCGGCAAGACCGCCGCGTAGCGCCGCCCTCGGCGCTTTATGCACCCACAAAAGCAAAATGCCCCCGTTCTTCCTGGCAGGAGGACGGGGGCATTTTGTCGGTTAACCAGGAGGCGAGTTGCGTGAAATACCCTCGAGAACACAGGGTCATCGCTGGCTCCGGCGCTCATGCCACCCTATGTGTTGCCGTTCTACGGAGCAACGGTGCAGGTCGAAGCCCTGCCTACGGAAGCGTGAAGCCTTTTGGGACCCAGTGGCTGTCGTAATCACGTTCCAGGAGAGGCTTGCCGTGGCGAGAGGCGTCGGCCCTGGCGTTCAGTTCTTTATAAAGGGCATCGAAGTCTGGTGAGGCTTCATTGGCCCATTTCGATACCGCCAGTGCCTTACCCGAAGCCATCGTGACGAAAATCGTGGGACGCGCCTCGCCGGGGAGGCCGACTTTTCGTTTCGGGCGGATCGCGAAGAAATGCCGTTCTTCGACGAGCAAGGCGATCTGGTGTAGGACGTCGCGCGAGAGCGCAAGCGTAAAATGTTGTTCGACCAGAGCGGTCGCCCCTGGACGCCGGAACACGAACTGACAAACGCCGGTCCCGTCGCTCCGTAGATAGAGGTTCTGTCCGCCGTAAAGGGCGTGAACATCCCGAAGAATCACCGTTTTTATAGCGGGCGGCCGCTTCTCTTGCCCCTCGCCGCTGATAACGAGGGGAAGGAGAAGGGCCGAGGTGAGGAGGGTCTGTGGGGTCCAGAAACCGGCTTTCGTGTTTTGGCGCATTACAGGTACCTCAAGAGCGTCATCGATTCGGTCGAGCATTGTGTTGACCGTGAGATAGGCAGAGAGATCAGGCTTTGCACCGGCGTCGCAAACGGAACACCAGGCCCGCTCCGATTCCGCTCACCAGGAATGCGTACGTTCCCGGCTCAGGTGTCGGCACGAGAATGAAACTCTGGCCAGCGTTTAATGTGTTCATGTAATCCAGGTACTGCTGGTAGTATCGAGGGTACATCGCCGGGCCTGCGGTCAGCGCCCCCAGCCCCATTAACCCGTCGGGCGACAGTTGCGGATTAGGATATTGGTTCACGGCACCGCCGATGTATTCGTCATACAGGCTCAGCATATGCCCGAACTCATGGGCGTTGGCGACGCTCGTCGATCCGGTATACCAGTTAAGCATATCGTCACGGCCCGTTCCGGCGTGAACCTGAACCGTCTGGTCGAAGGGGCCTGCCGTCGTCAGGTTGACGGTAATGGGATAGGAGGTGTTCGTGGCGGTGTCGGTAATCACGAACTTGTTGTTCCAGACACCCTCTACGCCCGCCTTCGCGGCCGCCTGGTACGCAGTCTTGTCCGCTGCGGTGTAGTTCAGGCCAGCATCGAACACGAAGTCGATCTGAACATCCTTATAAAGTTTTGTACCGTCGAAACCCCGAACGTACTTGTAGTTCCAGCCGTAGGGGCCGTAGGTGGTTCCGTTGTCGGTGTAGGCGGCCGTTGCGCGAGCGCCGTTGCGGACCTCGGAACCTGTAGTGAGTTGCGCGGACGCGGGGACTGCCGAGGCGAGAACATAAATTGCGAGAAATGTCAAACCACTGAGTCGGAGACGCGATAACCAGAGCATGTAGATTCTCCTTTCGGACGGAATCGTGGTTGGGAGCGACGGACGTATCAGCGATCATCCGTGCTGTTCCCTATGGGAGAGATTGGACCCCGCGTGGATGTGCACACGGGTTACGTGAAAGGCCGAAACCTCTGGACGCGGAGAGGGGACTAATCTGATGTTGGCGCTGATGATGGTTTGGCCGCTGACCTACAGTAGTATAACATAGTATTTAGGCGATGTCAACAACCAGACATTAAGATTGCCTCCGTTCTTTCTGCCGCGCTTCCCTCGACCGGGCGAAAGTCGAATCGGGTATACTGCTTCGGGCCGGTACGTGTGTGGGAGGGGAGACTGATCGTCGAGAGCAAGACGCAAATAGAGGCGGAAATGGGACGACAGCGAGGACGGAGCGGGATGCTGGCAACAGGCTTCGCGCTCAACCTGCTTTTCGCCATGTATATCAGCGGGTTGGGGGTGCTCCTGCCGGTTATGGGGCGGGCCTTTCATCTCGGAATTGAGGTAAAAGGACGCCTGTTTCCAGCCAGTTTCCTGGGAGCTGTCATCGGGGTGCTCGTGACCGGACCGCTCTCCGACCGCTTCGGGCGCAAGCCGGTGCTGCTGCTCTCCCTCGCTCTCTATACGCTCGGCCTTCTCAGTTGCGGCGCGGCGACCTCGTTCGGACTGGCGCTGCTGGCGGCGCCGCTGATCGGAGCGGGCAGTGCAGGGATGCAGTCGGTCATGAACGCCGCTCTCTCCGATCTGTTTCCGGAGCGTCGCGCCGTGGTTCTGAACTCCATGCAGGTCGCTTTTGGCGTCGGCGCGATCATCAGTCCCGCGCTGGCGCAGCAACTGCTGCAGGCCGGAACCGACTGGCGTCTGCTCTATTTTGGTCTGGCGGCGGGCGTTGCCGCTGCAGGCGTTGTGCTGGCCTTCCTGCCGATGCCCCGTCCGGCAAGCGACGTCACCGCGCCCGGCCTCGCCGCGCTGTTCGGCATGCTCACCAACCCGCTCGTCGTCGTGCTCTGCCTGGCGCAACTTCTCTATGCAGGCGCAGAGGTCGGCTTCTTTTCATGGATGCCGACCTACTTCCACGAGCATGTTCCGCACGGCGCGAAGTGGGCGGGGCTGATCGTCAGCCTGTTCTGGGTCGGTATGACCGCCGGAAGGCTCGGGACCGGGTGGCTGCTGGGCCGCTTCCGTCTGGTTCCCCTGCGCCGCCGGCTGGCGACAGGCGGGGCGATCTGCGCCACGCTGACGCTGTTCGGCACAACGCCCGGCACCGTGATGTTCTGGGTGGTGCTGACCGGCCTCTGCTTCGGCGGTATCTACAGCGTGATTCTGGCCGAGGGCGCCGACCGTTTCCCGACCGCGGCCGGGACGGTGTTCGGAGCGATCTCCGCCGCAGGCAATATCGGCGTCGCCCTGGTCCCCTGGGCCATCGGCGCCCTGGTGAATTTCGGCGTGGACTGGCGTCTGGCCCTGAGCCTGCCGCCGCTCTGCGCCGCCGGAGTGGCTCTGAACGCCCTGCTGCTGGAAACGGCGCGCACTCGACGACAGACCGCAGCAGGCAGAAAAACGGCAGGTGAGCCGTGAGGACGACGAGATGAGCAGAGTGCTGGCTCTGGATGTGGGTGAAAAGACCATCGGCGTGGCCATGAGCGACGAGACGGGCCGCATGGCCTTCCCCGGCGTAACGATCTGGCGGCAGGAGGGCCACAAGCGCGATATGGCCGCTGTGCGCCAACTGGTGGCCGATAGCAAAGTCGCGGAGGTCGTCGTCGGCTTGCCGCTGATGATGGACGGCTCGCGGGGCATTCAGGCCGAAAAGATCGAGGCGTTCGTGGCCGTTCTGCGCAACAACATCCGCCTTCCCATCCACCTGCAAGACGAGAGGCTCTCGACACGTCAGGCCGAGCGCGTTCTCATCGCCGCCGACCGCCGCCGTGACGAGCGCAAGAAAACCATCGACAGCATGGCCGCCTGCCTCCTCCTCCAGACCTATCTCGATCGGCGCACCGAAGCCGTCCGGCGAGAAACGGCCCTCCAAGAGCTTATGGACGAAGATGAAACCGAAGGGTAAGCGGGCTGTCCTCCTGGCATAAAATAGGGCGAAGCTGGTCTTCTTCGGTGTCGAGCAGAGGAAAAGCGTGGACGGGTGGCGAAACGGACTGCGAAGCGTGTCCTACCCGACCAACAGGCCCATCATGCCGACAGAACTCAGCCCAACCCTACATCTGCGCCTCCTTGGACCCTTCGCCGCCTCCCATCTCACCTCTCCCACCACCCACACCCTCGCTCTGCAACTCACCGAGGAGGAGTGCGATCTCCTCGCCTTCAACAAAGCCCAAGAGCAGAACCGGCCCGAGGCATGGAGGCAGGCCGTCACCCTCTACCGCGGACATCTCCTCGCCGACAGTTACGAACTCTGGGTCAGGCCCGAGCGCGCCGCGCGCCACGAGGGCTACCTGCACACCCTGCAGAGGCTAGCCCAATACGAGAGCGAGCAGGGGGAGTGGCGGGAGGCGGCGCACTTTCTGCGGCTTGGCATCGCCTGCGATCTTCTGCGGGAGAGCCTCTACGGCGCCTTGATGGAGGCGCAACGCTGGAGGAAGTGGAACCGCCAAACTATTATCGCTCCACAATTCCGCCTCGGTTGAAGTCAGAAGGGGTCCGAATGTGGAGCAGTAATTCTTGGGAGTTGCCTAAGCAATCCGTTCGGGCTGGGCTGCAAACGCGGATCGTTTGCGGTCGGAGAAGCCGAATGTCATGGATCGCGCCGCGGGGGGCGGAGTTTCTGTGTGCAGATCGCTACTCCGATGAGGGTCAGGGCGGCGAGCACGCTCGGCAGGCGGATAGGCTCTCCGAGCAGGAGCGCCGCCCAGACGAGCGTCAGCACCGGCTGCACCAGTTGGATCTGCCCGACATGCGCCACGCCTCCCAGCGCCAGCCCGCGATACCAGGCGAAGAACCCTAGCAGCGCACTCACGACCGCCACATAGCTGAAGCCGATCCAGGCGCGCGGTGAGGCACTGACGCCATGCTTCCCGACTGCCAACAGCACTGGCACGATCAGCAGCGGGGCGACCAGCACCAGCGCCCAGCAGATGACCCGCCAGCCGTTTATCTCTCGGGCCAGTCGGCCGCCCTCCGCATAGCCGAGTGCGCCGAGTCCGACGGCGGCCAGCAGCAACAGGTCGCCGGGCTGCGGATGGCCCGCGCCCTCGGTCGCGGCGAACGCCAGAACCGCCACAACCCCCACGAGACAGCCGACCCAGAACAGTTTCGAGGGCCTTTCCCCCGCCCGCAGCACGCCCATCACGGCGGTCGCCGCCGGGAGCAGACCTGTCGCGACCGCGCCATGCGCGGAGGGCAGAGACTGCATGGCGAGCGCCGACAGGAGCGGAAAGCCGATGATAACGCCTAGCGCGACGAGGGCGAGTGCGGGCCAGTGACGGCGGTCGGGCAGAGGCTCTCGCAGGCAGAACAGGATCGCACCGGCCAGAACGGCGGCGACCAGTGAACGGCCCAACCCCACGAAGACGCCGCCAAGTTCGGGGGCGGCGGCACGCGTCGCTGGCATGGTAAAACTGAAGGCGAGCACGCCCAGCGCCCCGAGCAGCATGCCTTCCGCTCGTGGGGAGAGGGCGCGTCGTGCGGGGCGTCCCGCATTACCGATTGTCTGGTCCACGATGACTCCTCTGTACTTGCCGTAACGTTGGTTGCAGGAACAGAGTATGCGGCACGGAGCGCCCTCGTGAACAGAGGCAGTCAGAGCGATGTGCGACCAGTACAGTTGGTGTGAGGTAAACTGTTCCGGTAACAGTTGGCCCAGACTGTCTCTGGTCAGAACGGCGAAGAAAGCGTACAATAGAAAGATGCAGGATCCACCGCTCGCAAATATGCCCGGCGCTACCCTCTATGAACATGTCGCGTCCCAACTCGTGGGACTGATCGACGGCGGCACATTCCGTGTGGGAGATCGTCTGCCCTCGGTGCGAGAGCTCTGTCGGCAGCGGCAGGTCAGCGTCTCCACGGTGATGGAGGCTTACCGACTGCTGGAAGATCAGGGTCGGGTGGAGGTGCGCCCGCAGTCGGGGCACTACGTCTGCGCCTACGAGAGGACGCTGCCGGGCGAGCCGGCCCGCTCGCAGCCCGCCTCTCATCCGACCACCATCAGCCTGAGCGATCTGATGCTGCGCATTCTGCGCAGCGCCGAAGACCCGACGCTGGTGCCCTTCGGCGCGGCCCTGCCGGATGTGGCGCTCCTGCCGACCGAAAAACTGCATCGCGCCTATATGACGGTGGCCCGGCGCGAAGGCGATGTGCTGTCGCGCTACAGCGTGCCGCCAGGCTGTCTGCCGTTACGCACGCAGATCGCACGACGCCTGCTCACGGCCGGCTGCACGCTTGCGCCCGAACAGATCGTGATCACCTCGGGCTGTCAGGAGGCGCTGTCGCTGGCCTTGCGGGCGACCTGTCGCCCTGGCGATACGGTCGTGGTCGATTCACCGACCTACTTCAACATTCTGCAACTGCTGGAGACGCTGGGCCTGCGCGCGCTCGAACTGCCCAGCGATCCCCGCGAAGGCCTCTGTCTGCCGCCGCTTCAGGACGCCCTGCGCGAGCATTCCGTGCGGGCCTGCCTGGTCCAGTCGAACTTCAGCAACCCGCTGGGCGGCTCGATGCCGAGCGAGAAGAAGCGCGAGTTGGTGACCCTGCTGGCGCGGCACGACATCCCGCTGATCGAAGACGACATCTTCGGCGATCTCTATTTCGATGCGGATCGGCCCGATGTCGCCAAAGCCTACGACCGTAAAGGGCTGGTTCTGCTCTGTTCTTCGATCACCAAAACCCTCTCGCCGGGCTACCGCATCGGCTGGATCGCGGCGGGACAGTTTCAAGCCGAAGTGGAGCGACTGAAGTTCGCCAGCACGGTCGCGACCGCGACACCGCTGCAGTACGCTGTCGCGGAGTTCCTGGTGAACGGCGGCTACGACCACCATCTCCGCAGTGTGCGTCGGGTCTATAGCCAGCGTATCGCGGCGATGGCGCAGGCGGTCGGGCGATGTTTTCCCGCTGGCACCCTTGTCTCCCGTCCGCACGGCGGCTTCGTGCTCTGGGTCGAGTGCCCACCCGAAATCGACACGATGATGCTCACCTCCCTCGCCCTGGAGGAGGGCATCACGGTCGCGCCCGGCCCGATCTTCACCGCCCAGCACCGCTACCTCAACTGCCTGCGCCTCAACGCCGCCTACTACTCCGAAGAGACCGCCCCCGCCCTCCAAAAGCTCGGGAACCTCGCCACCTCCCTCCTCACCGCTTAATATTCTCCATCAACCAAGCACCGGACACCTTCGCTGCAAGAACCAAGCCAGCGGAAATGAAGCTCCAGTTCCCAAAATATAGCAAGCGCACTTTTGGGTCTAATTTACGAATGCAAACAAACAGGAGGAGTAACTGCTTAGGCCGATTCTGCCGTAGATTTTTCTTGCTCCATCGGGAATCTTTGAAGCGGACACATCGTACAAACGAGTATGCTTACACCCGAGGAAATTCAGGCCATCTACGATAAGGGACCCGACGCAGTCGTGG
>JBBQPO010000151.1:0-15177 GCA_038217285.1 Chthonomonadales bacterium
GAATCATGTCGCAGTGGCCCGATCCCATCCCCCCCGTACCGATTACGCCGAAACGTACTTTGCCCGTCGCCATGCCCTATCTCCTTCCTCGCCCTCGAGTGCCGTTGGTTACCTTGGAAATAGGTTCGGCGTTTACGCTGCCTTTCCCTGCCTGACCGTGAAACCGGAAGGAAAACCGGGCGTCAAAAGGGAATGAGGGTTCGAATGATAACGCCCTTTATGGGTCATGAACAGAGGAAGTATGCAAACCAACCGAAGACGATTCTATGTTGCGGGCGCGCTCGCGCTCACGACATTTCTGGGCTGCCATCGCGGCGGGGCATCTAACGGTGCCGTCGATGCGGTCGCCCTTACCCCGACGCAGAAAGCGAAACCGACCAGGCCGCCCGTGAGCATCGAGGAGTTACAAAAAGCTAAAGTCAACGAGGCTGGGGTAGTTCCAATCCTGGAGTATCACGATGTCCTGCCGAAAGAACGCAGCATGGTGCGCAGCATCGACAACTTCAAACACGACCTGCAGCGCCTCTACGACGAAGGTTATCGCCCGGTTCTGCTCCGCAGCGTTCTGGATAATAAGATCGATCTGCCGATGGGCATGGCCCCGGTGGTCTTTACCTTCGACGACGCGCGCAACAGTCAGTTCCGATATCTGCCGAACGGCGACATCGATCCAGCCTGCGTCATTGGGATATGGCAGGCGTTCGCGAAGACGCATCCGGATTTTCCGATCAAAGCGACGTTTTATGTGCTGCCGGACGTCGGGTTTTGCGGGACCGACACCGCCGTAAAGAAGATGAAAGCCCTCCTCACATTGGGCTGCGAAATCGGCAATCATACGGTGTCGCATCGGGCGCTTTCGAAACTCTCGGACGCCGAAGTGCAGAAAGAACTGGGGGACTGTGTCGCAAAGATAGAGAAGCTTGCGCCGGGAACAAAAGTGGACACGGTAGCGCTCCCGATGGGCATCTCACCGAAAAACAGGAAGCTTCTCGCAGCCGGAACGGGCAACGGTCAGGCGTATGCGAACCGGGCGGTCCTGCTCGTGGGCGCGAATCCGGCCCCAGCGCCGATCTCGAAGCGGTTCAATCCGATGCGCCTGCCGCGTATCCAGGCCTGCGAACAGGACAGCGGCAGCACCTTCTGGCTCGACCGGATCAAGCATGGAGAGATGGGCCGCTACGTCAGCGATGGCGACCCGAACACGACGACGATCCCCTCTTCCCTGGAGAAGAAGTGCGATAAGTCGCACCTGAACGGCGCGACCCTGCGCGTCTACTGAGGCGCACTTTGGTTATCGAACCGCTCCCGTGCCTTGTCCAGTTGAACACGGACAGCGCTGGGAGCGGTTCCGCCCTGTGAGGTTCTGGCGGCGACACAGGACTGCACTGTCAGGACGGCCAGGGCTGCCTTCGTATTCTGCTCCAAGAGGGGCGAGAAAGCGGCCAGGGTCGCCCCGTCCAGATCTTCCAGCCCGATTTTCCGCTCCGTACAGTGCTGAACGACCTTGCCGACGATGTGATGCGCTTCGCGAAACGGAAGGCCCTGCCGCACCAGATAGTCGGCAAGATCTGTTGCCGTCGAGAAGTCGCCTTGTGTGGCCGCGAGCATGCGGTCTGCGCGGAATCGGGCCGTCTCCAGGGTCTTACGCATCGCGGGGATCACGAGGAAGAGCGTGTCGATGGCGTCGAACAGCGGCTCCTTATCCTCCTGCATATCCTTGTTGTAGGCGAGAGGCAGACCCTTCATCAGGGTCAGCAGGCTCATCAGGTCGCCGTAGACCCGGCCGGTCTTGCCTCGGGCCAGTTCCGCGACATCCGGGTTCTTCTTCTGCGGCATGATGCTGCTGCCCGTCGTCACCGAGTCGTGCAGCGTGATCCAGCCGAACTCCGGCGCGTTCCAGAGGATGATCTCTTCCGCCAGTCGGGAGAGGTGCATCATGGTAATGGCGGCAAAGGCCAGGAACTCGATGGCGAAGTCCCGATCCGAGACTGCGTCGAGGCTGTTGGGAATTACGGAGGCGAAGTCGAGGGCCCTGCCGACCTGCTCACGATCGATGGGAAATCCGGTTCCTGCGAGCGCGCCTGCGCCGAGCGGCAGGCGGTTGATGCGGCGGCGGGTATCGGCGAGGCGTTCCCGGTCCCGATCCAGCATCCAGAAATAGGCGAGCAGATGATGCGCCAGTACGACCGGCTGTGCGTGCTGGAGATGCGTGAAACCGGGCAGGACTGTCTCCGTCTCGTTTTCGGCATGATCGAGCAGCGCCTGCTGCAGCGTCGCCAGTTCCAGATCGGTCCGGTCACAGACTTCGCGCAGATAGAGGCGAATATCGGTCGCGATCTGATCGTTGCGGCTGCGGGCTGTGTGGAGCCTTCCGGCCACCGGGCCTAAGCGCTCCCGCAAGAGCCCTTCGACGGCGGTATGCACGTCTTCCGCGTCGGGAGGCAGTTCGACCGTTCCGGCAGCAAGATCCGTTTCCAGCGCCTTCAGCCCGGCAACAAGCTCGTCCGCCTTGGCCTGGGAGACGATCCCGGTCGTGCCGAGCATGGCGGCATGCGCGATGCTGCCCTGAATATCGTGTCGCCAGAGCCGCGCATCGAAACGGAGCGAGTTGTTCAGCCGCTCGATGAGCGCATCCGTCGGCTCGTCAAAATGCCCGCCCCAGAGCTTAAGCATCGGTGCCCTGCTTCGTCTCGCCGCCGATCAGCATCGGCTCGTCCCGCGCGCCGCCGAGAATTTTGCCCTGCTGTTTGAGCTGCCAGTAGAGTTTGGACTGCATTCCGTGCGTCTTCACCATGCCGAGCGAGTCGGCCTGGTTGAAGGTTTTGCTGTCGAACGAGGCCAGATCTTCATTGTAGAGCGCCGCTTCACTGCTTCGGCCGATCACCACGGCGCTGCCCTTGTTGAGCCGCATGATGACGGTGCCGGTGACCCTGTGTTGGACGCGGTTGATGAACGCCTCCAGATCCTCGCGCAGCGGGTCGAGCCACAGACCCTTGTAGGCCAGTTCACCCCACTCCCGATCTACCAAGGACTTGAACTTGAGCTCTCCTGCTGTGCAGACCAGGGCCTCCAGCGCCCGGTGCGCCGCGATCAGCACCACAGCTGCGGGGCACTCATAGTTTTCGCGCACTTTTAGCCCCATCATGCGGTCTTCCATGATGTCGATGCGTCCTACCCCGTGTTCGCCGGCGATCTTGTTCAGTTCCACCACGAGTTCGAGGCTCGCGAGGCGCTCGCCGTCGAGGGAGACCGGAACGCCGTTCTCAAAGCCGATGTGGAGGGTGCGCGGCGCATCCGGGCAGTCGGCAATACTGCGCGTCCAGTGGAAGATCTCTTCCGGCGGCGCGTAGTCGGGCTCTTCGAGGCGTCCGCCCTCGATGCTGCGTCCCCAGACGTTCTCATCCACGCTCCAGATCTTGTCCTTCGTCTGCGGGATGTCGAGGCCGTGCGCGTTGGCATATTCGATCTCTTCGCTGCGCGTCCAGGTGTCGCGCGTGCCGTCGGGCAGGCGACGACCTTCGCGCATCGGCGCGATGATCTCGGCGTCCGGCAGGAGCGTCCGCATGATATACTCGATGCGGAACTGATCGTTGCCCTTGCCGGTGCAGCCGTGCCCGAACGCGTTCACGCCGAGCTCCTTGGCTTTTTCGACCGCCTTCAACGCGATCAGCGGTCGGGCGATGCTGGTTGAGATCGGATAGCCTTGATAGTCGCCATTGGCGCGCACGGCAGGCCAGCAGAAATGCTCGACGAACATCTCCTTTGCGTCCACCGTGTAGTGCTCGGTCCCGAGCCGCACGGCGCGCTCCTCGGCGAGCTTGATGTCGTCAGCAGGCTGCCCGACATCGACAGTCACCGTGATTACGTGGTCAAATCCGTACTCCTCCCGCATCAGCGGTATGCAGACGGAGGTATCCAGTCCGCCGGAGTACACCAGAACGATCTTCTTCATCTTATCGAATGTCCTTAAATTTTATTGTTGACCGCGTCAGAGCCCGACCATCAGGGCGACGAGCGCTTTCTGCGTATGGAGCCTATTTTCCGCCTGATTCAGGATCACCTCTTTGTGGGCCTCCATCACCTCCGTGGTGATCTCTTCCTCACGATGGGCCGGCAGACAGTGCAGAACGATCGCGTCCGGTTTGGCGTGCGCCATCAGCGCGGCGTTGACCTGATAGGGCGCGAAGATCGCCAACCGCTGCGCCTTCTCCTCTTCCTGTCCCATGCTGGTCCAGACGTCGGTATAGACGACATCGGCGTCCTTCACAGCCACAACGGGGTCTGTCACGACCGCGATTATGGCTCCTGTCCCATTCTCCCCTGCCCCGATTCGCTGCGCCTCGGCCACGTACTCCGCCGCAGGTTCGTAACCGGTCGGGCAGGCGGCAGTTAAGTTTACCCCGACTTTGGCGCAGGCAAGCAGCAGCGCATGCAGCACATTGTTCCCATCCCCGACGTAGGCCAATTTGAGGTGATTGCCAAGCTTGCCTTTGGATTCAATGATCGTGAGCAGATCGGCAAACGCCTGGAGAGGATGCTCCCGGTCGCTCAACGCGTTGATCACAGGAACCGTTGCGGCTGCCGCCAACTCCTCCACCGTTTCGTGCTTGAAGGTCCGCGCCGCGATGGCATCGACCCATCGCGACAGTCCCCCTGCCACGTCCGACACTGACTCCCGTACTCCTAATCCGACATCGCCAGGAGCAAGATAAATCGCATGGCCTGCCAGATGCGCCATACCCGCCTCGAAACTCACACGCGTTCGCAGCGAAGGCTTTTCGAACAGCAGGGCCAGCGTTTTCGGATGCGCAAAGTAGACGAACTTATCGTTTCGCTTTAGCGCCTTAAACCGGGCGGCAACTCCCAGCACTGCCATCACCTGTTCCGACGAGACGTCGAACAGCGAAACGAGCGAGCGACCGCGCCATTTATCCATATCATCCTGGATCATGGATTTCAAGACCAATTCGCCTGCTGCATGCGATGCAGCCTCAGCACCGGCGGGTTGCCGCACACCCTCGCGTATCGAACTTCCGGCATCGCCGTCCTGCAGCGCCATAACCTCACGCCGAGTCCTCTCCAGCTCCACGCCGAGTTTCGCCAGCACACGTCCTGCCAGACCCTCGCCCTCGCGGATCAGGCCGAGCAGAATGTGCTCCGTTCCGATATAGTTGTTGCTCAGTTGTCGCGCTTCGTCGTAAGCCAGATCGATGATGCGCTTGGCGCGAGGCGTGAGCTGCATATCCTGGCCTATGCGTCCGTCTCCACGTGCCACTTGACGCTCGATCTCTGTGCGAATGCGGCCTAGAGAGATGCCCATTCCATCCAAAATACGAGCGGCCACGCTATCGTTCTCGCGTACCAGTCCGAGGAGCAGATGTTCGGTGGAGACATAGTTCTCCCCAAGCCTTCCGGCCTCTTCCTGGGCGAAGAATACGACGCGCCGTGCTCTCTCTGTAAATCGTTGCCACATGGTTCCTGTCCTCCGTCCTGTCGTCAGCGTCGCGGCCCACCGTGCTTCAGAACACGACTAAGTAGTCGGTCATAGTTCCTTCGTACTTTTCCCGGCAATGAATTGCCGTTCTGAGAGGGTAAACCCGCCTTCGCGGGTTGGTTGCATTCAGTCCGCGAAGGCGGACTTGCCGTTTCAGCGCGGGGTTTCAACCCCGTGAACGCAATCTACGAACAAACTATCAGCCACTATTAAGCGCCTGTTCAATAGTTGTCACGACTCGATCGCAGTCGGCATTGGTGACGACGAGCGGTGGGACGAAACGCAGGACGCTGTCGCTGGTCGCATTGGCGACGATGCCGGCTTCCATCAGATATTTATGAACCGCCTTCGCGTCCGGTGTGCTGAGCTGTAAGCCGACCATTAGCCCACGTCCTCGCACCTCTTTGATCCGATCCGGCAACGCGTTCTGCAACTCCTGCAGGCGCGCCTTGAAGTAGCCGCCGACTTCGGCGGCGCGCTCCATCAAATGCTCCTCCTCCATCACGTCCAGCGTGGCGAGCGCGGCGGCGCAGGCGAGCGGTTGTCCGGCGAAGGTCGATCCGTGGTCGCCGGGAACGAGTGTGTTCGCAGCCGAACCCCTGGCGAGGCAGGCGCCCATCGGAAAGCCGTCGGCGATCCCTTTCGCCAGGGTGACGATGTCGCCCTGCACTCCGACGCACTGACTGGCGAGAAAATGGCCGGTACGGCCCATGCCGCACTGAATCTCGTCGAGGATCAACAGAACTTCAGCCTCATCACATAGGGCGCGCACGCCTGCCAGAAACTCGGGAGTCGCGGGATTGATGCCGCTTTCGCCCTGCAACGGCTCGATCATGACCGCGCAGGTCTTCTCCGTTATCAGTTCGTCCAGCGCCGCCAGGTCGTTGAGGGGCGCGTAGTGAAAGCCGGGAACCAGCGGCGCGAACGGGGCCTGATACTTCGGCTGCGCGGTCGCCGAGACCGCTCCCATCGTTCGGCCATGAAACGAGCCTGTAAACGTGATGATCTCGAAGCAGTCCACGCCGCGCTTCTGCTTGCCCCACTTCCGCGCGATCTTCAGCGCGGCCTCGTTCGCCTCCGCACCGGAGTTGCAGAAGAACACCTTGTCCATATCCGCCAGTTTGCACAGTCGTTCCGCCAGTTTGGCTGCCAGCGGATTATGAAAGAGATTGCTGATGTGCATGAGCCGGTGCGCCTGTTCCGCGATGGCTCCCGCCACCCTGGGATGGCAGTGCCCAACCCCGACCACGGCGATGCCCGATAGGAAATCGAGATACTCACGCCCCTCACTGTCCCACAGACGCGCTCCTTCCCCGCGCACGAACACGACAGGCTGACGGGCGTACGTTCCCATGATATAGTCACGGTCCAGCGCCATGATCGTTTCGGCGGCATTGGGCAGGGCCAGGAGGGCATCCTCTTCTTCCAGGAGGTAGGTACTCATATTCGTTTCCTCTTCGTTCCAGTAGAGGTCGGCGCAGACAGAGACGCGCCGACCAGGGTCTTACGCTCAGTGATCGATGTAGTTTTTCGACACGCCAAGCTCCTCGGGCGCGTGCAGGCGCAGCATCTTCATCGCGATGTCGTGCGGCACATGGGCGGCGGTAGCCAGCGAGACGACGACCATCACGGTGATCGAAACGGGAACGCCCCAGATCGCGGGCTGCTCCATCAGAGTGCGAATCTGCGGACTGACCTCCCACAAAAGCCACTTCTTGTCGAGCGCCATCGAACAGACGATCGCCGTCAGCGACAGCAAGCCCCCTGTCAGCATTCCGGCAGCAGCGCCGTGGCGGGTCAAACCACGCCACCAAGCGCCGAGCAGAAGCAACGGGAAGTAGGACGCCGCTGCGATGGCGAAAGCCCACCCGACCATCATGGCGATGTCGAAGGACTGTACCAGCAGTCCGAGCAGCATCGAAATGACGCCACACACGATGGCGGCGATCTTGAAGGCCTTCAGGCGGTCGCCCTGGGACGCATTGGGCCGCAGCATCTTGCCATAGATATCGTGGGCCAGCGCGCCCGACATGCTGACCAACAGACCGGAGAACGTCGACATAAAGGCCGCGAACGCCCCGGCGCTCGTGATTCCGCTCAAGATCTGCCCGAGCAGCTTATTGCCGGTCAGCGCCATCGGCAGCTTGATCACGATGCTGTCGGTCGCATTGTTGGCGTAGAGGATCGGAAGAATGTTCCGTCCAATGGCACCCCAGATAGGCGGGAAAAAGTAGAAGATTCCGATCAGAACCATAACCCATAGCGTCGTCCGCTTGGCGGATCTTCCATCCGGGTTTGTGTAGAATCTCACCAGAATATGAGGCAGCCCCGCCGTACCACAGACCAGCGCCAGGATCAACGAATAGGTATAGAGCAGCGGATGCCCATACTTACCGGTCATGGTCCCGAACGGCTCGCTCCACTTCTTATTCGACTGCGCGTTCGGGATAGCGGAACCCGCAGCCATTAGTCCGCTCGTCTTCGTCAGAAACTCGATTTTCGGAGAGTTGCGAAGGTTCGCGCCGTCTTTCATGAGTGGATTTCCGGACTGCGTGGCCTTATAGGGATGAGACTCCAACACCGATCCGGCGGCAATGGTAATCCCGTGCGGCCATCCGCCCGCCGGACTGGTGGCGACAATCTGATCTCCCTGCAGGACGACCAGCGCACCGGCATGAAGCGGATCTTCGCCCGGTTCGAGTTTGCGCGCCGCCGAGACCTTATCGAGTTTCGCGCCGTCGGGAAAGGTGATTCGCGTGACGGGGCCCGACGCGAAGGCGACGGCGTTGGCCGGGGCACCGTCCTTGCCTTTGAAAGCGACCTTCGTCTCGTTCTCCAGTTTGGGCGTAGCCTTCGGGTTATCGACGTTCGCGGCGACGTTTGCAGGGTAGCCGCCATAGACCGACATCAATACGAAGACCGGAACGGAGATCGCGAACACTTTGGCCCAGTACTGAAACGCCTGGACGAAGGTAATGCCTTTCATTCCGCCAAGCGCCACATTGAACGTGATGACCGCACCGACGACGACGATTCCAACCGCATAGGGCCAGTTCAGAATCAAGGCCATCGTCAGGCCCGCGCCCTTCATCTGCGGCATCGTATAGAAAAAACCGATGAAGAGCACGAAGATGACGGCGATCTTGCGGAACGTCGGGCTGTCAAAACGTCCCTCTGCGAAGTCAGGAACGGTGTAGGCGCCAAAACGACGCAACGGCCCCGCGATGAAGAGCAGGAGAAGCAGATAACCGGTGGCGTAGCCGACAGGGTACCAGAGCGCGTCATAGCCGTTCTTCATCAACAGCCCTGCGATACCCATAAAGGAGGCTGCGGAGAGATACTCCCCCGAGATCGCGGAGGCGTTCCAGAAAACGCTGACCGACCGGCCAGCGACGAAGAAGTCGGAGGCCGATTTCGACATCTTCGTGGCATGGATGCCCAGCCAGACCGTCGCCGCGATGATGAGGATAACAAACGTAAGCGGTATCCACGCGATCCCCTCGGTCATTCCATCCCCTCTTCCTGCGGTGCGGTCGTCGTCGCCCCTACAGTGGTAGAAACCGCTGCAGGCAACATCGTACGCCCGATAGCCGTACACTCCGCTTCGATAGCGTCCGATTTCTGGACGAAGTAGGAGGAGAGAAGCCAGGTCAGGGGAAAGAAGCAGATCCCCAGAATGAGCCAGGTCAGGCTGAACCCGAAGAGACGACTGTTCATCAGCGCAGGCTGGCTCTGGTTGAGCCAGGGAAGCGCCAGAAGCGGCAGCAGGAAGAGCGCTGCCACCTGCAGGCTCAATGCGGCTTGCCGCCGCATGACGACATGCAGGAGCTTCTCCTGTGTTTCTAAGGGTATCAGGCCGGGCGACGTTGTCGCGATGTCAGGAACCGTGTTGCTCATCGGTGCGCATTCTCCTTCGAAGGCTGAAACTGCCAGACACGAAACGTCGTGTCCGCGAATCGAGTCGGATCAGGCATGAATCATCGTGCCAATACCGGTGTCGGTGAAAATCTCGATCAGCAGCGAATGGGGTTGCCGCCCATCTATCAAGTGGGCACGACTGACGCCTCCCTCGATCGCTGCAATGCACGCCTCCAGTTTGGGGATCATCCCACGCTCCGCTGCCCCGCTGGCGATCATCGCGCTCGCCCTGTCCGTATCCATACGCTGAATGAGGGAAGACTTGTCGGCATAGTCGGCATAGAGACCTTCTACATCGGTCAGCAGCACCAGTTTCGCCGCGCCCACCGCCGCCGCGATATGCCCGGCCACATGATCCGCATTGACGTTATAGCTCGCTCCATCCGGACCGATCGCCACAGAGGAGACGACCGGGACATACCCATTGCCGCTCAGCAAGTTCAGGATTTCAGGATTAACCTGAGCGACCTCGCCTACAAACCCCAGATCGCCGAGCGCTGACTCCATGCGATACGCCTGGATCAGGTTGGCATCCTTACCGCTCAATCCGACCGCTTTCGCGCCCTGTCGATTCAGGAGCGACACGATGCCCTTGTTCGTCTTGCCGGTGAGGACCATCTCGACGATCTCCATCGTTGCGGCATCGGTCACGCGTAGGCCGCCGACAAAGGTCGGCTCCTGCCCCATCTGCTTCATCATCGCGCTGATCTCAGGGCCACCGCCATGTACAAGTATAGGTCGAATACCTACGTAGTGAAGCAGGGCAATGTCCTGCATCACCTGCATCTTCAGCGCCTCATCGATCATGGCGTTGCCGCCATATTTCACGACGATAGTCTTGCCGTAAAACTGCTTCAGGTAGGGCAGCGCTTCGATCAGGACCGCAGCATGCTGACGAGGTTCAAGTTTATTGGTCATAGTTGGCATTTACGTGTGGTATTCGGCGTTGATTTTGATGTAGTCGTAACTGTAGTCGCACGTCCAGATCGTCGCGACTTCGTCTCCCATATTCAGATCCATCACGATCTGCACCTCTTTGCCAGTCAAGTAGTCGTGCGCGCCGTCGCGGTCGAACTCCACGCTGCGGCCTGCCGAGCAGACGATGTGCTCGCCGATTCGGACCTCGACTCCGCTTGGGTCGAAAGGAACCCCGGCGCGGCCTGCGGCCATGAGAAGGCGGCCCCAGTTCGGATCGTTACCGAACAGCGCCGTTTTGACGAGCGGTGATTCCGCGATGGTCTTCGCAATTCGGTGCGCTCCTGCCTCCGTCGCCGCGCCCCGTACCACGACTTCGACAAGCTTCGTCGCGCCCTCCCCATCCCGCGCGATCTCCTTCGCCAGGCCGACACAGAGCCGAGTCAGCGCATCGACGAAATCCTCGAAGGCCGGGCCAGGTCGCGAGATCTCTCCCGCTCCCATCCCGGATGCCAGCAGCAGACACATATCGTTCGTACTCGTATCCCCATCGATGGTAACACTGTTGAACGAAACTGCCACCGCTCTGTTTAATGCTTCCTGGAGCAAGGCGGCCGGTAAGCGCGCATCCGTCGTGACGAACGCGAGCATTGTCGCCATGTTGGGCGCGATCATTCCGGAGCCTTTGCACATACCGCCAAACCGAATCGGCGCCACCCACACATCCGAATCGGCCTCGAAGGCGCTGTGCTTAGGGTAGGTATCCGTGGTCATGATGGCCCGGGCCAGCGTTTGATCGGTGTCGCCCTCCCGGTCCAGTCCGGCGACTGCCGCCTCGATGCCTGCCTGCAGTTTGTCCATCGGCAGCAGGTGCCCGATAATCCCGGTGGAGGCGGTGAGGACGGCGTCGGGCGGCAGATTGAGGCGACGACTGACCCACTCCGCCAGCGTCCGGTTGTCCTGATCGCCTTGCTCTCCGTTGCAGGCGTTCGCATTGCCCGCGTTGATGAGGACCGCGCGGGCCGTGCCGTTCTTGACGACGCGCCGCGAGTACTGTACGCAGGCGGCCTGGACCCGGTTGGTCGTGAAAACGCCAGCGACCGCGCAGGCGCTCTCACTGACCAACAGGGCCAGATCCTCGCCCTCAGTCTTCAGGCCGCACCGTACTCCGGAGGCGACAAACCCTTCCGGAAACGTGATTCCCGCTGCCTCCGCCTGTTGCCATCGTATTAACAAGACGTTTCTCCTCAGCTCGTCTGCTCTTTGTGGGGTTGAGCGGGGCGTACCGCCGCTCTATACGCGCTGGAACTCTTAATGCGTTCGAGTTGGCGTGTATGATGCCCATAGTGCGAAATTATGGTTGCGAGCCACTCTTTACCGTTCAGCCTGCCATATTGGAAATGCCAACTGACCTGCTTGGGATTGATGGGTCTGCCCGTCGATTCCGCCAGCCGAAGCAGCGAACCCGCGTGATCTTTGCGCACGTCGTCAAAGGATCTCTTCCCGGCTCCGCGATAGAGCGAGCCCGCTTCGTACTGCAGCGAGCGTCCCCGTGTGAAAGCCTCCAGAATATTGGCGACTCCATAGTTGACATCGGCCACATGCGCGACCATATCGCGTATACTCTTCGGACAGGAGCCGCGCATCCGAGCGCCCTCTTCGCTGACATCCTCGAGAAGATTATCAAAGACCCACCCCGCCACGAGACCCTCCTCCAGAAGGGCGTCCCAGTCCTTGGCCCGCACGAGAGGATCGATCAAAATTCGTTTCCGTATCAGCTTTAGCATGGTAGATCCTTACTTATCCGTCTGCTCAGGGCCAAACCCCTCCCATAGCCAGTCCGTCTGTCTCGTTGAAACCGCACATCAGATTCATATTCTGAATCGCCTGTCCTGCCATCCCTTTGACCAGGTTGTCGATCGCCGAGACGACTGTAACGCGGTTCAGGCGCGCGTCTACCGCCAGTCCGAGGTGGCACATATTCGAGCCCAGCGTCTGTTTCGTCGCGGGCAGGTCGTCGCGAACCGCCACAAACGGGGCATCGGCGTAGAACGCACTATACATCTTCAACAGTTCTTCCCGCGTTCCCTTCTCTTTAAGCATCGCATAACAGGTCGCGAGGATGCCGCGCGTCATCGGGATCAGGTGTGGGGTAAAGGTGAGAGCGACTTCAGCGCCTGCCACGAGGGACAAAGACTGCTCGATTTCAGGCGTATGACGATGGGTTCCGGCGATTTTGTAGGCGCTGACGCTTTCGTTTGCCTCCGGAAAGTGGTAGTCCTGGCTCCATTTCGACCGCCCCGCGCCGGAAACGCCCGACTTGGCATCGATCAGCACAGACGCAGGATCGACGAGTCCATTCACGAAAAGCGGCAGGAGAGCGATCAGCGAGGCGGTCGGGAAGCAGCCTGGATTGCCCACCAGGCGCGCTACCCGGATCGCTTCGCGATTTCGTTCCGGCAGCCCATACACGGCCTGTGCATTCCAGTCCGGGGCCGTGTGCGCCTGCTTGTACCATGTCTCATAGAGCGCTACATCCCGCAGTCGAAAGTCAGCGGAAAGATCCACCACCTTACACCCGGCCTCCAGGAGTTGTGGGGCGATATGCATCGCCTTTCCGTTGTCCTGCGCGAGAAACACGACATCGCACTGGGCTACCTCCGTGCCGTCGCCGTAACTTGAGAACACGATATCAGACCGTTTCGCCATCCCCGCGAACGCCGCCGACACCGGCTGGCCCGCATACGTTTCCGAAACCGCCGCGCGTACTCGCGCTCCAGGATGTGCCGCCAGCAGCCTCAACAGCTCGCCGCCACCATAACCGGAAGCTCCTACAATCGCTACGTCTATCATAACTCGCTCACTCCTCTTGCGCTACACAGATAAAAATGAATTTGCCGCTCGGTCATGGGACCGGCGGCGGGCAGTTTCTAAAAAATGAACGCCGTCGGCCTCCCGGTTGGGGCTGCCCACGGCTTTCAGTCGGTTGGTATGTCACAGGACAACGACGCGGCGTGGGCTATTTGCCTGTACGCTCGCGGCGACGGTTGATAAAACTGCTGCAGACGTTGTCGATGAACATGGAAAATCTATTCCTTCATAAGTTGAAGACAGTAAGAGTATACCGGGCGGAACGCCATCATGTCAACCGGATTTGATTTTTGTTTGTGAAATTCCCTCGTGGAACTGTTCACGGGGCTCAAGCCCCGCGCTGAAACGGGAAGTCCGCCGTCGCGGACTCAAAGCCGCGAGTCCGCGAAGGCGGACTTCCCCTCTCAGAACGGCAATTCATTGCCGGGAACAGAGCAGGGGAATCCTGCTCGGCCTATTTCTGTCCCCAGCCGCCGCCGCCTGGTGTTTGCAGAGTCAAGACTGTTCCTGCCGGGCAGGTTCCGCTCCATTTGCCAGGGAGGGTTACGGTTGCTTTTCCGGGGAGCGCAAGCGAATTGACGCCGACGGAGCCATCGTCGCCTCCGTGTGTTCCGAAGGGAGGATGGACGCGGCGTTCGGTCAGCAGGGAGACCTGGCACTCGGTAAGGAGTTCAACGCGGCGCAACAGGCCATTCCCGCCGTGATGCTTCCCTCCACCGCCCGTGTTGGGAGTGATAGAGTACTCCTGTATTCGCAGGGGATAGTGCGATTCCAGGGCTTCTACCGGCGTATTGCGGGTATTGGTCATGTGGGAGTGGACTGCAGCGAGGCCCGGTCCGAGTGATGAGGCCCCCGCTCCGCCGGCAAGGGTTTCGTAGTAGGCGAAGGGACGGGAACGCTGCGGGTCGTTACCTCCAATGGTCACATTGTTCATCGTTCCCTGGCTGGCGGCGGGCAGGAGATCCGGCGCTGCCTGTGCCAGAGCGCGTAGGCAGACATCGACGATCCGTTGCGAGGTTTCGACGTTCCCGGCGGCGACAGCGGCGGGAAACCGCGCGTTGACGAGCGTTCCTTCCGGCGCGGTCACCTCGATGTCCGCAAAACAGCCGGCGTTGGTGGGGATCTCCTCCTGGACAAGACAGCGCACGGCATAGTAGCAGGCCGAGCGTGTAATGGCTTCCGTCGCGTTTAGGGAGCCACGGGTTTGTGGTGCGGTTCCGGTAAAGTCGAAATGGATGCGCCCAGCCTCAGTGATCGACAGGGTGAGGACGATAGGGATGTCGGTATTGCCTGCGCCGTCGTCGTCCAGCACATCGGCAGCGACATAGGTTCCTGGAGGCAGGCGACGCAGAGCGGCCCGGATGGAGTAGGCGGCGAACGCGATGTTTTCCAGCGTTCGCATTCGGAACTGGGCGACACCGTAGCGGGACAGGAGGGCTTGAAAGCGGCGGATTCCCGTCTCATTGGCGCCCACCTGCGCCGCGAGGTCTCCGCGCCGCTCTTGAGGGGTTCGGGAGTTGGCGCAGACAAGGTCACGTATATCCTCGCGAATCCTTCCTCGCTCGACCAGACGCACGGGCGAAAGGATCAGTCCTTCGTGGAACAGTTCCGTGGAGAGCGGGAGCGAGCCGGGAGTGAGGCCGCCGATGTCGGCGTGATGCGCCCGACTGGCGACGTAGCCGACCGGGCGGGATCCCCGCCGTGAAGCCGGCAGGTAGACGGGCGCGACAAGTGTCAAGTCGGGGAGATGGGTTCCGCCGAGACGCGGATCGTTCGACAGCCACATCGTGCCGGGCGACCACGGTACTCGTGGGCGCAGATGTTCCAGCATCAGCGGCATCGCCCCCAGATGCACGGTAATCTGGGCCGCCGGCGCCTCCTGGCGGCCCTCGCCATCGAAAAGGGCGCAGGAGTAGTCCAGCCGCTCCTTGATATTGGGCGAATAGGCCGTGCGTTCGAGTGTCGTGCCCATCTCCTCC
>JBBQPO010000152.1:0-14929 GCA_038217285.1 Chthonomonadales bacterium
TCGACTGCGAGCTTATGCCCGGGAACGCAAAGGCGCAGGGCCTATTGCGCGAGCAGTACGCGCCGGTCGGGGCGGCAGCGCAGGCATCGCTCACCGCGGCCATCGCCGTCATGGAGCAGGCGGCGGCGCGGGGACTGGATGTGGCGGAGCGCCTGATCCATCTGCGGCGGCGTCTCGACGATGTCACCCGCTACCGTGCCGCCTATGCGCACTACTGCTGGGAGGTGCAGGGGCTGGAGGGGATCCGTCTCGCGCCGTTCCACCTCATGGCGACGGAAGGCAAGACCTACTTCGACCGCGACCACCTCTGGCACATGACGACGCTGGCCCGCCTCGCGGAACAGAGCGATCTGCTGATGGCGACGGACTATCTGCGTGTCGAAACCGGCGACGAAGAGTCCGTCGCGGCCGGAACCCGCTGGTGGGAGGAGATGACGGCTGCCGGCGGCGAGGGCATGGTCGTCAAGCCATTCGCGTTCGTGGTGCGCGGCCCGAAGGGGCTGGTACAACCTGCCGTCAAGGTGCGGGGCCGCGAGTATCTGCGCATCATCTATGGGCCGGAGTACACGGCTCCTGAGAATATCGAACGGCTCCGAAAGCGCGGTCTGGGCGCGAAACGCAGTCTCGCGCTGCGCGAGTTCGCGCTGGGCGTGGAGGGATTGGAGCGGTTCGTGCGGAAAGAACCCCTGCGCCGTGTCCACGAATGCGCGTTCGCTGTTCTCGCGCTCGAAAGCGAACCCATCGACCCGCGCCTGTAAATCACGCCTCCGGTACAATAGAGACATAATGATGAACAACACAATCGACGATAAGACAGCCAAGTGCATACGGTGCGGATTTTGTCTGGACGCCTGCCCGACGTTTCGACTGACCGGTCAGGAGACGCGCGGGCCGCGCGGGCGCATCTATCTGGTGCGCTCCTGGCGAGAAAAGGTGATCCCATTCGACAGCGACGTGATCGAAGCGCTGGACACCTGCCTGGGCTGCCGCGCCTGCGAGACGGCCTGCCCGTCCGGCGTGGAGTATGGGTCGATCCTGGAGATGGCGCGCACCCATATCGAGGAGAACCACCTGCGGCCCGCCGCGCAGAGCTTCACCCGCAAGCAGTTGATCGGAACCCTGACCAACCCTGGACTGCTGGCGGCGTCACTGAAAGCGGCAGGGCTGTTCGGCAAGCTGACACACGGCAAGATGCCCGGCTTCGCGGCAAAACTGCTCTCGGGCTCCTCCGACCACGCGCTGTCGCTGCCGGTGGCGCAGGGCGAGGCGAAGGTGCATAACCTGCCGGAACGGTCGCCTGCCATCGGTACGAAACGGCACACGGTCGGAATTCTAGAGGGCTGCGTGATGCGGGTGCTGTTCGGCGGCACGAACTCCGCGACGGTGCGCGTCCTCCAGGCCAACGGCTGCGAGGTCGTCGCTCCCAAGGCAGCGGGCTGCTGCGGTGCGCTGCATATCCACACCGGCTTCCATGCCGACGCCCTCACACGGATGCGCGCCCTCATCGATGCCTTCGCACCGCTGATGAACGAGTTGGACGCGATCATCCTCAACTCCGCCGGGTGCGGATCCACCATGAAAGAGTACGGCGACCTCTTCGCGGACGATCCGGCCTACCGCGACAAGGCCCGCGCCTTCTCGGCCAAAGTCAAAGACATTACCGAGTGGCTGAGCGAGATCGGCCTGACTCCGCCGCCGAAGCCGATCAACGCGGTCGTCTCCTACCACGACGCCTGTCACCTCGCGCATGGCCAGAAGGTGCGGATTCAGCCGCGCCAACTGCTCCAGCAGATTCCCGGCCTGAAGCTGGTCGAGATGGAGGAGGCCGACACCTGCTGCGGCAGTGCGGGCGTCTACAACGTCACGGAGCCCGAGATGGCACGGCAGCTTCTCGACCGCAAAATCGCCAACTTGAAGGCGACCGGCGCGAGCATCATCGCGACGGGCAATCCCGGCTGTCTGGCCTGGATCCAGCAGGGCGCCAAAGAGCAGGGAATCGATGTCCGCATCTGTCACCCCGTCGAGCTACTGGACGAATCCTACGGAGCCTGATCCACTACGACACGCCGCTTGTCGAACTAATTGCCGAGAGACCATTGCGTACGAGTCGCGTCTCGCTACGCGTAGAGAAATCACGCTACCGATTGACGGCGCTCTATCGGGGCAAGGCGGTGAAAGCGTATCTTGTCGTGCTTGGCGCTAATCCTGTGGACGATAAGCGCTTTGAAGGCGACAACTGTACACCGGAAGGACCCTTTCGGCTCACCACCGTCCGCCCGCATCGGTCGTGGTCGCGGTTTATGCTGTTGAGCTATCCGACGCCCGTCTCGTGGCAGCGGTTTCGAAGGGCAAAGCGAGATGGCGTCATTCCCCAGGACGCGACCATCGGCGGGGCTATCGGCATTCATGGCGTTCTGGAACGGGCAGACGGTGCGATCGATCGACGTCAGAACTGGACAACGGGCTGCATCTCCCTGAAGCGGCACGACATCGAGGAGATCTACGCGGTCTGTCGAACGGGAACGCCTGTCACCATCGTGCACTGACGCGCGCATCCTAATCTTGGCTTCGGATTCGCTTCGGAAAGAAGGAAGGTGTTCTATGCCCGTTTGCCGTGAAGAGGCCGTTCAAAGCTTACAGCGGTTTCTCCACACCTCTCTCGACCTGCTCCTGCCGCAGGGCGACCCCGTGCAGGCAGCGCTGGGTGTCTATGCTCAGACGGCCCGCACGGTTCCCGCCTATCAGGCTTTCCTCGCGGAGCACGGCCTCGTCCCGCAGAAAACGCCTTCCCACGACGATTTTCTCCGCCTTCCCCCCCTGACCAAACAAAACTACCTGCTCCGCCACTCCCTGCCCGATCTCTGCCGTAATGGACGTCTGGAGGATTGCGACATGATCGCGGTCTCCTCTGGGTCGACCGGCAGCCCCTGCTTCTGGCCGCGGTTCCTTACCGACGAACTCGCAATTGCCGTGCGGTTCGAACAGATTTTTCACGACTCCTTTCGGGCCGATGAGCGCCGCACACTGGTCGTGATCGGTTTTGCGCTGGGAACCTGGGTCGGCGGAATGTATACCGCCGCCTGCTGCCGGCACCTCGCCACGAAGGGCTATCCCCTCATGGTGATCACGCCGGGAAACAACCGTGAAGAGATTTTCCGTGTCGTGCAGGAGCTCGGCCCGCTCTACGACCAGGTCGTGCTGTGCGGCTATCCGCCGTTCTTGAAGGACGTGGTCGATGCGGGTCGGGTGCGGGGAATCGACTGGACGCCCTACCGAATCAAGCTGGTCATGGCGGGCGAAGTGTTCAGCGAGGAGTGGCGCGCGCTGGTCGGTGAGCGCGTCGGTATGCGCGATATCTATGCCGACTCGGCCTCGCTCTATGGCACAGCGGACGCCGGTGTGCTTGGCAACGAGACGCCGCTCTCGATCTGCATCCGCCGCTATCTGGCGCAGCGCCCCGAGGCGTCCCGCGCTCTCTTCGGCGAGTCGCGTCTGCCCACGCTCGTTCAGTACGATCCGCACAGCCGCTTCTTCGAGGCGCAGGACGGGCAGCTCCTCTTCACCGGCGACAACGGCATCCCGCTCGTTCGCTACAATATTCTTGATACCGGCGGCCTCGTCCCCTATACGCAGATGCTGGCGTTTCTCGCCTCCACCGGTTTCGACCCTCTCGCGGAATTAGGTCCGGAACGGCGCGGGATTCGGCCCCTGCCCTTCGTCTATGTCTTCGGCCGCTCCAACTTCACGATCTCCTATTTCGGCGCGAACATCTACCCCGAGAATATTACGGTCGGCCTGGAGCAGCCTGAGATCCGCGAGTGGGTCACCGGGAAATTCGTGTTGGAAGCCCAAGAAGACACCGACAGAAACCGATCTCTCGCGATCACCATAGAACTCGCGCCGGGCCTAACGGCGGACACGAACAGAGAGCAGGCAGCCGCTGCCTCGATCCTGACCCATCTGCTGCGCCTCAATACGGAGTTCGCCAGCTACGTCCCTGCGGAATATCAACGGCCTCTGATCACTCTGCTGCCGACCGCCGACCCCGACTACTTCCCCCTCGGCGTAAAGCATCGCTATACGCGCCGCTAACACCCACGCACATCGAAACGATTCCTTGTTCGGGCACCCCCTTCCCGTGTCGGCTTATCTTGTCCCTTAAGACCGCCGCCCCTAAAGGAGCGGCCTGTTGGGGAAGGTTAAGGCCCATAAATGGGCCTGCGAGGGTTGGAATGGACAGCAAATCTCTCCACCAGGGATGGCTGACACTCTGTTTCCTTGCGCAATCGTCCCTACTCACATCCGACCCAGCCCTCTTTAGAGGGCTTACCGCATCAGACCGCTCCTTGAGGGGCGGGGAGCAAAGCGCGAGGCGGTCGTTCTTTGTCACATTTCCCTACGGGACAAGATAAGCCGTGTCGGGACGGGGGACGGGGGTTAGGTTCAGCCTCGACTTACAGGGTACGTATCGAGCTTTGTTACCTCTCGGCGAGCTCTACAAGCAGGGATTTGCCTGGGCCATGTTTGAATGATATCTGTCACTGCAATTCGCTTGTCGATCTGTCGTCTTAAAAGGAGGCATCTATGGCTGTCATGACGGGGCTTTCGGGAAATGAGATCTACTGCCTGCACAAAAAAGGGTTGTCGCCGGGCGACATCGTGATCGGGAACAGCGTCTACTCGATGGGGTTTTTAGGCAGTCTGGGGGCCGGAATCAGCACCCTGACCGGGGGCGAAGTCACGCAGGTCACCGACATGGTGCACCAGGGCCGTCTCAACTCTTATACGCGTATGGTCGCCGAGGCCAACCGGCACGGCGGCGTAGGCATCACAGGCGTGACCAACGAGCTGATACAGCAGGCGGGCAACGTCGAGTTCCTCTCGATAGGCTCCTGCATCCATCAGGACGGCGCGCGGGCCGAACAGTTGGCGTTCTCCTCCTCGGCGGACGGGCAGGAACTCTACTGCCAGATGGACGCCGGGTTCCGACCGATCAAATTCGTGTTCGGCAATGTCGCCTACTCTATCGGCGTGGGGGGCGGCATCGGCGGCATGTTCAAGAGTATGCAGCGCGGCGAAATCGAGCAGTACTCCCAGGTCTTCAATCAGACCCGGCATCTGGCCCTCCAGCGCATCACGAACGAGGCGCGCAGCGTTGGCGCAAACGCGGTCGTGGGGATCGAAACCTCCATTATTCCGTTTCAGGGCATGCAGGAGATGGTGATGATCGGCACCGCCTCCTTCCACCCCTCTTTGCCGCCCCAGCATGCCCAGGCTCCCGTCACCAGCGACTTGACGAACGAGGAGATGTGGAACCTCGTCAATCTGGGCTATATGCCGCTGCAACTGCTGCTCGGCGTCTCCGTCTACTCTCTCGGCATTGTCGGTGGGCTGACGGCGGCGCTGAAAAGCTTCTCGCGCGGCGAGATCAACGAACTGACGACGCTGATCTACGAGGCGCGTGAAAACGCCATCGGCAAGATCAGTCGGGATGCCCAGACCGCCGGTGCGGACGATGTCGTGGGCATCAAGACCTACGTCTATGCTCTCGGGGGCGGTATCATCGAATTCCTGGCCATCGGCACCGCCGTCAAAAAGATACCGGGCCTCACAACCGTCTCGGAGAACCTCCCGCCGCAGGCCGTGATGCGCGACAAGCAGACCTTCGTCAATACCGCAGAAACGGCGATCGGCACCAACCTCAACTCCGGCAAGTCTCTCGATGGCGGGGGCGATTAGTCTCATGCACATACAGGGCGGGATACACAATGAGCAGGTATTTGGCTTCCGGATCGAGAACTTAAATGAACCTTCTTGAATTAATTCCGTCAAGGGAGGCGTAAGACCTCTACTCATCATTTTTCACCACCTCGGAAAAGGAGACATCCTCATGGCAATTCTGCGTAAATCCGCGCTTGCGCTCGCGGCAGTGTTCTGCCTCGGCGTTGCGGTCCCCGTCTTCGCTCAGGGCGGAGCAGACAAATCAAGTACCGATATCAAGGCTGCTCAAGGCACGTTGACGGAGATGCAGCAGCTCGGAGCGGACATCAAGGCTCGTCAGGCGCGCGCAATGACCGCAACCGGCACGACCCCGGTTGCGGCTCCCGTGGTCCGGAGAATGGCCACGACGGATGCCGGCACGAAGGCTCCCGCCAAAAAGAAGAAGGGTGCTAAAAAGAAAAAGACCCCGTAGGTCTTTTTCCGATCCAAGCGAAAGGCAGGCCGTTATCGGCCTGCCTTTCATTTCGTGTGGGACGACTTGCGCCCCTCGACCCGAGAGAGAAATTAACCCTTGCCTTTGGGCGGGGTACCCTTGTCTCCATGCGTCTCCTGGCCGTCGGCGACCAGCATCTGCGGGATCGACTTCAGGGAGAGCGTCTTGTGCGCGGAGGTCTGGACCGGCGTCAGGCGAACCGAAGTCAGCATGGCTACGGCGACCATGCCGAGCGTCAAGAGAGAGATATGTTTCAATGTCATTTTCATGTTACTCGTTCACCTTTCCAAGCTCTCCATCCAGCCAGTTCCACCAGGCCACCAGGTCGGCGTCACGAATCTGGAATAGAGTTTGCAGAAACTTGTCGGCGGGGCATGTCGGCATGTCGGCCCGCAGCACCGTGTCCATCAGTTGTTGCGCTTCCACGTAGTAGCGATCCTTGATGTAGGCCAGAAGCAGATTGCTGGCGCGCATGGGAGCAGGCTTCTCCATGGACAGGCGGGCATAGAAGGTGGCCCGCTCGATATTGCGCTCTTTATTGCGACCGGCGTCGAACCAGGTCAGGTAGATGTCGGACGCGTTGGTCGCGGCGATATAACGATGGTCTCCGGCACGCGGGTTCTCGACGATCGTCAGATAGACTTTCAGAGCGTCCCGCAGGTTCCCGGTGCGACTGAGCATCACGCCGACTTCATTGTATGCGGCGAAGAACTGCGGATCGGTCTCGTAAGCAGTGCGATAGAGCCGCAGGGCCTCTTCTATTTTACCCGAACGCCGCACGGAAACGGCCTGCAGGTAGAGCGTCTGCGCCTCCGCAATCTCCGACTGCGGGCTGCTGTCCAGCGTATAGGTGTCCATCACGCGCATCGCCTGCCGCATTTCGGGCGAGGGCGGGGCGGTATTGGCGCCGGTACTGACCTCGTTGATGACGGCCTCTTCCAGATTGTCGTCCGGGTTCGCAGGATTCGCGGCCCGCTCGGCCCAGGGCGAGTTCATAAGCCGCCGGAACAGGTCGTTCTGGCGTTCAGCGCTCCAGTTGGGCGAGGGCGTCGACTTCTGGCGCACGCGGCTGCTCCTCTGCTGCGCCAACAGGCGCACGAAGGGATTGTCGGCCCCACACTCACGCCGCAGGATCTCGGTGAGAGCGGCGCGGGCACGGCAGATGGTCTGGCGCTCATTGGCGCTTTCCGGGGAGACCTTGTTGCCTGACTCCCGTTCACGCTCACGGGCCATATCCCGCTGCAGCGCCGAGAGATAGTTCTTCGGAATCGACTGCAGTCCCTGCGCCAGCGCAACGCGGAAGCAGTGGCGCTCATCGCGATCGATGAGAGCCTCTTCGGGCTGATCGCCTGTCTCCTCCGTGGCGAACGTGTCGCCCAGGGTCAGCGTACTGCCCCCATCGCCACCGGCCAGCGGCTGGTCCATGGAGACGGTCGGCACATCGCGCCGTACCACACGCTCGGTATCGCTTATAACGGAACGGATGCAGCGGGCCAGATAGGCCGTCGCGTCCGGAAAAATCGTATCCAGTGCGTCCGAGAAGCTGCCGCTCTGCAGCAGAGCATCGCTCTCGAATTTGCGTACAGCGACCCGCGCCATTTTGCGACAGGCCTCTTCCAGTGCGACGTAGCCATCGTTCGCACTGAGTCGCGGCGGCAGCACACGCCCATCTTCCAGGGTACGCGGCTGCGATAGATTCGAAACGGCTCGTGCGCCAAAGCGACGAAGGATCGTCTCGGCGGCCTGCACAGGATCGCAGACAACAGGACGGACGCCTTCCGGGGCAGTGTATCGGGCGAGTCGGGCTGTGTTTTGCGTTAACACTCTCAGCCTCCTCCAAAAGGGATTCGGAACGCACAATCTTCGGATACGTTCCGACTACGAGAACCCGCCGATTTCGTGACACCTGCCGCAGAAATATTTTTTCTGAGGTAGATTTCGGCATATCTCCCGTTATTCCTTCTTATACTTAATAGACGCCGGGAAACGCAGAAAGTTCATATTCTTACTGGCGTCGCGACGAACTCATTTTTGGAACTGCCGTCTTGGCGCGATCCATTCGTCGCCCATTCGTTGGCGTTGGGAAGCGCGTTTTTCTTGGGGCCGTCGTTTCGGGCAGGACGTTGACCCGAACGCGCCGAAATGGAGGGCAGGAGAGAATGGCGCTATGTTTATCGGTATCGTGGCAGACGATCTCACCGGGGCCGCAGACTCCGTCGCGCCGTTCGCGCAACGGGGCTATACGGCAGGCGTAGTGCTGGGAGTGGATTCCTGGACGAAAGAATTGGAGCGAAAGTGGGACGCACTGGCCTTCAATACCGAGTTGCGTGATCACGAGGATGTGAAGCCGGCGGCTATCAAGGTCCGCATCCGGCGGGCTGTTCGTCGTCTCATCGCGCGCGCACCAGAGGTCTATTTCAAGAAAATAGACAGTACATTACGCGGCCATCTGCGTCCGGAACTCGACGTCATGATGCATGAACTGCCGGGGCGGATCGCGCTGATCTGCCCCGCCTCACCCAGCCATAGACGGACGGTCGAGAACGGCGTTCTCAGCGTAAACGGCATGCCGCTTGCCCAGACCGAATTTGCCCTGGGATCCGCGCAACCGGAAAGGTTCGCCACGGTTCGGTCCGCCTTCGACATGGCGAATGAACCGACCGCAGTAGAGATGGGCCTGACGATTCTGCACGAGGGGGTTGCAGCCGTCGAGGCAGCACTGGATCGCCACACGGCAAACGGTATCTGTACCGTCTTCTGTGATGCTATGACGCCGGAAGATTTGCATACGCTGGCAGAAGTCACGCTGCGCCGCCCCGACCGCTATCTGCCGGTCGGCTCCGCAGGTTTTACCAGAGCCATCGCAGAGCAGCTCGATCCACCTATCTCCGTCGACTTGCCGGCCTGGGATGAACAAAGATTTTGGCAAAGCCGGATTCTTGTCGTTGTCGGAAGCCTGCACCCGATGAGCCGCTTGCAGGCTCGCCGTCTCCTTCATGAAGCAGGCGTCAAACCCATTGTTTTGGGACACGGAGATACCTGGGACACTCCTTCCGCAATACAGGCCGTCCTTGATCGCTTCGAAGCGGAGGAAAAGCTCTACGTGCTGATGACTCCGGAGGAAAGGAACATGGCGGAAAAGAGCGATCTTGTCAAAGCGCTCAGCATGATGATTTCCATACGAGAAGATCGTAGCGCCTCTGGTATCAAGCGGCGGAGCCTGCCTCCGCAAATCGAGGGCTACGTCATTGCGGGCGGACATACGGCCCAAGCGGTCTGTAGTTCGCTTGGAGGCAGGGAACTGCAGATACTGGGGGAGAGTGAGCCCGGCATTGTCCGTGCCATACTGGATAATGCGCTTCCGATCATCCTGAAAGCGGGCGGTTTCGGCGACGAAATGACCCTGGCGCGCTGCGTCGGACTGGAGTAGGGGAAAGGAACCGGCGCTATTCCAGACATCTGCCCCGGTGCCGCCGCGTGAGCGGGTGATCTAAAGTCCCCGGCCCCTTCCTTAAGACCGCCGCCCCTAAAGGAGCGGCCTGAGGGGAACGTTAAGGCCCATAAATGGGCCTGTGATGGTTGAAAGGGAGAGCAAATCTCTCCACCAGGGATGGCTGACACCCTGTTTCCTTGCGCAATCGCCCCTGCTTAGGCAACGCGCAATAATTGCCGCTAAGTAGCCGTCCGGTCAATGCTCGTAGAAATTTCGCGCGCGTTGATCTCGCTGGCCTCGGAGAAATTACGAACCTTCAGCGGATGGCCGCTTAGATTTCAAACGCAGGTTTGATCTCATCCGAGGCGAAAACTTCAGGCGATTACTGTTGCGCGTTGCCTTACGTCAGGCCCAGCCCCCTTTAGGGGGCTTACCGCCTCAGACCGCTCCTTGAGGGGTGGGGAGTAAAGTGTGAGGAGGTCGTTCTTTGCCACGACATCCCCTTCCCTATGGGACAAGAGAATCCGACACGGGAAGAAGGCCAGGGGTGAGGTAACTCGGCAAAGCGATCCAAAAGCAGAAAGCCAGGACACCGGCCAATTCTCTACGAGGAGAGGCAACAGAAGAAGGGGAGCAATGCAAGGTATCAAACTGCCGCGACTGGCGATCACGATGGGCGACCCGGCGGGTATCGGGCCGGAGATCGTGCTGAAAGCGTTGGCTCACCCTGCCGTGTACGACCTCTGTATTCCGACGGTGTACGGAGACCTGGAGTGGATGCAACGCACCGCCGGTGCGCTTCGTCAAGAACAGCGTGTCGTCGCTGTCGAGACTGGCAGCATCGCCGACATTGCGACCGTTCTGGTGCGGCAGGCGACGCAGGCCGATCTTTCGGACGTGCGTGTGGGCCATCTGGCGGCAGCAGCAGGGCGGGCGGCAGCGGAGTCGGTTCTGGCGGCGGCGAAGGCGGCCCTGGCAGGCGAGACCGATGCGCTTGTCACTGCGCCGCTGAATAAGGAGGCTATCGCGCTGGGCGGCTACCCGTATCCTGGTCATACCGAGCTGTTGGCGGAGGCCACGCAGACGCCGCGTTATGGAATGCTGCTTCTGGCAGGGCCGCTCCGCGTGGTGCATGTCAGTACGCATGTCTCCCTGCGGGAGGCGATCACGCGGGTGCAGACCGCGCGCATTCTGGAGTGCATTCGGCTGGGCGACCGGGCCTGCCGCGACCTGGGAATCGCCGCCCCGCGTATCGCCGTCGCGGGGCTGAATCCCCATGCGGGTGAGAACGGGCTTTTTGGGACCGAGGAGGTGGAACAGATCGCCCCCGCCATCGCGCAGGCGCGGCTGGAGGGCCTCGATGCCACCGGGCCGCATCCGCCGGACACCGTGTTTCAGCGCGCCGCCGCCGGAGCCTTCGATCTTGTGGTCGCCATGTACCATGACCAGGGGCATATCCCGGTCAAACTGCATGGCTTCGATACCGGCGTCAATGTCACCATCGGACTGCCGATCCGGCGCGTCTCCGTGGATCATGGCACGGCCTTCGACATCGCCGGGCAGGGCGTCGCCCGCGAACAGAGTCTGCTGGAGGCGATCCGCGTCGCCGCGCAGTTGGTGAGGGCGTCCCAGACGCCGATATCGCGCTTACTATCTCATGAAGGAGTTGCTCCATGAACCTGCAACTGAATATACCCCTCGACATCTTTACCTATCCCGACGTGCCGCTGCCGGAGGTCTGGACGGTGGAACAGAAGTTTGACACGCCCGCTCTCACGCCGACGCAGATCGAGACACAGGTGCGGTTGGCCGTGGAGACGCTGGCGCGGGATGCACGCCTCAAGCCGGGTGCGCGAGTGGCGGTCGGATCGGGCAGTCGAGGCATCGACAACATCGTGCAGGTCATTCGCACGGTGATCGCGGAACTGCGCGCGCGCGGCATGGAGCCGTTCCTGATCCCCGCGATGGGCAGCCACGGCGGGGCCACGGCGGAGGGACAGAGATCGCTGCTGCTCGACTACGGCCTGACGCCCGAAGCGGTCGGAGCGGAGATTCAGGCGACCATGGAAGTGGATGCGATGGGAACGCTGGAGGGCGAAGAGGCCGGGCCGTTCGGCGGGCATACCGTCTTCTTCGACCGCATTGCTCATGCCGCCGACGCCGTGCTTGTCGTCAACCGTATCAAGGCGCATACCGATTTCTCCGGGCCGCTGGAGAGCGGTATCGGCAAGATGTGCGCCATCGGCCTGGGCAAACGGCAGGGTGCGGAGGGGATCCACCGCCACGGCGCTTTCGGTCTGCGCGAGCTGATGCCCCGCGTGGCCCGCTACCTGGCCGCACATGCCAATATTGTCGGCGGTATCGCGCTGATCGAGAATGAGTTGGGCCACACCGCCGAGATTCATGCCCTTCCGGCCGCCGAGATCGGGCGTGAGCGGGAACAGGCGTTGCTGCAGCGTGCGCGCGCTATCGCACCGCATCTGCCGTTCGCGGAGCTCGACATCTTGATCATCGACGAGATGGGCAAGAACATCAGCGGGGCCGGAATGGACACCCACGTCATCGGACGGGGCACGATGCCCAGTATTCCCGAATCGGAGTGGGGCGGCCCGAATGTGCGCCTCATTGCGGTTCTCGACCTGACGGCCCCGTCGCACGGCAACGCCACCGCGCTCGGCCTCGCCGATCTCACCACACGCCGCCTCATGGAAAAAGTGAAGTTCGAGGATATGTTCATCAATATGCGGACCAGCGGCGAGGGCGGCATACTGCGCGCCCGCCTGCCGCTCATTCTGCCCACCGGCGACGACTGTGTGCGCACGGCCTTCGCGACGTGCGGCCGGGCGGAGCCCGCCGAGGTACGGTTCGCCCGTATCCGCAACACCGCCGATACGCAGTACCTGGAGATCTCGTCGGCGCTGCTCGCCGAAGCGCGCGCGAATCCGGAGCTGCGTGTGTCGTCCGTCAGCCACCCGCTCGATCTGTGCCAGTCCGTTCGGCCCGTCTGAGGCGTTTCGGAGGCTTGCCCATGCCGCTCTACCCACCGGAAGAACTGATGCTTCTCACCCTTCGCCGCAAGGTGGCCGCTCGCCTTCGGCGTCTGACGCGTCGTACCGGCATAGAGACTTCGGTACCGGAAGCGAGCGAAGGGCCGAAGACCACTACCGCCGAGGGCGTTCCACTGGTCCTGCCCTTCGATCCGGAACGTCGCCTGATACCACGCCTGCTGCGCAGACTGCGCCGTGGACGCTTTCTGCGCCACTTCCCCGGCTCTCTGACCGAATACGCTCTCCTCTCGGAAGACGCGACCTGCTACCTCATCGACAGGCTGTATCAGGTCCGCGTTGATGGGTGGAAAGAGTGTGTGATGGCCGTCTGGGCGCTTGGCCGCCTTACAGCCGACGATCCTGCCCGAAGGCAGGTGGCAGAACTCTTGACCTGGCTGGTCGGGAGGCAGAGCGAAAACATGGCTTGCATCGACGGCAAACGACTGGCAAAACGTTGGCGGGCTATTACGCGCAACCTATGCGTGGGAATCCTGCTGTGGGGATTAGTGGCGTGGTCGTCAAGCGGTAGAGTGGAGGACGTGGCTATCGTAGCAGTCGATTGCCTTCTGCTGTCGCTCCTCCTCACGATCCCCCTCACGATTCTATCCTTCATTTGCGGCTATCCCTTAGACGCGGTGCGGATGAGCCGAATACGTTCCATGGCCATTTTGACTCTGGGCCGCTGGCGCGAACCGTGCCACATGGATATGCTCTTACGGGAGTACGCCCAGAAATCGGGGAGGGTTCGTGATGCGGCAGAAGTAGCCCTGGCCGAGGTTCTCCCACTCCTCACGACTGAAGAACGTCTGGAGAGGTCGAGCGATTTCGTGCCGAACCTCTGTCGGGTGTTGCACCGCAAGGAGAGGCAACTCCTCGACTATACGGTCCGCGAAGAGACTCTGGAAGTCCTGCTCCTAGAAGCGCTCGGTAAAGTCGGAGACGGACGCGCGCTACCCACCGTGGAGCGTATCGCCACCCGTGGTCGGACGCCCCGCCTGCGGGAGTTGGCCCAGAGCATCCTGCCCGTCCTGTATGCCCGAAGCCGTGAAGCTACCGATCCCAAACAACTCCTGCGCGGCGCCGTCTGTCCGGACACCGCGCCCAACACACTGCTTCGGGCCACGCAGGAGACCTCAACCACCCCTCCCAACCAACTCCTCCGCCCCCGCTAACAGGCAGTCAACAATTGATTCGTGGAATGGAATCGGCTGGTGCGCCTGGCCGACTACGGTTGATACTGGCGGTGGAGGGAAGCGGAAGCGGGTATAATCTTGCAGAGACGGTGGGCGGGGCTGCCGTGCCTGTCGGGCCGAGTGCGCCGAACCAAGCGCCCTCGACGGAGAATCAAGAACCTGCACGGCTCCGGTGCGATTCAGAGGAGTGAAATGGAACTGAACCTTCTGCAAGATCTGTGGGACGAGAGCGAAACGGTCGGAATGGACGAGGCGGAGCTGCTTCGGTATCGCTCCAATCTCCTCGGGCGGGACCTGCGCCTGACGAATTTCGGCGGCGGCAACACCTCGGCCAAGATTGAAATGCGCGACCCGGTGTCGGGTGAGATGACGACCGTACTCTGGGTCAAGGGCAGCGGTGGTGACCTCGGCACGATCAAGCGCGACGGATTCGCCACGCTCAAGATGGACAGCCTCAACGCCCTGAAACGGCAGTATCGCGGTGTGGCCTTCGAAGACGAGATGGTGGATCGCTATCCGCTCTGTACGTTCGGTAACAATCCCCGCGCGGCCTCGATCGATACTCCCCTGCATGCCTTTCTGCCCTTCCGCCATGTCGACCACCTGCACCCCGACTGGGCGATCGCCCTGGCCGCCTGCGCGAATGGACCGGCCCAACTGGAACGCCTGCGCGCCGAGACAGGTATTCATCTGGTCTGGCTGCCCTGGAAGCGTCCGGGCTTCGAACTCGGCCTCTGGCTGGAAAACGCGGTGCGCGAAAATCCCGACTACGACGGTATTCTGCTCGGCTCCCACGGCCTCTTCACCTGGGGCGACACCGGCAGGGAGAGCTATCTCAATACCCTGCGCGTGCTCGACAAGATCGGGCAGTATGTGCTGGCGCGGGAGAGTGCGCAGGGCGAGCAGTTGTTCGGCGGGCAGATCGTGACGCCGCGTGCGGATCGAGAGAGGCTGGCGCGCGCCCTGATGCCGGCGCTTCGCGGCAGCGTCGGCCCACAGATCGGCCACTTCGATGACAGCGAGAACGTGCTGGAGTTCATCG
>JBBQPO010000153.1:0-14915 GCA_038217285.1 Chthonomonadales bacterium
AAGTTTCCATGCCTATCGTCGTCGTCAGCGTCAAAAGAAGGTCTATGGTTACTGGAAAATCGCCCGACCAGACGAATTGACGACGCCATTACGGTTTGCAGCGTAGACAAAGTTTCACCCAATGAAATGGAACGCACCCAATTGAAACTTGCTCGTTCTTCAGGGATTACTGCCGCTCCGGATGCCCTATACGCGTTAATCGGGCGTTGCAATGAAGTTGTCTATCCTGTCGGAGGGTGGGAGTGGGGGCGCTGCGTACGAATGGCCCGGACACGCTGTTTGACGAGGAGAGAGGCTTTGCCTGCCGACGACACATGAAAATCGCTCCTGCCTGAGCCCTTTCGGGAACCTGGCAGGAGCGAAGGCGTTGCAGCCTTGCGGGCGGACTACTCTTTGTCCGCAGTCGCGCTCATGTCGCAGCCTTTGCAGCAGTAGTAGGTCTTGCCGTTGTATTTGACCGCGCGGGTCAGGTTTCCCGTCGGCTTTGTGGGCATCATCATGCCGCAAGCGGGACACTTCAAAGGCGTATCCGAGTTGGCGTCGGCTACCGAATTGCTCGCCGCCATTTGATCGGCGTGTCGCTTATTGATTTGGGCGAACAGCGTCTGCATCTGGGTGAGGGTTCCCTGCGCGCGGGCGATGTCGTTGAGAGCATTCTGGCACTCATCCGCCATGACCGGGGCGGTCAGCATCATACCGAATGCCAGCGCCAGGCCGAAACCGATCTTGCGTGTCTTGTACATAGATTCACTCCTTCTTCATGGGCATCGAACGGGCACAACAAGGTGAGCAGGTCCGACCGCCCACATGCCCGTAGGACAACGCTTACAGCGTGCAAGTTCCTGATTTTTCGGAACAGTGGTTATTTGCACACGAACCCCGTCACTCCCTCCTTGAAGTGGGAATCGAATCCGGCGCGAGATGGATCAGCGCATAGTCCAGCAGGGCGTCGAAGTCGGTAGTGCGGGCCTCCAACAGGATCGCTTCCGCCTCCTGCGGGTCGAGATGTGCCGCAGCGGTCGTCACGGCGGTCTGCAGTGTCTCGTTGATCGCAGGGAGCGCATCGGGAAAGGTATCGCTCAGATGCAGAAGCCCGGCAGACAGGTTCAGGCTTGCCGCCCACTCCTGTCGGTCATGCAGCAGTTGGGCCAGGTGCGCGAGGATATAGACCGTCTCCGGGGGAGTGGAAAACTCGCAGGTGGCACAGAGACAGAGATAGAAAAGCTCCAGGGCTTCGTCGAATTCACCCTGCCGACGCTTGATGTCCGCCAGATTGGACCGTGATCGGACCACGCCCCAGGCGCTTGCAATGCTTTCATAGACAGCAACGCTGTCGGCGAAATACTTTTCGGCCAACTCCAAAAGGTTGCGGTCGCGCGCGCTGAAACCCCGGAACATCAGCGCCAGCGCTTCCAGAGAAGGCATGTTCTGGGAGCGCGCGATCTCCAGCGCCTCCCTCTGACTCGCTTCCGCCGCGTCGTGCTGCCCCAGGTTGGTCAAACAGCCGCCCATCAGGATGAGCACGAAGGCCCTTCTATCCGCCCGGTCGGAATCGACGTACAGTTCGCAGGCTTTTTGGAAGTTGGCGTAGGCTTCCGCATGCTGGCCGGTATAGCACTGGCGGGTGCCCAGCATGACGTAGATCTCGCTCTCGCCTTTGCGATCCCCCTGCTCACGATAGATCTCGAACGCCCGGCGCAGGCAGTCCTGCGCTTCGGCGCTGTCCCCCTGGTTGAGGCCCGCCGAATAGTCGGAGATCTTGAGCAAGGAGGCCGCCACTGCTTCTTTCGGCAGCGTCTCCCGGCCCATGTTCAACAGCTTCCGATGCCACTCCCTTCCCTCGGATCGCAGCGCCCGATGCGCCCAGTAGTTGTGCAGGCAGAGGCTGATCCGATGCCCCGATTCCAGGCATTCAACGGCGTCGAGCGACCGCTGCATCGCGCTGTAAACGTTGCCGCGATTGCGGTCGACGGTTGCGAGGTACGCCTTGATCTGCGAGGCGTCGTCCAACTCCGTCAGCAGACGCAGATAGTAGTCGCAATGCGCGGCCTCCAGCCTTCCGGTCTCCCCACTCTCCTCCAGTCGCTCGGCGGCATAGGCCCGGATCGTCTCCAGAAACCGAAAGGGCAGCGCATGGGCCGCAGAGCGCTCCATCATCACCAGCGACTTCGTCACCAATTCCGACAGCATACGGGCGATCTCCGTACCGGGCAGCGTGGTATCCGCGCAGACCTGCTCGGCGGCCTCCAGTGTCCACCCTCCCGCAAAGACGGAGAGGCGGCGCAGGAGCGTTCTCTCCGCCTCCCCCAGCATTCCGTAACTCCAGTCCAGCATAGAATGCAGCGTCTGATGTCGGGGCGATATTCCTCGCTTTGCATGTCTTAACGGGAGGACAGATCCGGAAAGATCCGCCGCGACGCGCTCCAGCGGCGCTCCTGCGGTCTGGGACGCCACCATCTCGATGCCGAGCGGCAGGCCGTCTGCCAAACGGCATAACGTCTCCACGATCCCGGCATTCTCCGGAGTCAACTGAAACCCCGGGTGGACGGCTGTTGCCCTCTCGACGAACAGGCGAACGGCCGGAGAATCGAGCGCGGCGGCGATCGGAGGAGACGTGGGCGTCGAGGATCGGCCCCTCTTCGGGTCTGGGAGCGCCAGCGGCGCAAGCGCGCAGACCTGCTCGCCCGCGATGCGCAGCATCTCCCGACTGGTCAGGAGCAGGCGCAGCAGCGGGCAGTCCTCCATCAGATCCGATACCAATGCCGCGACCTCGGATACTACATGCTCGCAGTTGTCGAAAATCAACAGGAGACGGTGTGGGGCCAACAGGTCGTGCAGAGAGGTATAGAGGAGCTTGTGTCCGCTCTCCTGGACGCCCAGCGCCGCGGCGACCGTCTGCAGGACCCCGGTGGGAGCACAGGCGCTCAGATCGAGGAAGCCGACTTCATCGTGGTAATCTGCGGCGATCTCCCCTCCCACCTGAACGGCGAACCGCGTCTTGCCGACCCCCCCGATCCCTGTCACCGTCACCAGGCGGGCGTTCTTGAAGGCGCCCATGATCTCTTTTTTGGCGGTGTCCCGTCCCAGCAGTGCAAAGGGAAAGTGGGGGAGCCGGGCCGAATCGGGCAGAACACGTTTCGGTTTTCGGTGACCGGCCTGCGCCATGCGCAGCAGGATCGATTTCGGGATCAACTGATAGAGCGCCTCCGTCTCCGCTTCCAGTCCCCGGCCTGCCGTGCGTTCGAGAAACGTCTGCAGTCGTCCATAATGGAGCTGAATCTTGCCATACTCCTGTCGCTGCAGAAGAGCCTCGATAAACACCCGCCACACCGCCTCGTTCAGGGTGACATCCGGCAGTTCGAACTTCAGCATCTGGGCGAACCAGTTCCCGGCGCGGTTGAGATCTCCGTTCTCCAGAGCCTGTTGGGCCAGGGTTTCCAACGCCTGCTGCCGCAGGTCCAGGCAGGTCGCCTGCTCTTCCAGAACCCAGTAGAGCGGCTCCCGCTCCAGGAAAGGGCGAGTATGGAGGGTCACCGCATGCTGCAGCGAGTCGGGGTCACCCTTCCGAACGGCGTTTCGAAACTCCAGCCAGTCGACGCTCACTCCCGCGAGGTCGAGGGCGAGCATCCGTGGGGCGGGCGAGGACAGGCGGTGGCCCTCCTCCCCGAGGAAACGTCGAATCTCGGACGCCGTCTTCTTGATAAGGTCGTGCGGATCTCCCGCCTGACTGTCCGCAAAGATGGCGTCGGCGAGCCGTGCCGACGCGACGGCTCGCCCGGCGCTGAGCGTGAGGTAGGCCAGCAGTAGTCTCCCCTTCGCGGAGAGACCATGCAGCGCCACGCCTGCGCGGTGCACCTCTATCGTCCCGAATAGAAGCAGTTCCAACATCGTTCCGGCCTTGCTCTTTCCTTAATTTTACGAGACATACACAAAAAAGGGCGTTCCGGTCACTGTTTCGGTCACCGGTCCCTGTGTACACTGAAGCGGATGGTTATGGAAGGAAAATTCACACTATGAAACAGATCTCAATGCGATGCAATCTCTCTCACAACGGCGGTCTACAGCGGAGCGTCCTCGTGCTGGGCCTCTCCATGCTAGGGATGGGGCTGGGAGGCCGGATGGCCTCCAGTCAGTCCTCCGTCTCCTCCATCTCGCTGGTTGGCGTCACCGATAATGGCGGCTTCCTCACGAGTCTGGACAGACAGGATGTCTCCGGCAACGCGACGGCCTCCGCGAGCGCGACGAAGTCATTTACCGGCCTGGACCGCGCGGGAAATACCCAGACCATGACGTTCAGCGGCAATACGGTATCCCGATCAGACTATGGTCGCCTGCACTGTTACACGTCCGCCTCTCTCACGAACTCCTACTATAACGCTGCCAACCCCGCCTACACGGACGGAAACGGCAACGTCGTCAACCCGGCCGGTTCGCCCACCTCGTTGGCGGCGCTGGGGTTCGCGTTTTTCGACGATACCCTGCAATACGGAGGTTCGCTCCAGGCCGGATACAAAGCCCACTACATCTTCCATGTAGACGGTACGAACTCCGGGACGGGCACGCTGGCCGACCTGGGGGTGACGATCGGGTCAAATCCCTCCGATACGTTTTTCGCGTCGGATCCGGGACCGTTTGCAGCGGACTGGGTGACGCAGGACTACGCGATCAACGGCATCACACCGCAAAGCCTCCATGTCCAGTTCTCCGATCAGGTCGTCTTCGACAACATCAATCTCACGGATGGACAGAACTATACCGGGACCTCCGACTTCGGATCGACCCTGACCCTGACCGGAATAGAAGTCGTCGATGCTGGCGGCGTTCCCGTTTCAGGCTGGACGGTCACCTCGGGTTCGGGCACACGCTATCCGCTGGCTCTGGCGGCCAACACGCCCGAGCCCGGCGTCGTCGCGCTGCTCACCGGACTCGGCGTACCGGCCTCACTGCTGGCGCTCCGCCGTCGCCGGTTTCGGACGCGTCGATAAAGAAGGGCTGCATTGCGCACCGCTTCGCAAAACCACCCTCCGTCCGGCGAGGGTGGTTTTCTTGTTACCCCTCTCCGGTAGCGAGGCATCGGCAGTTTGTCTCGGCGGTTGAGCGGATACTTCCGGAGGTGACTTCGTATAGGTAAGTATACAACAGATCAACTGGAAATGAGGGTCGTAAAATGGAACCTATCAGGCTCTTGAGGGTGCTGCTCGTGGGAGTATGGGCCCTTGGCGCCATCGCACTCGATCCGACGGCGGCCCGGGCGCAGTTCAGCGTCGTCAATTTGACGCCGGTGGGTTCCACAGCCCTGGCAACCAGCAGTTCCGGTACGCAACAGGCCGGATATTTTCGCGCGCCGAACAGTACCGCGACACACGCCTGTACCTGGAACGCGACCCCCGCCAACATCGACCTGAACCCGGCCGGATACTCGGAATCCTTTGCCGAGGGGATTTTCGGTGGCAGGCAGGTCGGCTTTGGCCGCAAGTCCACTTTTCCCGACCAGCATGCGCTCTTGTGGAGCGCCACTTCGGCCAGCGCCGTCGATCTGCACCCCCAGGGATTGACCGGCAGCCGGGCCTATGGGATCTCCGCCAATCAGCAGGTGGGTTATGGATCCGGCATCTCGACGAACAGTGCGACCCATGCGCTGCTCTGGCGCGGCACGGCGGCGAGTGTGGTCGATCTGCACCCGGCGGGCTTCTCGGCCACACAGGCGGTCGGCGTCTCCGGCAATATCCAGGTCGGTTATGGAAACGGTTCGACGACCCAGAATGCAAACCACGCCCTGCTCTGGCGAGGCTCCGCGGCGAGCATGGTCGATCTAAATCCTGCGGGCTGGAGCGCGACCGAAGCCTATTCTCTTTCCGGCGGCCAGATCGTCGGACGCGGCTTTCGGACGGGTAACAGCACCGGGCAGCATGCGATTCTCTGGCTCAATACCGGCGCGGCAGCCGTCGATCTCCATCCCGCGAACTGGATCGCTTCCGTGGCCTACGGCGTCTCCGGCGGCCGACAGGCTGGAGCCGGCGAAACCTCCGGAGGGTTCTGGCATGCCCTGGCCTGGTCCGGCTCGGCCGCCAGTATGGTGGATCTGCATGCACTGCTGTCGGCCAGTATGGTGCGGTCGTGGGCCACCGGGATCAATGCGAACGGGGATGTGGTCGGTTATGCCGAGGACGCCGCTTCGGCCTCCTTTGCCGTCATCTGGCATCGGAACAACCCGGCGACCCTGCTTTTTCAGCACGACACGAGCGGCCAGCTCGCGACCTGGACTCTCAACGGCACAGCCCTCTCCGGCGCTGCGAGTATCGCACCGGTCCCTGGAACGGGATGGAAAGCGGTCGGACAGGGCGATTTCAATAACGACGGCCAGTCCGACATTCTGTTTCAGAACAGCAGCAGTGGACAACTGGCCGTCTGGTACATGAACGGCTCTACATATATCGGAGGCGCTCTGCTCACGCCAACGCCCGCAGGAGGGTATCAGGTGGTCGGTGTCGGAGACTTCAATGGGGACGGCTATGTGGACATACTATTTCAGCAGAGCGGTACGGGCCGGCTCGCTGTCTGGTATCTGCAGGGAGTCACTCTCGTCGGAGCCGCGGCTTTGGGCGCGACGCCCGCACCCGGCTTCGTGGTGCGGGCGGTGGCCGATCTGAATGGCGACGGCACTCCCGATATCCTGTTCCAGAACAGCGACTCCGGTCAGTTGGCGATATGGTACTTCAACGGAACCGCCGTCATCGGAAGCGGCCTGGTGAACGAGACGGCTGCCACCGACTGGGTCGTCCGAGGCGTGAGCGATCTGAATAACGATGGCGTGCCGGACCTTGTATTCCAGAACAAGGTCAGCGGTCAGCTCGCCGCGTGGTACTTGAAGGGGACGATATTTCAGGCGGGCGGCCTCGTCTCGACGGTGCCTTCTGCCGGATATACCCTGGCGGTCACGCACTGACCTCGGTTCGGTCTGGCCGCGCATTCTGAAAGCCAAGGAAGGTGACGCGGTTACGTCCGTTGGATTTCGACACGTAGAGCGCTGCATCGGCCTGCGCGATCAAACCGGTCGTATCGTTGGTCGTCAAGGAGAGCGTGGCCACGCCGAAGGAAGCGGTCACCGGTCGCTCCGACCAGGGTTCGGCTTCGATGGCCGCCCGCAGTCGCTCGGCCGTCGCCCTGGCTCTCTCGCTGTCCGCCTCTGTCAGGATGACGGCGAACTCCTCGCCGCCGTAACGCGCTACGAAGTCGTGGACCCTGCAGGTCGACTGTAGGATCTCCGCCACTCTGCGCAACACCGTATCCCCAGCCGGGTGGCCAAACGTGTCGTTATAGGCCTTGAACCTATCGACGTCCAGCATCAGTACCGAAAGCGGGGTGCCGTAGCGTAACGCGCGTTCCACCTCCTCGTGCAGTTGATCCTGAAAGGAACGATGGTTCTTCAGGCCCGTAAGCCCGTCCGTCGTCGCGAGGGCTTCCAGCCGGAAGTTGGCTGCCTGAAGCTCGGCTTTCTGGAACTCCAGTTGGGCCGTCTGTTCGTTGATCCGTGCGATATGGCTTTCCAACTGGGCGTTTCCGTCGGCCAGCCACTCGTTGGCCGCCTGGAGCTGCTCTTCGATCCGCTTGCGCGCGGTGATGTCCATATGGGTGCCGACCAGACGGAAGACGTTGCCCTCCGTGTCGAATACAGGATCGACGATGATGTGATACCAGCGAGGCATCTCTCCCTCCAAGGCGGTGCCTCGCAGGTTGATCGTGCAGCCCTCTCCGAACTGCGTGGCATGGGCGCCACTGGCCCGCAATAGTTCGGCGTCTTCCGGATGATAGAATGTCAAATAGGTATCGGCATCGGGTGCCCCGTCCTGGGGATCGAGTCCGAACTGCCGGAATAGCTCCTCTGACCAGACGATCTTCCGCGAGGCGACATCGTACTCCCAACTGCCCACCCGACTGATTCGCTGCGCTTCCGCCATGCGCGCCTCGCTGCCCGCGATAGCGATTTCCGCCTGTCGCCGCAGCGTAATATCGGTTGAAATACCGCAGACACCGGTCAACTCGCCGGAGGCTGCGAGGATCGGAAACTTCACGGAGTGGTGTGTCCCATACCCGCCGTCCAGGGGAACGACCTCTTCTGCCTCCACGGCCTGCCTCGTTCGCATCACCTCGATGTCGTTGGCCCGAAAGCCGTCCGCGATCTCTTTCGGGAAGAGATCGTAGTCCGTCAATCCGACGACCGCTTCGGCGCTCACCGCGTAGAGAGTTTCGTAAGCGCGATTGATGAACTCAAAACGACCTTCGCAGTCTTTGATGAAGACCACGGAGGGCGAGTGGGCGAGCAGCCCCTGCAACTGCGCCTCCCGCTTGCGCAGGGCGTCCGTCGCCTGTCGTGACTCCCGAAGGTCATGAACCATCACCTGGATCGCGGCGCGCCCCTCCCAGTGACAGGAGGACGCCGTAACGAATACGTCGAGAGGTTCGCCGTTGATCGCCAGATATTTCAGCTCGCACGTCGGAGAAACCGGCGTCCCGGCATTGAAAGCCTCAATGCGTTCCCTGACCGTTTGACGGGAGTCGGGATGGAGAAAGCCCAGGACAGGTTTGCCCACGATCTGTGAATAGTCGGTTGCGCCCAGCAGACGCAGCATGGCCGGGTTGACGAAGACGATTTGCCCGCTCGTATGTATCAGGAGGGCGTCAGGATGCGTGTCGACCAGTTGACGGTACCGCTCTTCGCTCTCCTGGAGGGCAGAAGTCATGGCGGCGTAACGAACGGGATCTATTGAGTTCTGCATGCACCAGTTCCTTCATCGAGGACTCTTACTCACGGCAAAAGGTCACACTCTCACTGTACCATCTTTGTAGGCAAAAGCAATCTGCGATACAGCATATTTTGACGCCTCGAAATCGGTATACTTAAGAGCTGCCGCTGCCGACCCTGCTCCAATGCCGACCAGGGCGTTCCCGCAGTGAGGTACAATAGGAACAGTCTTCAAACGTGAGGTATTTTGTGAAAGAGAGTCGTGGCATATCAAGTGAGAGCCTTGGGGAGACGTCGCGTCCGACAGAGGAGACACGGCAGTTTCTAGCGGATTTGTTCGACCGTATTCACGTCTTGCCGGACCCGAAAACGCTGCTTCACATGGCGGCTGCCGGGGTGGGAGCGCGCCTGAATGTCGCGTTCTGTGCCTTTGCAGTGATGGACCCGCAACGAGAAGTTGTCCTCTCTCAGTACGGTCCAACGGATAAGAGCCATGCGGGGAGCATCCTAGACTTGCCTCGCGCCCTGGGTCGGAATGTCGTCGATGCCCTTCGCCTCGGCCAGACCGTTGTCCTCAACGACACCGCGCGCGACCTGATTGCTGCGGATGCTCCCGTTCGAGTCTTCTTTCCCACCGGAGGTCTGCTGGCACAGCCGCTGGTCCACAGCGGAAGCTGGATAGCAACCCTGATTGTCGTGTCGGCCTCACCACGCGTCTGGCAGCCGGACGAGATTTTCGTCGTTCGCAGTGTCGCGGCGCAGGCGGCGATGGCGGTTCAAAACTTACGTCTCGCCCAGGATCAAGAGAAGGTGCGGCACGAAGTCCTGGCTGCCGCGCGCTGCTTGCTGTGGCAGGCCGACATCACCGAATCCGGCCATCCCACCATGCTGCACTGGGAAACGCATTTTGTGGACGCGGCTGCAGCGCGGGAGTGGCTTCCCATTGAGGTAAGGCCCGGCGAGGAGTACCTGAACGCACGACGGCGCGCCCGGTTCCCGGAAGAGCTCGAGGCCAACGACGCGACGGGCACCGCTGCGATACGCGCCGGCGAAAGCTACAGCCAGGAGTTTCGCTGCCGCTGCGCCGATGGCAGCCTCCGCTGGCTCCACGAAGACATCCAGGTGGTGACGGTCGTGCCCGGCCAACGCTGGCAGACAGTCGGCGTCTGTACCGACGTCACCGAGCGCGTCCGCAGCGAAGAGGCCCAGCGGTCCAGCGAGCTGCGACTGCATGAAGCCTTGCAGGCCGGGAAGATGGGGACCTGGGAATGGGATATGGTCACCAATGCGCTGATATGGTCGGCAGAGACCGAACGGCTCTTCGGTTTGCCGGTAGGCGCCTTTGCGGGAACCTATCAGGCCTACCAGCGTTTTCTGCACCCGGAGGACCGCGAGGTCGTTCAGGAGCTGATCACCAAGGCCATCTACAACCGAAGTCCGTATGATAGCGAGCACCGGATCGTGCTGCAGAACGGCGCCGTCCGCTGGATCGGGGGTAAAGGGCAGGCCTTCTATGACCAACAGGGTCGCCCGATCCGCATGTTGGGGACGGTGGCCGACATCACGGACCGGAAGCGGCTGGAACAGCAGGTCTTGCAAGTCCAGAAGATGGACAGCATCGGCCGACTGGCCGGCGGCGTCGCGCACGACTTCAACAACTTCCTCTGCGTCATATTACTCTTTGCGGAGTTGGTGGAGATGGAACTCGCCGAAGACAGCCCTCTGCTCACGAACGTCCGTCACATCCAGGATGCCGCGACGCGTGCGAACAATCTCACCTCGCAACTGCTCGCTTTTGCGCGGAGACAGGTCAGCGCGGCCAAAGTGGTGTTCCCGAACGAAGTTATCACCGAGATGAGTCGGATCCTCACGCCGCTGATCGGGGAGGACATCGAGCTGACCACGCTGTTGAAGGCAGATGTCGGCAGCATCAAAGCGGATCCCAGTCAGATCGAGCAGGTGCTCGTCAATCTTGTCGTCAATGCGCGGGATGCCATTGTCGGAGGTGGCAAGATCAGCATACGCACCGACAACGCGACCTTGACCGGACATTTCCCTGGTGAAGAGATGACAGTGGTTCCCGGCGAATACGTCTTAATCATGGTGAGCGATACAGGAACAGGGTTGACCGAGGAGGCGAAGCGCCACCTCTTCGAGCCGTTCTTCACAACCAAAGGCATGGGCAGGGGAACCGGGCTGGGGCTGGCAACCGTCTACGGTATTGTCAAACAGAACAACGGCTACATTCTATTCGACGGCGATGATGGCGGGGGCACGACTGCCCGAGTCTATCTACCACGTGTCTTTGAAGCGCCCTTCGAACTAGGCACTGGTGCGGGGGCGGACATCGGCCTGCATGGAACGGCGACGATCCTGGTGGTCGAGGACGAACAGTTGGTGCGTGGGGGCATGGTGACGATCCTGCGCGGCCACGGGTACACCGTACTCGAAGCCCGCAACGGCGTCGAAGCCCTGCAGATCGCTGCCGCGCAGAGTGGGAAACTCGATCTGCTTGTGACAGACGCTATCATGCCGGAAATGGGCGGTAAGGAACTCGCGGATCGCCTGCGGGACGCTCGCCCTTCGATACGCCTGATGTACGTTTCCGGGTACACCGAAGAGACGACGGCCCAGAACTTCCTGCAGAAAGGGGCCGCTCTTCTGCAAAAGCCGTTCACCGTCGGTCAGTTGTTGACCACCGTCCGCGCAGCGCTCGAAGGCGACCCGCGAACGGAGCCGACCAGCCTTTAACCAGGGTCGTTTGCGCTGGGCGGCTCTGGAGGCGGGAAGATCCTGCTGGCGATCGTCGCAATGCCATTGACTTCGTCTGCTGCGTTCCGGATTGGGAAGACAGTCAGGGTGACCCGGAAAGCCAGGCCGTCCTTATGCAGTTGCGTCGACTCGAAACGCTTGATCGATCTGCCGTTTTGAAGATTGACGAGCAGGGCCTCTTTCTCTCTCAGGCGGTCGGGAAAGAAGGGCAGCGTGGTAAAACTGCCGATCATCTGCTCTGCGGTGTATCCGAACAGTCGTACAGCCGCAGGATTCCACGAGGTGACGACCCCTTGCAGGGTGGTCGAAAAAAGGGCGTCCTCCGAGGCGCGGGTAAACGCCGCCGGCAGTGATACGTCTGGCGTCCGCTTTGGACCGGCCTCTGGACCGAGGTCCAGGGCAGGAGTGGGGAACGGCGACGAGGGAGATGATTGTGGCGACATTTGTTCCTCTGGCTTGCGAACGGCATTTCTGTTAGGTATAATGAATCTGTGCATCTTCAGGCTGGTGTGGAATGTTCCAGGCCTGTAACGGAGGAAACAATGAGTGTGCGTCCTGATGAGCTCAAAACCAGAGTCGTCCAAGCGGCCTGGTACAAGGAGCTTTCGAAATATGAGAAGCCCGATTCTCGCAAGGCGGTCGGGCAGATCTTGAATACCTTTGTACCCTATATCGGCCTCTGGGCCGCGATGATATGGATCGTGCGTTCCCATACCTCTCTCTGGTATCTCTGTCCGCTGGTCTTGCTGGCCGCAGGGTTGACGGTCCGCATCTTTATTATGCAGCATGACTGCGGACACGGCTCGTTTCTGAAGTCGCATAGCGCCAACCGGATCCTCGGCCTCCTCTGCGGGATTATCACCTTCACGCCCTATGACGACTGGAAACATGAGCACGCGGCTCACCACGCTGCGGCCCAGGATCTGGAACGTCGTGGGATCGGTGATATTCAGACGCTGACCACCGAAGAGTTTCGCAGCGCTTCGCCCCGCAAGCGCCTCGGCTATCGCCTGTTCCGAAGCCCTTTCCTCCTTTTCTTCGTGGGACCGTTCTTCCAGTTCGTCATCGCCCACCGCTTCACGCACAAGCGGTCTGGACCCCGAGAGCGCCAGAGTGTGCTGATCACGAATATGGCGCTGGTGGCCCTGGTCGCGCTTGCGAGTGTCACGATCGGTCTGCGCACATATCTGCTCATCCAGGGACCGATTATCGCGGTCGCCGCCTCGCTCGGCGTCTGGCTTTTCTACGTGCAGCACCAGTACGACGACGTCTACTGGGAGCATCACGCGGAGTGGGATCCAATTCGGGCCGCCCTCGAAGGCAGCTCGTACTACCGCCTGCCGAAACTGCTCCAGTGGTTCTCGGGCAATATCGGGCTACACCATATTCACCACCTGCGCCCCCGCATCCCCAACTATCATCTGCAGAAATGCTACGACGAGGTGCCGGAACTGCAGAAGGCCCGGACGCTGACGCTCTTCGAAAGCTTCAAGTGCATCAACCTCCATCTCTGGGACGAACAGACCCGCCAGATGGTGAGTTTCCGCAACCTGCAGATGCAGCGCAGATAGTAGACGGCGCACAGTTCGGTTAGCAATAGAAGAACGCCCCTGGCACGATTGCCGGGGGCGTTCTCTCGTACCTAGGCCAGGCGACTCTGCAGCGCCTCGCCGAGAAGCTCTTCGAGGTAGGGGGTGACCTCCCAATAGGCTTTCATTTTGAGGTACTCCGCCACGAAATGCGCCGGGGCGGGAGTGTCGGTTTGGATGGAGCGTATCATGACGTTCTTTGCGGTGTGTTCCGGCGAAATGAACTGCGAAACCTCGGTCTGGTATCCCATGATCCGTAAGATCAGGGCGCGGAAGCTGTCGGTCAAAATGTCGCCCTGCCGCTCTGCGAGGATGCCGTGCCGGAAGACGGAGCGAAAGAGATCCGGGGACCGATGCCGTCGGATCTGCTCCTGAAGATGATGATGACAGCAGGGAACACTGACGATCAGCTTGCTGCCCCAGCGAATTCCCTGCGCCAACGCTTCGTCCGTCGCGGTGTCGCAGGCATGCAGCGCCAGGGTAATATCGGGCGGAGCGGAGGGGCCGAAATCGGCGATGGCGCCATTTTCGAAGGTCAGGCGATCCCATCCCAATGACCGGGCCGTCTCGACGTGATTCGCCAGCAGGTCCGCGCGCACATCGATCCCTACCAGGCGGGCAGGCCTACCCAGAATGTGGTTGAGATAGTGGTAGAAGCCGAAGGTAAGATAGGCGTTTCCACATCCGCAGTCTACGACATCGAGCACCGGCTTCTCAACCTTCTCCAGTTCCCCCGTCTGTTGGATCATTTTGAGGAACTCATTGATCTGTCGGAACTTCCGCTGTTTGTCCGCCCTCACCCTCCCGTCGGCCGTCATGAAGCCGATCGCCTGCAGGTAGGGGTCCGGCTTGCCTTCGGGCAGCAGCAGATCCTTCTGACGATCGTGCGCAACCTCCGCAACCTCCGGAGCGCCGGTGACCCGGTTGCGATGAAGTCGAGGCTCACCGGATTTAGGAATAGATATCTGTATCTCCTCCGTCGCCGACGCGACATGCAGGTTTTTGAACGCCAGGAGGAGCAGACTGTCCAGATTGGCCGCGAGGTCCGCGCCCGTATAGTTTTTCGTGATGCACTTTTTGTCGTCGTAGTACGCGAACTGAACTCTCTTCGCGCCTTTGACTTCGACCGGGCGCAGGGTGACCCGGACCCATTCGAGCGTCTCTCCGCGTTGGTTCCCGCTAAAGGTAGCCCGTACAAACCGGTTCTGATCTAGCACGGCGGCGCGCACGATGGCGCGATAGTCCTCTGACATTGATATTCCTTGCTGCCTGGATTTGTCGCGACTGTAGCGCCTCCGTCATTCCGACCGGACGCAGGCGCGGCCCTCTCCGGCGCGAGCGGCCTGCCGGAGAGGGTTGTAGCGACATTGGGTTTCGTTTGGTCGGCGGACTATCGAGACAGCGCTTGCATCGGCTAGCCGGACCTCGCTTCACTGCGCTGCATCGAAGCCGCCAGGCTTTTCGTGGGCTCCGCGACGATGTGGTTCCAGTCCACGTTCGGATACTTCCCGGCGACCTGCGAACGGAGTTCGGCCACGCTCGGCGCATAGCCCTTCTGCACGTACATATTTTCGATGGCATCCTGGCGGCGAAGAGCGTACATAGGTCGCTTGCCACTTTCGGCGCTGCCTTCGATTCGTACCACGACCAGCGTCGATTCTTTCTCCACCTCGACCTCGAGCGTCGGCATAGGTGGGATCCTGGCCGTCGCGATGGCCGTGCGGACGGCATACAGGATGGCGAAACCGATGAGCGGGAATACGAACATCAGCAGCACGCCCAGGCCGGTGCTGTCGAGTACGAACTGGCCG
>JBBQPO010000154.1:0-14872 GCA_038217285.1 Chthonomonadales bacterium
CGGAATCCACGCTGCGTTCGTCCGACGTCGGCTATGACAACGCCCGGGTAACGGCGCGGATGGAAGCGTCTCTGAGCACGGCCCGCATCGCGGAGGCTGCCGCGAAAGCCGCGCAGAGCGAAGCCGCCTTGCAGGCGGCCACTGCGAAACAGGAGCTTGTTCAGGCTGGCCCGCGCCGGCAGGAGCGTGAGCAGGCGACGCTGGCGGTCTCACAGACAAAGGCCGGTCTTACGCTTGCTGACAACAATTTGAAGCGGATGCGCAGTCTCTTTCAGGAAGGCGCGATCTCCGCGCAGCAGTTGGACCAGATCCAGGCGCAGTACGAGGTGGCAAAATCTCAGTTCGAGACGGCGCAGCAGGGCAAGAGTATCGTCGAGGAAGGCAGCCGCACCGAAGAGATCCGGGTGGCTCGGCAGACTGTCCTTCAGGCCCAAGCCGCCTTGCGGGAAGCCCAGGCGGGCCTGAAGTCGGCGCAGGCGAGCGCACTTCAGGCCGAGGTTCGCAAGCAGGAGATCCAGGGCGCGCAGGCACGGATCGGTCAGGCTCAGGCCGGCCTCGATATGGCCAGGGTCACCCGTAACTACGCCGTTATCACCGCCCCTTTCGACGGCATCATTACGAAACGCCTGGCGGATCCCGGCGCGATGGCAAGCCCGAGTCTGCCTTTGCTCCAACTTCAGGGCGGGGCGCTGCGATTGGAAGCGGTCGTGCCGGAGAGTATTCTGGCCTCGGTGAGAAAGGGGATGGCCGTCCCTGTACACTTCGATGCTCTGCGGAACTCCTCCCTCACGGGGCATGTCGTGGAGATCGCGCCTCAGGGAGACGCGAGCAGCCATACGTTCGTCGTGAAAATTACCCTGCCGCTCGGAAGCGGCGCGGTTGCCGGAATGTTCGGACGCGCGCGCTTTACGACAGGATCCGAAAAACTGTTGTTGGTTCCTGCCTCGGCGGTCTTCGAGCGCGAGGGGCTGCACTACCTCTATACGGTGGATGACAACCGGATCGCCCGTCTGCGGATGATCACGGTGGGAGATACGGTTGGTCCACAGGTAACGGTCCTCTCCGGCTTGAATTCCGGCGAGCGCATCGTCACCACCGCTCCCCAACGGGTGACGGATGGCGTACGCGTTGTAGAAGAGACAAGGTGAACGATGCAGACCGATCCGGAAAAACCGACGTTTCAGGTGGGCATCGCCGGGCGGATAGCCGCCGCCTTCATCAACTCTAAGCTCACCCCGCTGATTATTATCGCCTCTCTGCTGCTCGGCGTTTTCGCGGTGCTGAAGACGCCGCGCGAGGAGGAACCGCAGATCATCGTGCCGCTTATGGACGTGATGGTCTCCCTGCCGGGCGCGACGGCGAAAGAGGTAGAGCAGCGCGTGACGAACCCGATGGAGAAGCTGCTCTGGGAGATACCCGGCGTCGAGTACCTCTACACGACCTCCAGCCCCGGCCAGAGTCTGGCGATTGTGCGGTTCTATGTCGGGCAGGACCAGGAGGCGGCCCTGGTGCGCCTGCGCGAAAAACTGCAGTCGCACTACGACATCATCCCGCCCGGGGCCTCTCTGCCGATCATCAAGCCGCGTTCCATCGACGACGTGCCGATCCTGGCGCTGACGCTGCACAGTTCTCACTACGACGCGGCCGCGCTGCGTCAGTTCGCGAGCCGCGTCGAGACGGCCGTCAAGCAGGTGGACAACGTCTCGGAAACCATACTGATCGGCGGTCGGCGGAGGGAGATCGCCATTACGGTCGATAAGGATCGATTGACAGGCTTTGGCCTGACTCCGGACGGCGTGGCTCAGGCGCTTCAGGGGGCCAACCAGCGATCCCAGGCGGGAGTCTTCTCCCAGAACAACGCGGAGCTCTCCGTAAAAACAGGGGAGTTCTTGCGAACCTCCCAGGATGTCGGCAAGGTCGTGGTCGGCGCGGTCAACGGTCGCCCGGTCTTTGTAAGAGACATCGCCTCCGTACAGGATGGGCCGGAGGAGCCGAGCCAGGTTGTTCAGTTCGGTTATGGGCCTGCCGCCAAAAAGAGGGAGCCTGCGCTCGAACCTGCGGTGACTATCTCGGTCGCCAAGCGTCCCGGCAAGAACGCGGTAGACATCGCGAACGCCGTTTTGGCGAAGGTGGACAGTCTGAAAGGCCGACTGCTGCCCTCCGATGTAACGGTGACTGTGACCCGCAACTACGGCGAGACCGCCGCCGAGAAATCAGGTGAGCTTCTCTACCACATGGGGATCGCAGTCGTCTCGGTCACGCTGCTCATCGCGATCACGCTAGGGAAAAAGGAGTCGCTGGTCGTGGCCGTCGCTATTCCGGTAACGCTGGCGCTGACCCTGCTGGTCTTCTATCTCTATGGCTACACCCTGAACCGCATCACGCTGTTCGCGCTGATCTTCTCCATCGGTATTCTGGTGGACGATGCGATCGTGGTCGTCGAGAACATCGTTCGCCACTACCGGATGCCGGACGGCGAGCGCCGACCGCCGCTCGAAGCCGCCATCCATGCCGTGGACGAGGTCGGCAACCCCACGATTCTGGCGACCTTCGCCGTCATCGCCGCGATCCTGCCGATGGCTTTCGTCGGTGGGCTGATGGGGCCATACATGCGCCCCATCCCGGTCGGAGCTTCGGCGGCGATGCTCTTCTCGCTCCTCATCGCCTTCATCGTCACCCCCTGGGCGGCGTACCGGCTGCTGCGGGGGGAGCACGGCAAATCTCACGGAGGCAAGCATGCACCGGGAACCGTGGAGGACGACGCCATGACCCGCCTCTATCGCCGGATCATGACCCCTTTGCTCCGCTCCTGGAAGGTGCGTACCGTCTTCTTCGTGAGCGTGATTGGCCTGCTTCTGGGCGCGATGGCGCTGGTCGGCTTCAAAGCTGTCACGGTCAAGATGCTGCCGTTCGACAACAAGAACGAGTTTCAGATCATGGTGGATATGCCGACAGGAACGACCCTCGAACAGACGGCAGCCGCGACACGTGCGTTGGGAGATTATGTGGCGACCATCCCCGAAGTCGAGAACTATCAACTGGTTGTCGGAACCTCCAGTCCCTACAACTTCAACGGCCTGGTGCGTCACTACTATCTGCGGAACCAGCCGTATCAGGCCGATATTCAGGTGAACCTCATCGGCAAAGGGGAGCGCAAAGCGCAGAGTCATGCCATCGCCAAACGGATCCGACCCGAGATCGAGCGGATCGCGAAGCGGTGGGGAGTACGCGTCAAGATCGCCGAAGTACCGCCTGGCCCTCCTGTGCTGGAGACGCTGGTGGCCGAAGTCTATGGCCCGACCCCGGAGCGCAGAACGGCAGTCGCCCGGCAGGTGAAGCGGATCTTCGAGACAACCGACAGCGTCACCGACGTGGACTGGTATATGGACGACGACCAGCAGACCGTCCAGTTCGTAGTGGACGGCGAGAAGGCGGCGCTCAACGGAGTGGACACGCAGGCCGTCAACCGAACGCTCGAAATGGCCCTGGCAGGCGCCCAGGTCGGGCTGGCGCACGACGAGGCGGCAAGAGAAGATGTGCCGCTGCGGGTACGCCTTTCACGCGTGGACCGCAGCAGTTTGAATGGACTGGCGTCTCTTTCGGTCGCTGCAAAGGACGGCCGTCTGATACCGATCCGGGAACTCGTGAAGACGGTCGCGATCCCGACCGAGAAGGCGATCTACCATAAGAACCTGATGCCCGTCGTCTACGTTACCGGAGATGTGACCGGGCGGCAGGAGAGCCCCGTCTACGCCATCTTCGCCATGAACAACAAACTGGCCGACTTGCGACTGCCGGAAGGTTACAAGCTCAATGTTCTGAACATCGCCATGCCGTTCACCACCGACCGATTGGCGATGAAGTGGGACGGGGAGTGGCACATCACGCTGGAGGTGTTCCGGGATCTCGGCATCGCCTTCGCGGCCGTGTTGGTGCTGATCTATATCCTGGTGGTGGCCTGGTTCCAGTCGTTCACGACTCCCCTCGTCATCATGGCCCCGATCCCGCTGACGCTGGTGGGCATCCTGCCCGCCCATGCCCTGATGGGCGCGTTCTTCACCGCGACCTCGATGATCGGGTTTATCGCCGGGGCCGGCATCATCGTGCGCAACTCCATCATTCTGGTGGACTTTATCGAGTTGCGACTGCGGGAGGGGATGCCGCTGGAACAGGCGGTCATCGATGCGGGGGCGACCCGTTTCCGCCCTATGCTTCTGACGGCAGCGGCGGTGATCGTCGGCTCGTTCGTCATTCTGTTCGATCCGATCTTTCAGGGACTCGCCATCGCGCTCATGGCGGGCGAGATCGCCTCCACGCTGCTCTCCCGCCTGGCGGTGCCTATACTCTACTATATGATGAAACGCCAGGAGCTGAGCCATAGCGCGCCTGTCAGCCTGCCGTCCGGCAAATCAACACCTCCAGGTGCGGATACCCCGAAACTGGCTGAAACACAGTGAACCTGCAGAGAAGTCAGCCGACTTGCCACCAATCAGTCGGCTGGAAACGTACATCGGAATTAAGGAGAGAACAGATATGAACACTACGATAACACCGACCTATGGCCTCTCACTGACGCTCACGTCCACGTTTGACGAAACCATGACGCGCGTCAAGGAGGCGTTTAAATCGGAAGGATTCGGCGTTCTAACCGAAATGAACGTACAATACACCCTGCGAGAAAAGATCGGACTGGAGATGGCTCCTTATACCGTGCTGGGGATGTGCAATCCTGACCTGGCGTCGCGCGCCATTGCGGCGGAACCCAACATCGGCCTGTTCCTGCCATGCAATGTGCTGTTGGCGCAACGCGGAGACCATGTGGAGGTAAGCGCACAGGACCCGCTCTTTATGGTTCCCATGACCGGTAATGAAGCCCTGCGGCCGATCGCTCAGGAGGCACGGGAACGAATAGATCGCGCGCTCGCGCAGTTGCGGGCGTGATCGTACCGGTCGTCTCGCTTGAATAGAAAGCCTACGCAGGGAAAGACGGCAGCAACTGTCTTACCGGCGAGAAAGAGATAGGAAAATCGAATGGACTGGTTGTATATCGTTGGTTTTGTGGCGTTCTGGCTGCTCTTGCAGCGCGTCATCCTGCCGAGATTAGGCGTCTCGACTTGAATGGCGCCCGGCGCATGCGCGGTGGATCCGCGCCGAAAACAGCAGCAAACGGATGAGGAGATTTCTGCGGAACAGATCTCAGAACGGTCGGACATGACAGGGCGCAGGTGAGGGAAGAAGAAGAACTCATGAAGCAGAAAAGAGTACTGATCGTCGGCGGCGTCGCCGGGGGAGCAAGCGCAGCGGCCCGCGCCCGCCGACTGTCGGAAGAGGCGGAGATCCTGGTCTTTGAACGTGGTCCCCATGTCTCTTTCGCGAACTGTGGGCTGCCCTATTATGTAGGCGGCGAAATAAGTGACAGCAAAGATCTGGTGCTGCAGTCTCCGGAGGATCTTCACGCGCGCTTCAACCTGGATATAAGGGTGAACACAGAGGCGGTGCGCCTCGACCGCAACGAGAAGATCCTGGAGGTGCGCGATCTGCGCACCGGGGCCGTTGCGTACGAACCCTACGATGCGCTTCTGCTCTCTCCCGGCGCGAGCGCCATCAAGCCACGTATTCCCGGCATCGATCGCCCCGGTCACTTTACGCTCCGCACGGTGCCCGATACCCTTGCCATTTCCGCGTACATCGCTGAACATGGCGCACAGCGAGCGGTCGTTGTTGGGGGCGGCTACATCGGGATGGAGATGGTAGAACAGTTGGCACGGCGCGGACTGACCGTCTCCGTGGTCGAGGCACTGCCACAGGTCGTCGGGATCTTCGACGCCGAGATGGCGGCCTACCTGCATCGCGAACTCTCGGCAAACGGCGTCGATCTGCATCTCGGTGACAGCGTGGTCGCCTTCGAGGCTCCGGAAGAAGGAGAAGAGGCGGCGGCCTCTGTCGTCGTCCTCAAGAGCGGTGCAAGGCTGTCCGCCGACGTCGTCATCCTTGCCATGGGCGTACGCCCGGAGGTCGGGCTCGCGCATGCAGCCGGGCTGGAGATCGGCGCACTGGGCGGTATTCGCGTCGATAATCGGCTCCAGACAAGCGATCCACATATCTGGGCAGTAGGAGATGCCATCGAGGTGCGGCACACCGTCACCGGAGAGTGGATGCTCATCGCTTTAGCCGGCCCGGCGAACCGGCAGGGACGCATCGCTGCCGACAACATTCTGGGCCGCCATTCCCTCTATGCAGGAACACTCGGCACCAGCATTCTGCGTCTGTTCGAGGTGACGGCGGCGGCGACAGGCGCCAACGAGCGTATGCTCGACAAGGCCGGTATGGCTTATCAGGCGGTCCACCTCCATCCGAATGCGCATGCCGGATACTATCCTGGGGCCACACAGATCGCACTCAAACTGTTGTTCGCACCGGTATCCGGGAAAATTCTGGGGGCACAGGCCGTGGGACATTCTGGTGTGGACAAACGCATGGACGTCATCGCGACCGCGATCATGGCGGAAATGACGGTTTCCGATCTTGCACAACTCGAACTCTCGTACGCTCCGCCCTTCGGGTCGGCCAAAGATCCGGTCAACCTCGCCGGCATGATCGCGGAGAATCTGCTTGCCGGCGATGTCGCGTCAGCCCAGTGGGACGAGGTCGAGAGTCTGGACGGCAACACCACTCTGCTGCTCGATGTGCGGCAGCCCGAGGAGTGGAACGAGGGACATATTCCCGGCGCGATTCCTATCCCGTTGACGGAGCTTCGAAATCGGTTGGTCGAACTTCCCGCAGACAGGGAGATCGTCGTCTACTGCCAGTCCGGCCAGAGATCGTACTATGCCTGCCGCATTCTTACGCAGAATGGCTTCCGATGCCGCAATCTGAGCGGCGCCTACCTGACCTGGTCCGCAGCCAGCGGACGATGATACTCTCCTCAACACTATCTTTTATAACTTGAGATACACTCTGTTTCATATCTATGGTAGAATAGCCTTGAACTATTTCGCCTGATATGATTTGTCGTTAAGCCCAGTATCCATGTTTTTTGCATTTAAGCGGTGGCGAAATAGAAGTGCTCCGTGTCTTGCACTTGCCTCGTCGGCCTGCCTGAAGGAGAATCTCATGCGATCCTGGCTCTGTGATGTCATTGGCTGCTCGGAAGTCGTCGCATGGGCGCGAGCGGCGCGAGTGGACGACTCTCCCGAAAATTTTCTCTGCAATGCCTGCTGGCATGCACTGCGCGCCAACCACCCCGAGCGGACCACCTACTACACGGTATGCAATGCCGACCTTGCCACCCTCCCGGTTCAGCCCTGATTCAAGTTCAAGAAGATCGTCAGCGCATCACCAGCACGGAGCAGTGGGCATGGTGCGCAACGCTATTGGAGACACTGCCGAGCAGCAGAGAAGTCAGAGCGCCCCGGCCCCGGGAGCCGAGGACGATCAGGCCGACGCCCAGGCGCCTGGCGAAGGCGGCAACGATCTCCGCAGGAGCACCTGTCTCCTGATGACAGGAGCAGGCAACCCCGGTTCCTCTGGCTTCTGCACGAACGTCTGCGGTGATCTTCGCCAGCAGATGCTCCGCTCGGGAATACGGAGTCTCGCTGTCCGCGCCAAGATACGGCGACAGGCTGTAGGGAAGCGAAGCGCCGTCGAGCATATTGAGGACACGCAGAGAAGCGGCGAACTTTTGCGCGATCCCGACGGCAGCGACCGTGGCCTGAAGGGCGCCCTCCGAACCATCCGAAGCCAGCAGAACCTGCTGAAACGGAATTGGAATGTTACCCCGGACGATCAGGACAGGACAGTGGGCGTGATGCAGTACCCCTTCGGAGACACTGCCCAAGAGGAACGACGCCACATCGCTCACTCCTCGCCCGCCCAGCACAATCAAGTCTACGTCGTGCTGTTTGGCGACGCGAGTGATCGCCTCCACGGGACGACCGCATTCGAGCAAGGTTTCGTATTTAAGCCCGGCCTCCAGAAGAATTTTGCCGGTATGCTCGACCATATCGCGCCGCGCTGTTTCGGCCTCTGCATCAAGCCCATCCTGACTGGCGGCAAACTCCCATCCCCCTCCTCCAAACGCCGGATACGCGGTGATGGCAGGGTCGTAGGTGTGTACCAGCACGACGGCGGAATGAAACGTTTGCGCGATCATCGCACCCATTCTCGTCGCCGCCAGGGCGCCTTCCGATCCATCCGAGCAGATCAAGATTTTGCTAAACATGAGTCTCCTTCTTTCAGCCAGGTTGCCGTCAACAGGGTCGCTGCCGCTCAAAGCCGACCGGCATAAGAACCCATGGACGTATCGATTCATACCTGACCGCCCATTGCCGGAAACGCATGAGGTTCTCCTCTACGAACGAGCGAAGAGAGGCGCAAAACGATAGAGACCTCTATCGCATGATCAGGACAGGGCAGGAGGCGTGGCGCAGTACGCCGTCGGAGACGCTGCCCAGGAGGAGAGTCTGCCAGTTGTTCAGACCGCGGCTGCCCAGTACGATCAGGTCTGCGTTTTCATCGTGCGCGATGGCGAGGATCCGGTCGACCGGGTGGCCGATCTCACGGCGGCACTCGTAGCGCAGTTTCGCAGCATCCAAGATGGCACCGGTCTTCTCCTCGACGACTGTATGCAGTTCGGCGGCGTAACAACCCAGATTGCCGTCTGCCTCCGTGACGGATACCGGCAGGCCCGCGAAGGGGATCGGTATGTGGGCAGGATCGAACACACTCAGCAGAACGACGTGCGAATCGAATTTTTGGGCGATCTCGGCGGCCGCCCGGGCCGCAGCCAGAGCATGTTCGGAGCCGTCCGAACAGAGAACAATTTTACGGAACATCGTTTTAGGATCCTTTCCCATCCGGAAACTGTTTCTATCGATTTTTCCAGCGGCGGGGAGCCGGTTCATAGCAGGCGACCCGTCCATCCAGGCTGGCTGGCAGGGTATCTTCCCTGTCCAGGACGATCTCACGATTCGAGTCGACTTGCCGGTAAACGCCGCGGGGAGCGCGTTCCCCAGCCAGGTAGAGGTCGCCTTCCCGTGGTTCTTTCAGAGTGGCGCCTGTTTTTGCGAATGTCGGCATGATTGTCTTCTCCTTACTTGGGATGGCTCTATTATGGGCCGCGAGGCGAGGGGAAATATCCGCTGAATGGCCGATTGTGCTCCGGGCCCTCTGTTGTTTCCGCTTAAACACAATCCGCCATAGTGCGGATAGCTTTGTTCCTCAGACCTGACATACTCGACATGACACTACAAGGGGGCAGCCTGGGCGGGAAGTTACCCTCTCTTCGGAAAGGACGCAAGAATGTCTCTTGAGATCGCGAAAATGCCTGCGCCAAGTACGCCTGTGAAAATCAGCAGCCCCCCTCCGAACCGTTTACAGGGGGGGATCGCCGCGCTCGCCCTGCTCGGAATCGCCCTGCACCTGATCGTACGCTTTGGCTTTCCTGGCCTGTCAGGAACAGGAGGGTTCTCGCTGCGTGATCTCCCGCTGCTGGTTGTCCTGGTACTGGGCGGCACCCCCCTCGTGATCGGCTTGCTGAGGAAACTGGCCCGCAAAGAGTTCGGTTCCGACCTGCTGGCTGGCATCTCGATTGTGACTTCGGTTCTGCTGCACGAGTATCTGGCCGGGGCACTGGTCGTGCTGATGCTCTCGGGCGGCGAAGCGCTGGAAGCCTATGCCACGCGCAGCGCCTCCTCGGTTCTGCAGGCGCTGGCAAAGCGGATGCCCACGTTGGCACAACGCAAGGAAGGTGAAAACCTGATCGAGGTTCCCCTGGAGGACGTGAAGATCGGAGATGTGCTGGTGGTGTTTCCCCATGCCCTATGCCCCGTAGATGGAACTGTCACGGAGGGACACGGCACCATGGACGAATCCTATCTGACCGGAGAGCCGTACCAGGTGTCCAAAGCGCCGGGAATCGCGGTTCTGTCGGGCGCGATCAATGGGGATGCGGTGATTACGATCCGCTGCGACAGGCCGGCCCACGATTCGCGCTATGCCAAAATCATGCAGGTGATGCGCGACTCGGAGCAGCAGCGTCCTCATCTGCGACGCCTGGGAGACCAGTTGGGCGCGTGGTATACGCCGATTGCCGTCGGAATCGCGGTCGTCGCGTGGGCGCTGGCAGGCGATCCGCACCGTTTCCTGGCGGTAATGGTGGTCGCGACTCCGTGTCCGCTTCTGATCGCGATCCCCGTCGCCATCATCGGCTCCATCTCCCTGGCCGCCCGGCTGGGCATCATCATCAAAGATCCATCGGTGCTGGAGAAGATCAGTACGTGTCGTGTCGCCATCTTCGACAAGACTGGCACCCTCACCTATGGCAGGCCGAAGCTGACCGAAATTCTGCTCGCGGACGGCTTCGAGAGGAACGAAATGCTTGCGCTCGTCGCCGGCCTGGAGCGCTATTCCAAACATCCGCTCTCCGGAGCGATACTGGAGGCCGCCACCAAGGCAGGCGTCTCTTTACAGGATGCCGCCGAAGCGCGGGAACTGCCGGGAGATGGGGTGCGCGGGACGATCGGCGGGCGCACCATTCATGTGACGGGTCGGGGGAAAATGGCGCAGCTCTATCCGGATCTTGTCGGCTCTCTCCCCGCTGTTTCGGCAGGCATGGAGTGCGTCATCATCGTGAATGGAAAGTACGCCGCCACGTTTCGTTTCCGAGACGAACCGCGCCCCGAGGGCGCGCACTTCATCCAGCACCTGAGTCCGAAACACCATGTGCAGCGCGTGATGCTCGTCTCGGGAGACCGCGAAGCGGAAGTCTCCTACCTGGCAGAGCGTGTCGGCATCACCGAAGTGTTTGCCAGTCAGAGTCCAGAGCAGAAGCTGGCTCTGGTGCGCGCCGAGACTGTGAAAGCGCCGACGGTATTCCTGGGCGACGGCATCAACGATGCGCCCGCTCTGACGGCAGCAACGGTGGGGATCGCCTTCGGCAACGGTGAGATCACCAGCGAGGCGGCCGATGCCGTCATTCTGGACAGTTCCCTGGGGAAGGTGGACGTGCTTTTTCATATCGGACGACGGATGCGAACCATCGCGCTGCAGAGCGCCGTCGGAGGAATGGCCTTGAGCGGAGTGGGGATGCTGCTGGCCGCGACGGGCCATCTCACGCCGGTCGCGGGCGCTGTCGGGCAGGAGATCATCGATGTCCTTGCGGTGCTGAACGCGCTGCGCGCGGCGATCCCACCGAAAGCGCTTTCAGACTACTGACGAAGACATCCCCGACGGTGCACCTGCCTTCCCACAATCCGCCATTTCGCGGATCTGCACGCCCTCTCTCCCGCGCTATCATAGGAGTACGAATGGAGTTGCGATTCTGAGAAACCGTGATGGGAGGAAAACGATGTTCAAAACTATTCTTGTCTGTTCCGATGGTTCGGATTCGGCGCTGAAGGCGGCTCGGACCGCCGCCCGCATCGCCTGCGAGTCCGGTTCCAAGTTGATTCTGCTCAATGTTTTCGATGATAGTATCTCCTCCCTGCCCTATCTCGGGGTATGGGAACTGGGAATCCCAAAGGAAGATTTCGTGCAGTACGCTTCGCGGGTTCAGCAGCATGCCGAGGCGCGAACAGCCGCCGTTTTTGCAGAGGCCAACGTGCCGTTCCTGCCGCTGCGGGAGATTGGAAACCCGGTCGAGATCATCCTGAGCGTGGCCGAACGCAGAAACGCCGACCTGATCGTGATGGGCAGCCGCGGACTGGGCGGCTTCAAGAGCCTGACGCTGGGCAGCGTCTCCGACGGGGTCGCGCATCATGCCTCCTGCCCGGTCCTGATCGAGCGGGGAAACACCACCGCGTTCCGTCGAATCCTGCTCGCTTCGGATGGTTCCACGGAGGCGCAGCAAGCCTCCTCTGCCGCCTTTGCGCTGGCGAAGTGGTTTGGCGCCGAACTCACCGTTCTGAATGTGTTCGAGCCCTTCGGCCCGGTCGCAGCGGTCGACTACCAGCCCGATTCTGCGGCAGCCTTCGCAGAGCAGTCTGATAGAGAGAAAACGTATCGGGCGGTCGAGGAGAGTCTGAAGCCTGCGGAAAAGGAGACCGGGATTCCCTACTTTATGCACCAGGAGAGAGGGCATCCGGCGAAAGCCATCACCGACTATGCCGACCTCGGTAAGTTCGATCTCGTTGTCCTCGGCAATCGCGGGCTGGGGGGGTTCGACCGACTGCTGCTGGGCAGCGTCTCGGATGCCGTGCTGCATCATGCCAACAGTCTGGTGATGATCGTCCGCTGACCGGCGCACAGGCAGCAACAAGAAAGAAAGAAAGAACCATGGAGACGATGCGCGCCAACGTATTTCGCGGCGTAAACCAGATCGGTATCGAGGAGGTTCCCAAACCTCATGCGGGTGTCGGAGAAGCGGTCATCCGGATCACCCTGACCACGATCTGTGGCACCGACCTGCATATCGTGCGAGGGGAGTACCCGGTCAAACCTGGGCTGATCATCGGTCATGAGCCGGTCGGCGTGATTGAAGAGTTGGGACCGGGCGTCACGGGGTATGCGGTCGGCGACCGAGTCCTGGTCGGGGCGATCACACCCTGCGGCCAGTGTCACGGTTGCCTCTCCGGACACCTCTCCCAGTGCGGGCATGGCGACGGTTATGAAGCGATGGGCGGCTGGCGCTTCGGCAACACGATCCACGGCGCGCAGGCCGAATATCTGCTGGTTCCCTCTGCGCAGGCGAATCTGACGAAAATACCCGAGGGCGTCAGCGACGAGCAGGTGGTTCTTCTGGCGGACATCGCCTCCACAGGGTTTAGCGGGGCCGAATCGGGCGGTGTACGGATAGGAGACGCTGTCGTTGTGTTTGCGCAGGGACCGATCGGCCTGTGCGCGACCGCCGGCGCGAAGCTGATGGGCGCGGCCCTCATCATCGCCGTAGACTGCGACGAGAACCGACTGGCGCTGGCGAAGCGCATGGGCGCCGACATCGTCCTCAACTACCAGGCGCAGGACGTCGTAGCCGAAGTGAAGCGCTTGACGGGCGGCGGGGCGGATGTGACGATCGAGGCGCTGGGTACGCAGGAGACCTTCGAGAACGCGCTGCGCTGCCTGCGGCCCGGCGGCACGCTCTCCAGTCTGGGCGTCTACTCCGGCAAACTTCAGGTTCCCTACGATGCGTTCGCCGCCGGGTTGGGCGACTATCGCATCGTCACCACGCTCTGTCCGGGCGGCAAGGAGCGGATGCGTCGTCTCATCGAGACGGTTCGGCATGGGCGCGTCGATCTGACCCCCCTGCTGACGCACTGCTTCGCGCTCGACGACATCACCGAAGCCTACGGGCTGTTCGGCGAGCGGCGCGATAACGTCGTCAAAGTGATGATTCGGCCCTGATTTTCGGCCGCTCTTCTCCCCATAACGGGGCGCGCGACGCGTAGTCATGCGCGATCTCGTGGCCGACGCCGCCGAAATCCTCGGCAATTTCCGTCGCCCGTTGCAGGGCCGCTTCGACGTGCGGCAGGATGTTTTTCTCCCCGATATGCGCCACGAAATCGGACTGCGCCAGCAGCTTCGCGGGCTGATTGCGCGCCCCGCAGAGCAGCAGCGTTTTGCCTGCCTTCGTCAGACGATCAGAGAAGACTTCCAGCGCATGCAGGCCGGTCGCATTGATCGCCGTCATACGGTCGTCGTCTCCGCGACACGGTAGATATACAGGAACAGGCCGTCCGCAAGCTTCCTATAGTTCTGCGAAACCGGACGGTTCCCGTGGCGGTCAACACTGTACAAAGAACCTTCGATTCAGGGTTGCCGGATCGGGCGGAGAATCACGCCGAAGAATGGAATCCGGTAGGGCTGAGACGACGTTCATTCTTCATGATCCGATGTCCGGATTTCCAGAAAGGAACTCGCGATGACCCGCCTCACGCTCTCGATCCTCCTTCTCACCCTGATTGCGACCGGCTGCAATAGGGCCTCGGCAGCAGAACTCAAAGTTACAGAGTTTGCTGAAACCAAATCAGTCACAGAGCCCAATGGTGCAGAAACACAACCCAAAGTTGCAGATTCCGCAGAAACCAAATATGTGGCCTTCCAAGTCCAGACCGGCCTCTATGGGTATGCGAGCCAATATCACCCGTTGCCAGGCCATTTTGCGCTCAGCAAGGCGCAGATGGAGGAGTTTGTTCACTCGGTGGTCAAGGCGATCGGAATGACGGGAGACGCCCGGAACAAACTGGCTTTCGCCGTGGGGCCACTCTGTTTCGACATGTCTGACGAGGAGACGCGCCAGTTCATTCACGATTCTTTTGCGGTCGCCCGGGAAAACGATGTGGCCGTGGCTTTTCACATCGATGATTCTATGTCCTGGGGAGAACGCAAGGATCTGATGTCCAATCCTGACAACATCGAGACCGCAGACTGGAAACAGCTACCCAACACGGGCCGGCGCGCGGATTGGGGTCCCAAACCCACCAGATTTCCGCCCCAGATGTGTTTCAACAGTCCCGCAATTCAGGCCGCCGTCAAAGCAAGGGCCTCCCTCATCGGCGCGGAAGTGAAAAAGGAGCGGGACGTTCTCAAGACCTCCGGCAAGGATCATCTCTTTGCCGGCCTCATCGCCGGATGGGAGACCCAGATGGGCCGCGATTTTGACACGGATCGTTCCCTGGGCTATCGAGCTCTCAGCCATCGTGGATTCAGCGAAAGCAACCCTCCCAAGGATCTCGACCTCGAACGGGTCCAGGTCGTCAAGGAGTGGATGGAACTTTGGGCCAATTCTCTTCACGCGGGTTACTACACAGGGGGATCCATACATGGATAGATGGGGTTCCCCATAAATACTGACCGAAGAGCGCTCAAAATGCTGATCCCTTGCTTGCGCAGGGTGGAGATATAACCGCGTATCCGGCAGAAATGATCGGCACCGTCG
>JBBQPO010000155.1:0-14829 GCA_038217285.1 Chthonomonadales bacterium
CCAAAGCAGGCATAGGTCTTGCGCCGGAAGTCGGCAAGTGTGCTAAAATCCATGTGGGCACCTTCCTTTCTTGTTAACTGAAAGGTACCCAATGGGGCAGCCAAAGTTTATCTTCGGCTGCTCTGTAGTCTAAACGTCAAAGGTATAATGACTCTCGGAATACCTTCTGCTTTCCAACAGGAACGGCAGGAGCAGGAAGAGGTCATATTTTATATGGAGATGCCGCCTGAAGACATGGAGTTATGTCTCCAACTGCTGCAACGGATCGCCGATACACCGGGAATTGTACGCTGTAACGACCGTTTTAAGGGACTGATCTCGAAGATATACAAAGAGAGCAAGCGGGACGATCAGCGCGAGGAGCGGTGGCGCCAACGCATGGAAGACCGCGCGACGCAGGCGACGACAGCGATGGTGCAGATCCAGCGAGATGCTGTTTCGGTGGCGGCGCTCCCGCCCCCTGAATCCTCCCGCAGCACGACGCTGAATCGCCCGCAGACTTGCTATATCTGCAAGGCGGACTATACCGAAGTCCACTTCTTCTATCATCTGCTCTGCCCGACCTGCGCCGAATTTAGCTACCGCATGCGGCATCTCCACGCCGACCTTACCGGGCGAACGGCGCTGGTGACCGGGGGGCGGGTGAAGATCGGCTTTCAGACCGTGCTCCGTCTGCTCCGCGACGGCGCGAAAGTGATCGTCACGACGCGATTTCCGAATTCCGCCGCCCGCCGGTTCCACGCCGAGGCCGATTCTGCCGATTGGGCCGAGCGCCTGCATCTTTACGGACTCGATCTGCGGAACATTCCGGCCGTAGAACGGTTCGCGCGCCATCTGCTCGATACGGAACCTCATCTCGATATTGTGATTCACAATGCCGCGCAGACGATTCGCCGCCCGCCGGGGTTCTATCAGGAGCTGGCGGCGGTCGAACAGTCGCCTCATGAGACTCTGTCGATCGAGGCGATGCACCTCGTTCGCAATGAGGCCCCGACGACGCTGGGGATCACGGACAGCTCCGCCTTGCTGCCTGCCATCCTGCCCGCGGTGCGCGACGTACTGCCGGCGGATGCGCTGGAGGACAACGAGGAGCGCGCCGATTCGCGCACCGTCAATAGCTGGCTGCTGCGTCTGGACGAGGTCAGCGCGCCGGAGATGCTCGAGGTGCAACTGGTCAACTCGGTCGCGCCGTTCGTGCTGAACAGCCGCCTGAAGCCGCTCTTGATGCGCTCGCCCTTCCCACGGCGTTTTATTGTCAATGTCTCCGCGATGGAGGGGCAGTTCCGACGCCACAAGACCGTTTTTCATCCGCACACGAATATGGCGAAGGCGGCGCTGAACATGATGACGCGCACCTCCGGCGCCGACTACGCCGCCGACCAGATCTATATGACCAGTGTGGATACCGGATGGGTCACGGACGAAAACCCGACGCACATACGCCTTCGCAATCAGGAGGAGGGCGGCTTCTTTGCGCCCCTGGACATCATGGACGGCATGGCGCGCATCTACCATCCCATTGCAACGGGCATTACCGACACGCCGGAGCCGCCTTTTGGGGTGTTCCTCAAAGACTTCGTCTCCTGCGCCTGGTAGACGGTTCCTAAACGTAAGGCGAGCTGAACAGAAGGGAAACAAGCTTATGTATCTCGGATCCGCGTGGTATCCCGAGCACTGGTCGGAAGACCGATGGGCCGAAGATGTGCGGTTGATGCGCGAGGCCGGCTTCAATGTCTGCCGCATCGCGGAGTTCGCCTGGTCGTCGCTGGAGCCGACGGAGGGCCAGTACGAGTTCGGCTGGTTGGAACGGGCGGTCGCGCTGCTGCATGAGAACGGCCTGGCCGTCGTGCTGGGAACGCCGACAGCCGCGCCTCCGGCCTGGCTAACACATCATCACCCCGACACGCTGGCGATCGAACCGAATGGACGCCCCGCGCAGCATGGCAACCGCTGCCACGTCTCGCCGCTCAGTTCCACCTTTCATAAATCCGCCCGCCGCATCACCGATCAGATGGCGCGACGGTTCGGGAAGGATGCCCGTGTGATCGGCTGGCAACTGGACAACGAGTACAGCCGTGTGGACTATTCGGAGGTGGCGCGGCGGCAGTTTCAGCATTTTCTGCGTGAACAGTACGGTACTCTGGAGGCTCTGAACGCCCACTGGTCCACCGCGTACTGGAGCCAGACCTACAGCGACTGGAACGAGATCCCGATCCCTGTCGGCGCGCACAATCCCGGCCTGATGCTGGCGTTTCGGCACTTCGTCACACGCACATGGCGCGACTTCCAGAAGCTTCAGATCGACGTGATCCGCCAGTATGCCGGGCCGGAGCAGTGGATCACCTCCAACTTCATGGGCTGGTTCGATGCGTTCGACCACTACAAAATCTGCGAAGATCTGGATTTCGCCACATGGGACTGGTATATCGGCACGGGGCATCACAAGTTTCCTGCGTCCGGCACGCTTCACGACCTTACGCGCGGTTTCAAGCGGCGTAACTTCTGGGTCATGGAGACTCAGCCCGGCTGTGTCAACTGGTCGGGCATCAACAACATGCTGAACAAGGGGGAAGCGCGGTGCATGGCGTGGCACGCCATCGCCCACGGGGCCGACGCGATTCTCTACTGGCAGTGGCGCTCTGCACTGGGCGGACAGGAACAGTTGCACGGCTCCCTGCTCGGCGCGGACGGCCATCCTCGCCCGTTCTACAGCGAAGCCCAGCAGATCGGGCGGGACTTTCAGGCGGTCGGCGCGCTTCTGGAGGGCACCACACCGCAGAATGAGGTCGCGCTGCTGCACTCCTACGATGCGCGCTGGAGCGTCAACTGGCAGAGACACCATAAAGATTTCGATCCGACCGGTCTTCTCACCGACTACTACCGTCCGATTGCGAGGCGTAATATCGGGATCGACATCGTCTCTTCGGAGGCGACACTGGGGCAATATAAACTGGTCATCGCGCCTGCGGTCACTCTACTGACTGAAGTCGCTGTCCAGAGTCTTATAGGGTATGTCGAGAACGGCGGAACGCTGGTGTTGGGAGTGCGCTGTGGCCAGAAGGATGCGCACAACGCCTTGTTTCCAGCGCTGCAGCCGGGTCCGCTGCGCGAAATTGCCGGAGCGGAGGTCGCGGAGTACTTCGCGCTGGACGAGCCGGTCCCAGTACACGCCGCCTGGAACGGAGCGGAGGAGGGCGAAACCCGCCTCTGGGCCGAACTGCTGCGCCCTCTTACCCCGGAGACGGAGGTTCTGGCGACGTTCGGGCCCTCCAACGGCTGGCTCGATGCAGGCGCGGCGGTGACACGCCACCGGGTCGGCGACAAGGGAGGAGCGGTCGTTATGGTCGGAGGCTGGCTCGACGACGTCCTGCTGGCCTCGCTGACAGGATGGCTTCTCCAGGAGACCGGAGTTGCCCCGCTGGTTACCGGTGCGCCAGAGGGTGTGGAGGTCGCGCGTCGCGTCGATGCAAACGGCAAGGCGGTCCTGCTCGTTATCAATCATAACCGGACGGAGGCAGCGGTTGCTTTGACGGGTGCGACAAACTCCCGCAAAGATGTGTTGACCGGGGAGGAGTTCGGCGAGAATGTCACCCTGCCGGGATACGGTGTGCGCGTCTTTGTGGGGATGTGAGGAGGAGCGGCGATGTTTACAGGACTCGTAGAAGAGATAGGGCGGATCATAGAGGTTCAGATGGCGGAGCGGTCGGCGAAACTGACGGTGAGTGCGCCGACGGTGCATCAGGGCGTCAAACTCGGCGACAGCATCGCGGTCAACGGCTGCTGCCTGACGGTGATCGGCCAGGAGGCGGATCGGTTGACCTTCGATGCCGTGCCGGAGACGCTGATCCGCACCAATCTGGGTTCCCTGTGTCCGGGAGAGCGCGTCAACCTCGAACGTCCTCTGGAGGTCGGTGCGCGGCTTGGCGGGCATTTCGTTCAGGGGCATATCGATGGGGTGGGGACCGTGCTGGCCGTGACGCCGGATGAGAATGCGGTCGTTATGGAGATCGGCATGCCGGGTCCGCTTCGTCGCTACTTTGTCGAGAAGGGCTCTGTCGCCGTCGATGGCGTCAGCTTGACGGTGGCTTCCGCCCTGACCACCTCGTTTACGGTCTGGACGATACCGCATACCCGCGCCGTCACGACGCTCGGCGACCGCAAAGTCGGGGATCGCGTCAATCTGGAGTGCGATCTGCTCGGCAAATATATCGAGCGTCTCCTGGCCGAGCGTGAAGGAACGACCCCGGCCGCATAACGACTCCCTAACGAGGAAGAAGCCCCGGAGCAATCTTGCACCGGGGCCTCGCTGGCTGTTGTGTTTTAGGCTTCCATGTCGTCTTCGACGATTTCTTCGGCCTCGACTTCCGCCTCATCGAAATCTTCTCCGGCTTCGTCGAGGGCCACCGCATCGATCATTTTCAAGGGATCGGCGTCGCTAGAGGCGCTGAAACTGCGGCGAAGAGGTTCGATATCGCCCATGCCCACCGCGTTCGGGTTTTTCTGGCGGGCCTCATCGCTGACGAATTTGACCTTGCCCTCGGGGTTGTGCTCTTTCGAGTAGGTAAACTCCGCCATCCACAGCGGAATCTTGACAATGGGTTTGCCCGTATCCGCGCAAACGACTTCTCTCACTTCCAAATCCGGCTTACGCATAGGTCGCTTCACTCCTGCAATATCCGTCCTGTTCTGACGGAGTCGATGCTGTGTTCATTCCTGTTAGGATTTGCGCTCCTCAGAGAGCGCCTGGGGTTTCGCCTGGGTCTCTAGTTCGTGCCTACTTCGGTTTCGGTGGGCACCGGGCGAACCGGGGCTACGGGCGCGGGGGGCGCGTTTTTGAGAGAGACATATCCGTTGACCAGCATCATCACGCCTGCTCCGAGATAGAACAGCGAGGTGTAAGGCGTCTGGTCCTGGCCCGGTTCATACAAAAATCGACCCCCAGTGGCAAAGCCGAGGATGCTGACGCCGATCAGAGCGATTCCGATCAGCACGAACATATTCAGAAAACGCAGCATAGCGAGTCCTTCCACAGGAGGTAGTGCCCGAATCCGGGCTTCCAGTTAGTATACCTCAATTTCGGGCCGCAGGTTTCCGATTCATGCAGGGTTCGTTCGGAGTGTCGCATTGACTTGAAATTGGGGTATCCTGAATCGGCTTCGTACTCTCTAGCGATCCCTATCATTGCCCTGCAAGCGGCTGAAAGAGGCTGACCGGTGAGCCTGGTCTTTATCAACTATCCTCTCGAAACTTTTACTCCTACCAGCAGCGGGGCGCTGGCGACCATCATCCATGAGTGCTGTCGGGTCGCGGAACATCAGGGCATTCGGCCGACTGTCGTCTCGCGCCGGAGCCACGACGCCCCTTTCGACTGGAATCCTCTCCACCTGATCGACTTCGCGGAGCCGCCGACCGGCGGATTCCCACTGTTTCGGGCGCGCGCCGAGCGTAAACTCCTGCAGCATCGGCATCTGGGGTATCGCCTCTTCATCGCGAGAGTGATTCAGACCCTCAAGAAGCACGATCTCACGTCGCGGCCCCTGGTGCTGATGAACGATCCCGAATCCGCCGTCATCCTGCGACGCTATCTCCCCAACGCCTTCATTCTGCACTGGTTCTTCAATCATATCGAGACGCGCCCTCGGTTCCGAACCGCGTTCGGCGCGGCGGTAAACGTACATGCGGCCGTCAGCGATTTCACCGGGCGCTACACCACCGAATACTACGGCTTGGGGGATACGCAGCCGGTCAACACCGTCTATATCGCGGCGGACAACAAGGCGTTCCATCCGGCGGAGCGCGTACCAGAGGGGCTGCCGATCCTCAATTTCGTGGGCCGCACCGGGCCCGAGAAGGCGCCCGACCTGTTCCTGTCGGCGGCGCTGCGGATGGCGAAGCGTACCAAAGCGTTTCGGCTCCAACTCCTGGGCTCCAACCACTGGGGCCGCCTGGAGATGAACGACTATCAGGTGATGCTTTCCGGGCTGGCCGAAGATCTGGAGCGGGAGGGTATCGAGGTGCGTCGCCCCGGCCATGTCTCCCGTCCCGATATGCCCGGCGAACTCCGCAAGGCGCATATCCATGTGATGCCTTCGCGCTGGGACGAGCCGTTCGCCCTCGCCACCCTGGAGGGAATGGCGACAGGGTTGCCGACGATCGCCTCCCGCACCGGCGGCACTCCGGAGGCGGTGGGCGAGGATGGATTCCTGTTCGAGCGCGACTCCGAGGAGGAGTTGGCCGACCATATGCATCGGCTGGTGACCGACGAAGCGCTCCGCACGGAGTACGGGCGGCGCGCTCGGGAGCGGGTGCTGCAGTACAACTGGGAGCGGACGTGGGGTGACATCAAGCGTCTGACCGGGGTCTAATACAATGCGTATCTGTTTTGTGAATACGCCGATCGAGTACTACTCGCCGATTTCGGGCGGGGCCATCGCCACGGTGATGATGCAGGTGACTCGCCATCTCATCGCCTGCGGGCACGACGTGACGATTCTGACCATCGTCAATGAGGACGAAGTCTATCCCGTCGGCACCGTGATTCCGGTCCAGTCGCCCGGCCGAGACGAGATCCCCACGTTGCCGCGCAAGTTCGCGGCCCTGCGCAGCCGACTCATGGGCTGGGACTGGCCCTACTACGCCTACTATCTGCGCTCGTTTACGCAGGCCCTGAAGCAGCTCTCCCCCTCGCCCGAGGTGATCGTCTGCTTTAACGATCTGGTCGCGCCCGCCTATATCAAACGGGCGATTCCCAATGCCCGGATCTACGCCTGGCTGCATAACGAGCAGGGGACGCGTCAGAAGAGCCTCGTCAGGACCGTCGAGGCGACGACCGCCTTTCTGACCTGCAGCCAGTATATCGCCGACTGGACCGCGCGCAAGTACGCCCTTTCCCCCTCCAAATTCCGCGTCGTGGCGAACGGGGTGGACCTGGAGGCGTTCTCGCCGCGCCCGGACTATCTCGCGCCGGTACAGACCCTGCGGACGCTGTTCATCGGCCGGATCGATCCCAACAAGGGGCCGGATATCGCTGCCGACGCCGTTCGGAAACTTCAGCAGGAGGGCTTCGATATTCGCTTGTCGGTCGCTGGGGGACTGTGGTTCTATGGGCATGGCAAGGAGATGGAGAACCCCTTCTTCCGCACCTTGAAGGAGAAGATGGACGCCGCCGGGGCGGACTATCTGGGACATGTGACGCGCCCCGACGTACCTGCCACGATCCGCCGCCACGACATCGCCTTCGTGCTGTCGCGCTCGAACGAGCCGTTCGGCTTGGTGGCTTTAGAGGCGATGGCTTCCGGCTGTGCGGTGATCTCCTCGGATCGGGGCGGCCTGCCGGAAGCGTGCGGCGGCGCGGGCCTACTGGTCGATCCCGACGATTTCGACGGCGTCGTGCAGCGCCTGCGCACCCTGGCCTCGGACCCAAATGCGTTGCGGGATCATAAACGAAACGGGGTAGAGCGGGCCGCAACGTCCTCCTGGGAGACCGTCGCCGCCGTCCTCGAACAAGCCCTTCAATCCTGAAGACTGACCGCAAAATCGACGCTGGTTCACCGGGTTTCCGGACACAAATTGCGGATCTGGCCCGATATGGGCTGCCATAGGGTTCACTATCGTGTCATAGACCCATCCGAGCCGCCAGAAACCGCGCCGAGCGCTGGAGTTCCTCCATGCCGCTCACCCCGTCCTCGATCGAGATCCAGCCGTCGAAGCCGACGCCCTTCAGGATGGAGAAGATGGCGTCGTAGTCGATGACGCCGGTTCCGACCTCGCCATGAATGAGCTGGGTATAGTCCGTAATGCCTTCCGGTCCTATCTCTACACCCGGCTTCGGGCGGCGGTCTGAGGCATGCATCGTCACCACCCGGTGCTTGACCCGCTCCAGCAAGAGGAGCGGGTCTTCGTTTGCGAGCAGCGTATTCGAAGGGTCGAAGTTGACGCCGAACCAGGGGCTCTCGATGCGCTCCACGATCTCACAGAAGATATCCATCTTCTGCGCGAACTCCGGAAACTGCCAGTAGTTGTCCTTGAAGTGGTTCTCCATGATGAGGACCACGCCATGGTCGGCGGCAAAGGGTAGAAGTTCTGTGATGCACTCGACGACCCAGGCCACTCCCTGCTCCCGGCTTACCTCTGGCCGCCGCTGGCCGGACAGGACGCGGCAGTATCCCGCGCCCAGCGCGGCGGCCGCCGCAATCATCTCCCGTTCTTTCTGCATTTCGGCTTGCCTGTGTGCGGGATCGGGCGCGGTAAAATCGGGAGAAGCACAGAACATCGGACAGGTCATCCCCGCTGTCTCATGGGCCGCCCGCACTTCGGCCAAATAGCCGGGATCATGGCTCAACAGTGTTCCATGATACATCTCCAGGCCAGTGACGCCCAGCGGCTTAAGGGCCTCGCCAGCCAGAGAAATCCAATCGAAGACGGTCATCGTGCGGTCTACGCAGATCGCATCCATATAGCACTTAGGGAAAGCTGCGAGCTTCAAATTGGTGGCTCCTCCGCTGGCTTATATTCCGGCGGCACACGAACCCATCTCGGTTGGTCGTATTGCCGCGTGATTGAAATCTTCCTCCCTGTTCGAGCCGTTGAGACTGGAATCCTTCGGAGTTCCGGCCGGCCGGAACATCGCGGCTCTGGTCTGCGCCGCAAGCCTGGCGACATAGTCAGGTCTACTCTGCATCGCTCGTTTTCGGCAGTGTCCGGCCTGACATAGTGGGGAAGACATCTCATACGGCCAGCGCTTCGGGCAGATTGCTCTCTATGACACTGCCGGATTCCATGCGCACCCTATGGTCGAAGAGGGTTGGATCGAAGGCTTCGCTGTGCGAGACGAGGAAAATCTGGTCGAATTTGCGGCGAATGAGTCCTTTCGTCAGCAGATCCACCAGCGCCAGGGTACGGACCCGGTCGAAACTGCTGAGCGGTTCGTCGAGGAACAGCCAACCGGGACGTATGTTGTGTTCTCCTGGCAGCGTCGCCAGGGCGAAGCCCAGGCGGAGAGCCAGCGAAATCTGATCCCGCGCTCCCCCGGAAAAGATACGCTTGCGCTGATAGCTGCGGGCACGCGTATCGTAGACTTCCAGCGAACTGGAGGCTTCGTCCCACTTCACATCTCCATACCGCCCGTCGGTTAGCAAGGGCAGCAACTGCGCCACGTTCTGCATGGTGAGAGGCATCACACGGGCAATCAACGCCTGTCGGGTCTGCTCGATGATGTCTCCTGCCCGCTTTTTTACGGCGATTTCCTGTTCCGCCGTCGCCAGTTCTGTCTCTACAGTTGGAAGAACAAGCGCTTCCTCGCCAACGCTATAGAGTTGCGCCTGTGCTTGCCGTTGAATACGGTTGGATGTTAGCGCTTCTTTCGAGTCGTCGAACTTCGTTTCCCATGCGTCCGCGGTGTGTTCCGCTGCGCGCACCAGATCTGGCAAACGTTCGGGAAGCGTCTTGATCGTTTCGGCGGTCTCCATGCCCAGTTCCTGCCGGAGCGAATGTTGTTGTCGGATTGCTTCCTCGTGCCGATGTTGTAAGGTGGCAATGGCGTTGCCCAGTCCAGTCACTTCTGCGTGAAGCGTCTTCTCTTCCGTTTGCAGAGCCGGTTCGTCCTGCTCTACAAGTCGGTGATCGTATTCTGCCTGCAAGCGGGGCAGCGCCTGCTGCACCGCAAAAGTGGCATCGGGTACCGGAGACGGCAGGCTTGCCTGCCAGGCCCGTTGAAACTCCGCTTGCTGCGTCGCGACAGCCATCTGACGCAGCTCTTGTTCCTGTCGGGCCGTCGGCAGTTGCGCGGCTGTCTCCATCTCATGTCGAATCGTTTCGCTCAGGGCAGCGAGATGTAGGTGCAGCGTGTGCGCCTCTGAGGGAAGCCCCTGCTGCTCCAGAGTCGGGCGCAGGTTATGAAGCGGTTCGATCTGCTGTTTCACGGTAGCCAGCGACCCCGCCAAAACGGCCTGATCTCCGACAATTGCGGTGCGCGGCCTTGCCTGCAACGTTTCGTGGCGTCGTGCCTGCTCCGCTTCCAGTCCTGCCTGCCGCCTTTCTTCTGTCAAAATCGCCTGCTGCGCGGTCTCGACTACAAGTTCCAGCAGGGTATTGGGCGTAAGGGTTTTCCGAAGCCGTAAGTCCTCCCGTTCGGCTTCCGCTGCCGCCCGCCAATCCGCCAGTCCAGCAGACGAGAAGCCCAACCCCTCCGCGAACGCCCTTCCTTGTTCCAGCGCTCGGTGGACGTCTTCCCGCTTGGCCTCATGCTCGGACTTCAGGCCGGTGATCGATGTTTCGTGCTCCTCGGCGACCGACATGGCTTTACGGGCCTGCTCCAGGCAGGGATTCATCGTTGTCATGTCCGCCTCGACGCCTAATTTCAGGGCCAGATTCGGCAAAGTATCGGCTGTCGCGAGAGCCGCTTTCAGGCGGTCCATGGTCACCTGCGCCTGATTGACCCGTGCTGCAAGCGCCGCCGGATCAGTTTGACGCAGCAGGTCGTCCTCACTTTCCTTTGTCTGCCGCGCCACCTCGTGCTTACCGCACATTTTCGACGATTCGTCCGCTGCAACGCGATGGGCCGTTCGCGCGTCGGCGGCAGTAAGCGCGGTGAGAGTCTGTGCCTGTACTCGTGCTGCGGCCGGTGTGGAAGGAACCGGCATTTCCAGTCGGTTCAGAGCCTCGCGTGCGAGGCGTTCTCGCTCCGTCCAGAGTCCTCGCTGTACGTTATTGGATTGTGCCTGCGCTTCCGTGCTCTTCCGTTCGCCCTCCAGTGTCGCGAAGGCCAGTTGCGCTGCATTCGCTCTCTCCTGTGCCGTCCGGATCGCCATTTGGCCGCGAACAGTCAGTACGCTGCCGAGGACGATACATACAATGGCCAGCACGATCGCTGGCACCACTTGCCCCGCCGCCGCACCGGCTATTCCTGCCATCACGCCAAGCGCCAGCAGGCCATAGCCAGGAAATGCCCGGTGTGCATCCCGTTGGACGGCCTGTTCCGCCGCTTCCAGTTCCGCCCTGGCCTCCCGTATACGCGCCGCCAGGCTCCCTGCGACGGTCGTCTCCAGAGAGAATTCCGTGCCACGTTCGGCGGCCTCAGCCCACGTTTCCAGTGCGGCACGGAGATCCGTCTCGCGAACCCAAGCGGCAGCCTGTCTTTCTGCGGCCTCGGCCGTCTCGCTCTCCCGCTCCAGGCGCTCCATATCGGCAAGCAGCAGGACGATGCGCTCCTGTCGTGTATGCAGGTCTGTCTGCTGTTTGAGCAGAGCTTCCAGAGCCGTCCGCGCGCTGGTCTGTTCCCGTCGATCTTCATCGCTCTGCCCGTCTTTTCCTCGGACGCTATCTCCTCGGTCGCCTACGCCACCCAGGGAATCGTGCTCGTCATGGGAGCGGCAGGGCTGGCGTACCACGGCGCTTATACCCACTACACGCTGCTGATTTCGGGCCTCATCGTTGCCCTGCTCGTCATCGTCGTGACCTCTTACTGGCAGACGATCTTCGCGATCCCGGCTTACATCTTCGTCACCAGGTGCTATCTCGTAACGGTTCCCCCGTAAAGCCTGGGGGCTTTGACGTTCCAATTCTTACAGCGCAGGCTGCAAGCTATAGGCGTCGTTACGTTCGCCCCATGCTTCCAGTCCTTTGTCAGCCACATTGCAGGCTGCATTGAAATCGGCATTGGTCTGGAAACCACATTCTAAACAGAGGAAACTGACTTGGGACTTTCGATTGGCTTTCTCACAGTGCCCGCAGGCACTACAAGTGCGACTGGTGTTACGTGGGTCAACCTGATAGACAGCAAGGCCCACATCCGCCGCCTTGTAGAGCACGAACTGTTTGAGTTAAGAGAAAGCCCAGTTGCCCATAAGCCAGCGCATCTCAGCGGCATAACCGTTGGCTCGTTCGCGGATTCCTGACTGTGCGTTTGTCAACGAAACCGACTATGACGAGAAAGGACAGGAGGAGCCTTCGGCAAAGCGAGGTCACGCTGAAGAAGTGCCAGTTCTGCTGTGCAAGCATAGGATCGAAGCGCCTGCGAAAACGCCCCCTCCGTCAGCCTGAAGCGAATCGACGGGATCATGGTCCTGTGCATGGTGCCGACCCTGCTGCTCCGCGGCATGATCGGGCTGGAGCGCGCGGCCCTGGTAGGATTGCTGTCAGGTCTCGTCGCCATCGCGTTTCGTGCGGTGCTTACCGCTGGAGATAATCTTCGTAGTTCAGCTGTGCTACTGACCGATTTTGTCCGTGGCGTCGGTAGAGGGAGCCTGCGGCAGTTCGTGCAGATAGCCGTTGCGATTCGTCTCTTTTGTAATCACCGAACGGATGTGGAGTTCCGTTGTCTTCTTCAGTGATGTCGGTAGTTTCGCCTCCAGGGCAGCGACTCGCGCCGGGGCAAAGGAATACGGAGTACGCAGGACAGCCGTGACGATCTCTTTGCTGCCGTCCTGCTGAAATCGAAGGTCGGCGAGATGAACCCCCGGATAAGCCGCCAGCGCTCGTTCCAGCGCTTTGCGCGTACCGGTTTCGAAAGACTGCTTGGCGACGGATTGAGAAAAGTCATAGCCCAGAATAGAAGCCAGGATAATTAGAAGCCCGAAAGTGACGGCGCTGCGTTTCGCAAGGAGCCGACGCCCCTGTGCATGCGCGCCCAACCTGTGATAACGGTGCAGGAACATCACCACGGAGGAAGCGAACTGAATGGCGACCAGGTTGGCGAAGAAGAGCAGAAAGCCGCCGAATGCCAGATGGTTTTCGCCCCGTGCCAGGCAGATGCTGCATGTCGCAAGTGGGGGAACAAGCGCAGTGGCAATCGCGACACCCACCAGGCCCACGCTCAGGCGCGGCGAAACTGTGGCATAAGCGCCTGCCGCACCGCCTGCCAGTGCGATCATCAGGTCTAAGATGTTTGGGCTAGTGCGAGCAATGATTTCGTTGGTCAGCGGCATATTATGATGCACTTTGCCAATGGCGAACGCCACGCACAGGACGATGAGGACACCGCCGACTTCAGCTAGAAGCGCCTTCCTGAGCAGAACGTTGTCCCCGCTGACAAGCGCCAGCGCGATCCCGGAGATAGGCCCCAGCAGCATGGCGATGATCATCGCTCCTATAACGACAGCGGTGCTGTTTTGCAGCAGGCCATAGCAGGCGACGATGGTTGCGAGGGTATTCATGGTCACGTAGGGGACCGTGAAGGCCGCATTCTCCCGGATACTGTCGCAGATGGCCACTTTTTGGTTTTGCGGATTGATCGGCGCATCCTGAATGGGGTTGCTCATGGTAAACTATCCTTCATAGCAAGCTGCGACCACTTACTCCTGACGACGCACTTCCTCGGCCCAGCATGTCCGGTGCGGTCATAAGGTTGGGTCCGTAGAGACGGTAGGCGATGCGGGAGCGCTGGGATCACCTGTACCTCGGGGCCCGATTTGCCCCAGTTTCTTGAGGAGCGGCGTGATCGTCAGCCCTTGTACAACCACCGAGAAGGCTACCACCGCGAAGGTCACCGTGACCAGTGTCTCGCGCCCCGGCATGCCGGCTGGCAGCCCCAATACCAGCGCCAACGCCAGTGCTCCGCGCAGACCGCCCCAAAACAGAATATGCTGATGCGCACCACTCACCCGCCAGCGAGAGCGGCTAAAGAGAGCGCAACAACCGTAGACTGACAGCACACGGCCCAGCAGGACGAAGAAAATCGCCACCAATGCAGGGAGCAAAACAGGGCCGAACGAGTGGTGCGTCAGTCGTATACCGATGAGCATAAAGATCAGCGAGTTAACGACGAACGCGATATATTCCCAGAAGGAGAGGACTTCGGCCCGACCGCGGTCACTGAGCACGCCGAGTGAGCCTATGTTGCCCAGGAGCATCCCTGCAGTGAGCGTGGCCAGAACCCCGGAGAGATGAAAATGTTCCGCGAGGAGAAAGGAGCCGTAAGCCGCAACCATGGTAAAGGTAATCTCGACGAGATGATCGTTCGTACGACCGGCGAGCAGCAACGCGCCCCCACTGACAACGGCTCCGCAGAGAATACCTCCGAAAACGGTGGTCAGAAAGTTCAGGACGATACCGCCTGCGCTGACGCTTCCGCCTCCGATTGCAGCCAGGGCGACGCTGAAGAGGACCGCTGCTGTGCCATCGTTAAACAGGCTTTCGGCTTCCACCAGAAGCTGTAGGCGCCCGGTGACGCCCGCTTCTTTGAAGGTGGCGATGACGGAAACGGGATCTGTGGCTGCCAGCAATACGCCGAGGAGGATCGCTGTTTCCCATGGCCACTGTACTACCCTGTGTAGTCCCACGGCCGTTACCCCAGTGGAAAGAATAACGCCGAGGGTAGCGAGGGTCAGAATCGGAATGAGGTCTTTTTGTAGTTTCTGCCAGGGAATCTGGAACGCGGCTTCAAAGATAAGCGGCGGAAGAAAAGCCGTGAAGATCAGTTCTTTGGTCAGTGTTACGTCCAGTGACCAGGGAGAGACGGCCAGGCCCACGCCGGCCAGCACCAGTCCTACCGTGTATGGCAGACGCAGTTTTCGGCCCAACATGGATACTGCGGACGCGATGAGAAGCAATACTACCAACCGCTCGATATTAAGGTGCACCGGGCTCTCCCTTCTGCCAGTCGTATATCAGGCGAGAGAGCGCACGCTCCGAGGGCCACTGTCTCTCTCCTGAGCGTGTTACATCCCAACAGATTGACAGGAAGGGGACCGCATGTCTCAGTATTGGAAAGCCTTTATCACTCCGCTGCATGAGACCCTTACCCGTCTCATCTCTTTTGTGCCGCGCTTTATGGTAGCGGCTCTGCTGTTTGCCCTCTTTTATGCGCTGGCCTGGTTTATCCGGCATCTCCTG
>JBBQPO010000156.1:0-14789 GCA_038217285.1 Chthonomonadales bacterium
GCAGGTCAGGTAGCGTACATAATTGCCCTGCTTTTCTACCAAACCGTAGCCCGTCGTAGCCGTACCGGGATCGATGCCCAGAATTACCATAATCTTACCCTTCTGCAGCCGAGACTCTCTCCTATTCGCGCTGGACGGCTCAAAACCCTCCTCCGTTCACATAGCCGCGAACGGCAATTAATAACGGACCCTTAATATTTTTTGGAATGGAGGAGGAAATTGGCATAGGGGCCGCGAATCTCTCCTCCAGGTTTCGTTCGACCGCAAAACCAATCGCTTGCGCCCGCCACGAACCTTTTTTCGCGCAAGTCACACATTTCCAGGGAGTTTAATCAATGATGAAACGTCTTCCCCTGTTCGGAGGACTGGCGGCACTTGCTCTCACGGTCGCGCTCACGGGCTGCGACCCCGACAAGGGCAATACCAGCGCCACAGGTCCGAACACAAACACCGAAAATGGTAAGGCCGCGCCGGCTAACCCGGTGAGTAACACCGCGTCTGCGGCGTTTGACAAGCCGCGTAAAGCCTCCGGACCGATCGTGATCAAGATCATTACCAACGGCAGCGACCCCTTCTGGGACTCGATGGGCATCGGCCTCCAGGACGGCATCAAAGCCGTTCAGGCCGATCCGAGCAGCAACTGGCTCCCGCCGCAGGGCACCGATAACAACAGCCAGAAGACCGTCTTCGAACAGCAGCTCGCGGCCAACGCCGACGGAATCGGGGTTTCCCCCATTCAGGCCGACGCCTTCAAGCCAGTTATCGATGCGGCGATCGACAAAGGCATTCCGGTCATCACCTTCGACAGCGACTCGCCCGACAGCAAACGACTCGCCTACATCGGAACGAATAACTTCGAGGCAGGCAAAGTCGCTGGCGCCGAGGCGGTCAAACTGTTCCCGAACGGTGGCAACTTCGTGGCCTTCGTTGGCAATATGAGCGCTGACAACGCCAAACAGCGTTATCAGGGATTCCTGGAGGCGACCAAGGATCATAAGATCACGATGCTGCAGGATCCTTTCGAGGACGATAAAGATCAGGTCGGACGGGCGCACCGCAATGTCGCGGACGCCATCACGAAGTACGGCGATAAGATCAACGGATTCCTGGGTCTCTACGCCTACAATGGCCCTGCCATCGTAGACGAGGTGCAGAAGGCCGGTATTCGCAACAAGGTGAAGATCGTCTGCTTCGACGGCGTGCAGCGTACCCTCGACAACCTGAGCAAGGGCCTCGTCGATGTCACCGTGGTGCAGAAGCCTTACGAGTTCGGGCGTGTCTCCGCCCTGCTGCTCAACGGCATCAACCGCGTGGGCTTCGCCACTGCCATGAAAGACCTTCAGCCTCAACTGGAAAAAGAGGGCATGAAGGTAGACATGGACAAACATATCATCGATACCGGCGTCTCTGTCGTGACTCCAAAGAACGCCGTAGAGTTTATAAAGGCCCTCCATGCCAAAGGTCTCAAATCCACCTGATCCGATCCCGGTCAGCGGGGGCGCCCGGTCGCGGAAATCTTTCGCGGCCCAACTTCTGGCCTCTCGTGAAACGAGCGTGCTGGCGGTACTGCTCCTGCTGATCTTAGGGATGTCGTTCACCTCGGTCAGAAGCCAGTTCTTCGGGCCATCCAATCTGCAACAGATGGCGTTCCAGGTAGCGCTGCTGTCCATTTTCGCGATCGGCGAGACCATCGTCATCATCTCGGGCGGCATCGACCTGTCGCTCGGCTCCCTGATCGCGTTCAGCGGGATGATGCTGGCGTTCCTGGTCAACCGCCTCGACTCGCGGATGTTTACCAGTGGAGCCGTGGTACTGGCGATCACCATGACCTTGCTGGCCTCGTGGCTCATCGGCGCGGCACATACGATCCTGATTCAACGGGTCAAGCTGCCGGCCTTCGTCGTGACGCTGACGTCGCTGCTGGTGCTGCGAAGCCAGTCGTTGGTGATGAACCATCATCAGCAGATACCGGTGGACCAGGATCATTTCCCAGTCTTCAACTGGCTCACGAACGGCAAGCTATTCGCGTCTACGACCCATGCTATTCCGATTCCGGTAATCATCATGATCGTGATCGCGATAGCGGCGCATCTCGTACTCTCGAAGACGCGCATGGGCCGCTACCTCTACAGCGTCGGCAGCAACGAACAGGCGACCATGCTCTCCGGCGTGAACGTCTTCAAAGTGAAGCTGTTCGCCTACGGGACCAGCGCCCTTCTGGGCGGTATCGCCGGCCTGCTCTACATGGGCTACGGCGGCCAGGGCGATCCTTCCGCCGGAAACAGTTACGAACTGGACGCGGTGGCGGCGGCGGTCGTCGGAGGTGCAAGCCTTTCCGGTGGTCAGGGCAGTGTCCTCGGCACCGTCTTCGGAGCCTGCCTGCTGAACGCCATTCTCAGCGTGATTCTGCTGACGCTCAGCCAGCCGGACATCTGGCGCGGCACGATCGTCGGCGGCGTCCTCCTGCTCGCCGTTCTGGCGACCGCGTTCCAGCAGCGCAAGCGCTGAAGACCGCGGTCCTGCAGAGCACACACTGGCAGAATCTCTTACCGACCTTCGCGTTCCGGCAACAGAACGCGAAGGTCGGGCCAGCCATACGCCATCTCCGTGATCTCCACGCCGTCCACGATGAAAACTCCCTCCCGCAGATACTTCGCGCCAAGCCGTTCGTAGAAACCGCGCGCCGGATTGTCGCGCAGCACTCCCACCAACATGTTCTCGTATCCCCGTTCGGCAAGCCCTTCGGCCACCGCCTGCACCAACTGCCGCCCGATCCCCTGCCGATGCGCCTTGCGCAGCAGGTAGAGCGTGTAGAGCTCCCCCTGATAGGCGGTATCACTGGAACGGTTTGGGCCACCGGCCGCGTACCCGATGATGCTCCCGTCCTGCTCGGCTACGACGGTGTAAAAATCGACATTCGGATCGTTCAGAAAGGCCTCGGTCCATTGAATCCGCTCGGCCAAATCGATACCGTCCAGATGACTGTCGGGCACGATCCCGCGATAAGTCTCGTTCCAACTCACGATCCCGACAGAAGCAATTTCGCTCGCATCCGCCACGGTCGCTTTTCTGATCGACATGTTGCCCTCCTTTAGGCGCGGCATTGTGGTACAATAAACTTGTGCAAAAGAGAGACGCGCCCACCGTGTGCGGCGCGGCCATCGTATCATAAGGAGTGCGCCCTGCTCTTCTTCGCGATGGCCCATTGCCACCCTCCGAACACCCGATTTCCCGATTGGATCAGCAGGCCGTCACTCCTTATGGAATCTATTCAAGGAGAGACAGATGCCCTCGGAAACAGTTACCCTCGATGGTCATATCATCGACTCGCTTACACTTTCGAAAGTTCTCGATCTAATTCTGCGCGATGGTGGGCAGTATACGATCGCGAAGTTTCACATCGGCGCGACTCGCGAAGACCAGAGCCATGCCGAAATCGTGGTGACGGCCCCGGATATGACAACTCTGGAGCATATTCTGCATCTTATCGGGCAGCACGGCGCGGCCCGGCAGGGTGGCGAACTCACCACACTGCTGGCTCCTGCCAACGGCGTCTTCCCCGATGGTTTCTACGCTACCACCAATCTCGATACGTCGGTTCGGCAAGGCACAAAATGGAGCGACGTGCCGGCCATCGAGATGGACTGCGGTCTCGTGGTGGAAGAGACGTCGGGCGAGGCGTCGGTGCGGTGCGTGCCGATGCACCGGGTCCGCCTGGGAGAACGGGTCGTGGTCGGCGACGCGGGAATACGTGTGCGGCCTCTGGAGCGCGCCGATGCCTCCGACGCCTTCACTTTCATGGGCAGTGACGTCTCGACGGAGCGTCCGAAAGAGGTGATCATCGCAGCCATTGCGCGGGCCATGCGCGAGGCACGCGCGCATGGCCGCAAAATCCTGTTTGTCGGCGGGCCTGCTATACTCCATACGGGCGCGGGCAGGCATCTCGAATCGATGATCGCAGCCGGTTGGATTGACATCCTGTTCGCCGGGAACGCCCTGGCAACGCACGACATCGAGCGCGCCCTATACGGCACCTCCCTGGGCGTCGAATTAACAACGGGCACGGCGGTGGCGCACGGGCATGAGCACCACCTCCGCGCCATCAACACGATCCGCAAGTCCGGCAGCATCCGGCTGGCCGTCGAGAGCGGCGTGCTGCGCTCCGGAATTATGCACGCCTGTATCGTTCATGGAATCGACTTCGTGCTGGCGGGCAGCATACGCGACGATGGGCCGTTGCCCGACGTGATCACGGACAGCGTGCGCGCCCAGGACGCCATGCGCGAGGGCGTTCGCGGCGTTGCGGTGGCGCTCATGGTGGCCACGACGCTGCACTCTGTGGCGACTGGCAATCTGCTTCCCGCCTCCGTCCGCACGATCTGCGTCGATTCGGACGCCGATTCCGTCATCAAACTCATGGATCGCGGGTCGCACCAGGCCTTCGGCCTCGTCACCGACTGCGAATATTTTCTAAAAGAGCTCTCTTCACAACTAACAGGAGCAGGAGCCTGATGATGCACAGATCATTACCCAACTCTTCGGACATTGTCTCGGCGAGTAGACGACTCGACCGTCTTTCTGAGACTGGAGAAGCTGCTGCGAACAAGGTAACCGGCAGCCCCACTACGCGCCTTCTCATGTGCGCGCCGACCGCTTATGGGCTGAAGTACGAGATCAACCCCTGGATGTCGCTTCAGCATCCGCCCGATGTGGAGCTTGCCGCGCGCCAGTGGCACACCCTTTACCATGTGCTGACCGACGACATCGGCGCGACGGTCGCGTTGGTTCCGCAGGCCGCGAACGCCCCCGACATGGTGTTCACCGCAAACGCAGGGCTCGTGCGAGGCGAGCGTTGCCTGCTGTCGCGATTCCGTCATCCACAAAGACAGGTGGAAGAGCCCTTTTTCGCGGCCTGGTTTGAAGAGAACGGCTTCGAACTGGTGCGTATGCCCGATGACATCGCCTTCGAAGGGGAGGGAGACGCGCTGTTCGCCGGAGATACACTGCTCGCAGGCTACCTGAAACGCAGCGACATTCGCGCCCATCGCGTGCTCGCTGAGACATTCGATGTGCCGGTGCTCTCGCTGGAGCTTGTCGACGACCGGTGGTATCATCTCGACACCTGCCTGTTCCCGCTCGATGCCGAAACCGTCGTCTACTATCCCGGCGCGTTCGATTCCTATGCACGAACCGTACTGCAGGAGAACTTCAAGACGATCAAGGTCGGCACGGCGGAGGCGCTCCGATTCGCCTGCAACGCGGTTCGCGTCGGAACTCATATCGTGCTGCCATCGGGTTGTCCCGACCTTACCCAGACGCTCGCGGAGCGTGGTTACACCGTGCATGCCGTGGAGCTTTCGGAGTTTCTGAAAGCGGGCGGGGCGGCGAAATGCCTGATCCTCTCTCTGCGAACGGCTACTCTCGCCGGATCGTGAGGCCGGGCTGAGGCTTCGGGGTCAGCAGGCGCTCCGCTCCAGCGGCGAGCAGGGCGGTCCCGATGCGTTCCGGCGCATCGGTCAGGACGAGAATCGTCCCTCCACCGCCCGCGCCTGCCAGTTTTGCTCCCCACGCGCCTGCGGCGCGCGCGGTCTCGATGAGGTGTTCGTTCGCCGGGCCGGAGCCTCCGAGTTCCGCCACGAGCTTGTGGTTCTCGTTCATCAAGAGGCCCAGGCGGCTCCAGTCACGGTCGAGCAGGCGGCGTTTGCCCTGAATCGCCAGTTCGGCGATGCGGGCATAGTTCTGCCGGACGAGGGGCTCTCCGGCCAGCCAGCGCTCCCGAGGCGAGCTGTGAACGGTTCCGGAATGATGCTGGATACCGGTGTGGGCGAGAAGCAGGGGCAGATCGGGAACGAGCGCAGCCAGCGGCTCGATGGTCGCGAGCGGCTCGTCGTCGCGCTGCTCCAGCATCTCTTTCCCGGCGTAGTTCATGAAGTTCAGCCCACCGAACACCGCCATGTGCTGATCCTGCAGGCCGCAGAAGACCCCCATGACCCGCGCCTCGACCTTGCGGGTGGTCTCCGCCAACAGGTACGGCGTCGGTGCGAGCCCCTTGTGGGCATAGAGCGCGCCGACGAGCGTCGCGAGCAGGGCGGTCGAACCTGCCAGTCCGGCCCGCATCGGAATGTCGGTCTGGAGTTCGAGCGAGAAGCGTGCGGAGGCGGGATCGATCTCAAAGAAGGTAAGGGCGGCGCGCGCTATATCGAGCTTGTCGCCGCGCAGAATCAGGTCGTCTCGCGTGTGGAGGACGGCGTTCTCGTCGTCGTTGAAGAGGGCGAGCGGTTCGTCGGTATCGGTCAGGCGGCACTGCGCACGCTCCTGCACCGTACAGGAGAGCACACTCCCCCCATACATGTCCGACGGATTCCCGACGATGCCGCACCGCCCCGGCGCACTGACTACAAGGACACCCACTGTTCGCCTCCCCACCTTCGTTTCGTGCGGTCAGAATTGAACAGCACCGCCGCTAAATCCTGCCTCGCTTGGGCGGGGTATGGACAGCGCGCCGCCGAACCTGTATAATGGCGGGACCGACCGATCTCATGGCGGGCACGATAAGGAGCGGAACATTGCGACTCGGAGGGCCGATATTCGGCGATAGTTCTACACCGGAGTTGTGGGTAGCGGCCGTTCAGGCCCTCGGCTACCGCGCAGCGTACTGCCCGGTCGATGCACGGGCGGACGACTCCAGGGTGCATGCCTACGCCGATGCGGCGCGGCAGGCCGACATCGTCATCGCGGAGGTGGGCGCGTGGAGCAATCCCATCAGTCCAAACGAACAGACGCGGCGGGAGGCGATCTCCCTCTGCCAGAGACAGCTCGACCTCGCGGACAGGATCGGAGCACGCTGCTGCGTCAACATCGCTGGCTCCCGTGGCGAGCAGTGGGACGGCCCCTACCCCGACAACCTTACGGCGGAGACCTTCGATCTTATCGTAGAGACAGTGCGTGAAATCATCGACGCGGTGCAGCCCACACGCACCTTCTACACGCTGGAGACGATGCCGTGGGCCTTTCCCGATGGACCCGATAGCTATCTCGACCTTTTGAAGGCGATCGACCGTCCCGCATTTGCCGTTCATCTCGACCCTGTCAACCTGATCTCCAGCCCGCAGCGATTTTTCAACAACAGGGCGTTTCTGCGCGACTGTTTTGCCAAGCTCGGTCCCTGGATCAAGTCCTGTCATGCCAAGGACATCGCCCTCGCGCCGCGCATGGTGACCCAGTTGGAAGAAGTCCGGCCTGGTCTCGGCAGCCTCGACTACACGGCGTTTCTCATGGAGATCCGTACGCTGGACCCGGAGATCCCCCTGCTCCTCGAGCATCTGCCGAACGCGGACGAATACGTGCTCGCCGCCAGCTATGTCCGGTCCGTCGCCGCGCAAGCGGAATGAACGGCGACGAGAGGTCGAACGGAGCCGAATGTGAGTATCGCTTCCGTATAATTTAACTTGCAGCGAGTATCGTATGGGGACTGAACGACCCTGGGAGAAAGAATATGGCCTGGATCAAGACCGTCAAGCCGGAAGAGGCGGACGAAAAACTTATCAACGCTCTGCAACAGCAGCGGCATCTGTACCCACAGGAGTACGCTGTGCGTGTCGACGCTGCGACGTCACAGAGTTCCGAGCAGGACGAAAGCATCGTCAGCTCCCACAGCCTGCTGCCCGATACGCTCCTTCACGCCTTCGCTACTTACGGTACCCTGCTCTCCCCCGACCTTCCCCTCAGCCGCGCACAGCACGAGATGATTGCCGCGACGGTCTCCGTCGCGAACGCCTGCTTCTATTGAACGGAATCCCACGCAGAGTTTCTGCGTCGCGTCTGCCTCGATGAGGAACTGGTCAACGCCATCCGCACGGACTACCGTACGGCTCCGCTTGGTCCCGCTGACCGCGCCATGCTCGACTACGTATCGAAGCTGACCAAGACTCCCTGGAAGATGACCCGAGGCGATGTCGATAGCCTGCGCGAGCACGGCTTCGACGATACCGCCATCCTCCAGATCAACCTGATCGCCTCCTGGTTCAACTACATCAATCGTGTCGCGGACGGCCTCGGCATTGGCCGACCCTGACGGGTCAAGCACGACTTCACTGATGCTCGAAAAAGAGACAGGGTAACGTAAATTTCACGTCCACTGGGAGAAAGCGCCTGGCCGCATCCCGGAACATCAACGTAAAAAACCCGACAATCACATGGCGGGTTTTTTGCTTGCTTGCTGTTTCTTATGTTTTTCGCGTACTCTTCACCAAATTCTGTCTACACCAAAGGCGTCGAACCTTTCATCACTGGTTACAATTGGGACAGATAGAACCAGCCCCTGAGCGATTATCAGACGATCAAACGGATCTTTGTGCTCTTGCTGAAATGCAGCGACTCTGGAAAGATGGTCTATCTCAATCGGAAGCAATTCCAGGTCATAAGCCTTCAGGTGGTAGCGTACAAAATCATCGAATGGTAAAGCAATCTCTATCCGGCCTATACTCATCTTGATCACGATTTCCCATACGCTTGCTATGCTCAACAAGCATCGGTTCCTTGGGTCCACCACGACCTGCTTCGCTTTCAAGCTGAGTTTAGGATCGTTTTGACAGAGAAAAAGGAGCACGCAAGTGTCGAGGATCACGTCCATTACAGGTAGTCTTTGAAATCTTCTAACGGCGCGTCGAAATCATCGGCCACAGAGCAGATATGGCTTATCACTTTGCCGGGGATTCGCATTTTCTCTTTTGGAATACCTTTCGCCATCAAGTCCTGCACAACAGCCTCTGTGGCCGTCATGGATCGCGCCTCATTTTCTGAAACAGACGACAAAAAGATACTGGTGCAGACTTCGCCGGGAGAAACCTGCACATTGGCGACTTTAGCCGACGCATTTACTTTTGAAGCTGTAGCCATGAGACCCCCTTGAAGGAACTGCCTGCCTATCCATTTGTCTTGCTTTAGGCAACTCCCAAGAATTACCGCTCCACATCCGGACCCCTTCTGAACTCAAACGAGACGGAATTGTGGAGCGATAATAGTTTGGCGGTTCCTAAGAGGCGTTACGCCGATATTTTCGCTGCACTCCCAGGATAGAATGTTAACGCAATTTCCCCGACAGCGGAACGTGTGCTGTCGGGGAGATTTGTGAGGGGCGCATAGAACGTTGAGGGTGCCTTGTATTGCCGCCTAGTTTCCCGCAGTTCCCTGCGCCGTGACTTCCTTGCTTAATTTCCTGCGCCGGCGTGCGAAGAACACGCTGCTGGAGAGACCCATTCCCACGAAGAGAGCGATGCTGCCGGGTTCCGGGGTAGGCGCAAATGCGATATAGTTGACGTTTGTAATGCCGCTCGCGTAGGTAGATTGCACACCGCCCGGCGTGAATTTGAAGATGTTGCCGCTATTGTTGTCTGCCTCATAAAGGTTGCCCGGCGTGTCAAAGGCAAGACCTCCGGGAGAGCTCAAACCTGTGGCGAAAGTAGACTGTGCGCCAGCGGGCGTGAACTTATAGATATTGCCGCCGCCGTTATCCGCCTCATAGAGATTGTCCGTACTGTCGACAGCCAGGCCCACCGGGCTGTTCAAACCGGTGGCGAAAGTTGAAGCAACACCGCCGGGGGTAATCCTGGTGATCGAGTTGCCAAAGATGTTTGCCGCGTAGACGTTGCCGCTGCTGTCGATGGCCAGACCGCGAGGGCTGTTCAATCCGCTGGCGAAGACCGAGGAGACGCCACCCGACGTGAATTTGAGGACAGTATTGGCATTGGAGTTTGCCACATATAGGTTGCCCGTAGAGTCGAAAACCAGACCGTCGGGGCTGTTCAATCCGCTGGCGAAGACCGAGGAGACGCCGCCCGGTGTGATCTTACCGATGGTACCGTCGTTGCCGTTTGCCTCATAGAGGTTGCCCAGACTGTCGAAGGCCAGACCGGCAGGCTCGGCCAGTCCGCTGGCGAAGGTAGAGACGGCGCCGCCAGTAGTGACCTTGAAGATAGCGCCGGTAAACTGGGCCGTTGCATAGAGATCGTTCGCCTGGGCGGTCTGTTCCGCGCCAAGGACACATAGAGCAAACCCGGCACTGAGAGAGAAGAGATTGCGAACGAGTGTGTTGGTCAAGATATGCGCTTCTTTCTTTGTCCCCTGGGAAGGGGTACCGTGTAAATGGTGTCGTCGCTGCGGCACGTCGTTGCTTGCTACAGGGAGAGTATAACCCGCCGTGCGTCACAGATTCTGGATCCAACGTCACTGATTTCCGCCTTACCGTCACTGATTTCACGACCGCATTTGGGAGGCAGGGAGCTCTGCCACGAGCGAACCGGCTTTTTGCGTTCTGTCAAGCACCAGCGTCACTGTTTTGCCTTGCAGCGTCACACAATCGCGATGCAGCGTCACCAATCGGGCATTCTCGACTTTATCAGGTGTGACAACGAGGTGCGGCAGGCAGTCGGGCTGAAATCGTTGGGCTTGCGGGTATAACTTATGTAGGATCTGGTTTACGCAGAGCACAAGAAGAGACGGTTACAGTCTCTATACAATGAAATGGTATTTTGCCGAGGAGAAACTATCCGGTGTTGCGTCTGACCTTATTCGGCTCCCTCCAGGTGCGGCAGGGCGACACGCCCCTTGCTGGCCTGCACCGCCGCGAAGGCGGCCGTGTTCTCGCCTATCTCGCCCTCGAACAGGGCGCTTCCGTCTCTTATCGCACGCTGGCGCGTCATTTCTGGCCGTATGAGATCGACGATGCGGATCCTAATGGGGGCAACTTCAGGAACACGCGGCAGGCGATCTATGCGCTGCGTCAGCTTCTCGGGCCGGATGCCGCTCGACTGGAAACCAGAGGCAAAGGGATCGTTGCGCTCGACCTGGAGGGCGCGAACGTCGATTTTCTGGAGTTCGACCGACTGGTACAGCAGCACGATGCCGTTGCCTGGGAACGCGCCGTCGAACTCTATCGTCGGCCGCTTTTGGAGGACTGGACGGAGAAGTGGGTCGAGGAGGCCCGTATACGACGACGGCGCTCCTTCGAGCGGGTCGTGCACGTGCTCGTAGAGGATGCACAAGGCGACGGGCGCTATGAGCCCGCCGAAGCCTGGCTGCGTCACGCCGTCGCGGTCTCGGCAGGCGGGGAGAGTTGGCATCGCGCCCTCCTTGAACTTCTGGCAATGCAGGGACGCATGGAGGTGGCGGAAGCCGAGTACGAACTGCTCCGGCGGGGTCGCATGCAAACGCAGACGCAACCCGACGAGGAGACGCAACAGCTGATGGCACGCCTGCGCCGCGAGGCTGGGCAAGCGCCCCGCGTGCAGCGCGTGACGACCGGCCCTACTTCGGTTTCCGCCGTACCGCAGTCCGCGCTCCCCCATGCCGCGCCGACCGCTGTTCCATCGAATGGAAGGCAGGTGGCGCTGCTCTACAAACGCGACCTCCTGCCGGACGAAACGGTGATGCGCCTGTTGGAGAGGGAGCTGGCGCAGGCGGGCTATACCGTCTTCATAGATCGATATGTGAACGCAGGTGCGCTGTGGGCCAAAGAGATCGAGGCGCAGGTTCGCAACTCCTATGCGGTGGTCCCACTGCTTTCGGAGATCGCCGTGCAGAGCGAAATGTTCGATTACGAGATTGAGACCGCTCACAGCGCCGCACAGGCGCAGCACGGCCTCCCTATGCTCCTGCCGATCCGCGTCTGCTACGACGCCCTCCTGCCGCCCGCGACCGCGATGGCCGACATTCTGAATCCCTTGCAGCAGTTGCAGTGGCGCAGCGCGGACGACAACGACGCTCTCGTTGCCGCTGTGCTCAAGTCGCTTCTGAAGTCGCCGTCTCCCTCACCGCCGCGCCGAATCGAACCGATCGGCGGAGGAATGCCCGTCGACTCTCCGTACTACATCGAGCGCGCCGCCGACACCGATTTTGATACCGCGCTCTCAGAACAGCACGGTATTGTACTGGTGAAAGGCGCGCGACAGATGGGCAAAACTTCCCTCCTGGCGCGTGGTCTCCACCGGGCGAAGCAGCGCGGCACAAAAGTCGTGCGCACCGATTTGCAAAAGCTGGATCAGGCGCAGATGGAATCGCCCACCTCCTTCCTGCGCGCCCTGGCGGACACCATCGCCCTCCAGATCGGATTGCCGCCTCCCGCAAGAGAGACGTGGAATCCCTATATCGGCGCGAACCTGAACATGGAGATCTTTCTGCGCTATCAGGTGCTCGGCAGTTTCGACGGGCCGCTGATCTGGGCGCTGGACGAAGTGGATCGGCTCTTCACCTGTGATTTCGGCAGCCAGATTTTCGGGCTGTTCCGGGCATGGTACAACGAACGCTCGCTGGATGCAGAGGGTCCCTGGAGCCGTGTGACCCTCGCCATCGCCTATGCGACCGAAGCGCATCTCTTCGTCACCGACCTAAACCAGTCGCCGTTCAATGTCGGCACCCATCTGGCGCTAGGCGATTTCAATCGGGTGGAGGTCGCGGAGCTCAACCGTCGCTGTGGCAGCCCACTTCCCGACCAGGACTCCCTGGAGCGGCTCTTCGCGCTCATCGGCGGGCAGCCCTATCTGACCCGCCGCGCTCTCAACGAACTTGCAACGCGCGGAATGACGCTGGATACCCTGGAGATGCAGGCGGGCCGTGACGAGGGCGTGTTTGGAGACCATCTGCGCCGCCTCGTGACGGCCCTGAGTCAGGACGACGCCCTGACTCAGATCGTCCGCTCGATGCTGCACGGGCAGCCTTGCCCCGACGCCGAAAGCTTCTATCGCCTGCGCAGCGCCGGGGTGCTCGCCGGCGAATGGGATGCAGAAATCACGTTCCGATGCAGTATCTACCCTACCTACCTGATCCGACGCTTGTCCTGAAGATACCGTGGTTGAAACCCCGTTCTGAAAGAGAAAACCCGCCTTGACGATCGCCGCAGAAATGAGTGTAGATTGCCGGAAGAGCCGTTTTACTTCACCGGGGGTACGCTGCCCCTGCACGCCAACTCCTACGTCGTGCGCGAAGCGGATGCCGAGCTGGTTTCCAGCCTGCTTCGCGGCGAGTTCTGCTATGTGCTCAACACCCGGCAAATGGGCAAATCGTCGCTCATGGTGCGCACCGCGCAGGAGCTGCGCAAGGCCTCTGCTGTCGCCTGTGTGCTGGATCTGACGGCGGTCGGTCAAGATCTTTCCCTCGATCAGTGGTACTTCGGAATGCTGTGGCACATGGCGATCGCGCTGGGCCTGCTGTCTGAAGTCTCGGCCTTCTGGCGCGACCACCAGGAGCTTGGCCCCTTGCAGCGCTGGATGGAGGCGCTGAAAGAGGTCGTTCTGCCCGCCCTTGCCGTTCGGGAGCAGGCCGGTGAGCCGAGCCGCCTGGTCGTCTTCATCGATGAGATCGACGCGGTCAAGAGTCTCACTTTTTCCACCGACGAGTTCTTTGGCGGCATCCGCGCCTGCTACAATCGCCGCGCCGAAAATCCCCTCTACGAACACCTCACCTTCTGCCTGCTCGGAGTCGCCTCGCCCGCCGACCTTATCAGTGATGTGCGCCTCAGCCCCTTCAACATTGGATCGCGGATTATGCTCGCCGACTTCACCGCACGCGAGGCCGCTCCCCTGGCGAGCCATCTGCCGTCTCCGACCGGTTCCGGAGCCGACGCCCTGTTGATGCGAGTGCTCTACTGGACGGGCGGGAATCCTTATATGACGCAGAGGCTCTGCCTCACACTCGCGCAGGAGGCCGAAAAGACGGCGGGAAGCAAGACAATATCCCGAGTGGACGTAGATACTCTGTGTGCGAAGCTGTTCTTAAACAAAGCGGCGCGTAATACGGACCCCAATCTGGCGTTCGTCCGCAGCCGCCTGTTGCGCAGCGACTGCGACTTGCCGGCGATGTTGGAGATGTATCGGAGCATCCGCGCAGGCAAAAAAGTGAAAGACGACGAGACCGATCCCCTCTGCGTCACGCTGCGCCTTTCCGGGGTGGTGCGAGAGAAACAGGGCTATCTTGCCGTTCGCAACCGGATCTACGATCATGTTTTCGACGCGGCGTGGGTAGCGGCGCACATGCCGGACGCCGAACTTCGAAGGCAGAAGGCCGCCTATCGGTTGGGTATCCTGCGCACCGCGAGCGTGTCGCTCTCGGTGATCCTCGTGATGACCATTCTCGCGGTGACCGCGAAGGTAGAGGCCGGGAAGGCGGTCACCGCGACCGGTGAGGCGAGGCGCAGCCTGCTCCTCGTCACGACAAAGGAGGCGCTGGTACGGAGCCTCAACGCCTCTCTGACTCAGGCGCTGGCGCGGCAGGAGATTACCAATGGGCAGTTGAAATCGGCCCTGGCGGACGCCAAGCAACACGGTGACCGCGCTCGTAAGCAGACCACGCTGGCGCAGAAAGAGACTGGGCGGGCGAACGCCGCTACGGTTCGCGCGACAACGGCGACCGGAGTGGCTCAGGCACAGACCAGGCTTGCGGTGCGGAGGCAGAGCGACCTGAATGCAGATACCGGAGCACGGCTGATCCAGGACGGCGACGCCGTCGCGGCGCTTCCGTCTCTCACCCGCGCGCTCAAGCTCGACCGAAGTGTGGGCGATACCGCACGGGAGAACCTGCGGCGGGTGCAGATCGCCGGGGTGCTTGCACGCACGCCTCGCCTGGATCATATATGGTTTGCAAAGGAGGCGGTCACCAGCGCAGCGTTCAGCCCGGACGGCAGCCTGATCGCGACCCAAGCGGCAGGCGGCGAGGTGCAGGTAATAGATGCCAAAACTGATCGGCACTGCTGGTCCGCCCGACGTTCCAGCCAGGGCCAGAAGGTAGCCTTCAGCCCG
>JBBQPO010000157.1:0-14728 GCA_038217285.1 Chthonomonadales bacterium
TTCGCTACCTATAGTGTCTGCCGATCAATTTAAAAACCGATCGCAGGATTTTTCGACTGACGGCGTTGTCTGATTTCTAGCGGTAGTCGCAAAATCATGGATTTGTCCACAGACAGTGGCAAATATGCCTGTGTAGTAACCCTCCGGGCTGTTCAAGACTCACACGTAAGGTAGCTTTCTCTAGCGATGCCGTCTTCTTTCCCAGAAGGCGCTGCAACTCTACACCAGACGCCTCCGCCTGGCGGACTTCATCTGCTGAGAGAGACTGGTTGTTGGGGTACATCAAGGCTTGCATAGGGTTCTCCTCTGTCCATTATACGAAATAAACGAAAGGAACGCAAGGGGCAAAGATATATTATTTTACTCGCTCGGTATTTTAGTAAGGGGAGACCGATGCAGAAGCAAACGCGGAAAATTGCTCTTCTGCCTGAAGATGACCGTTCTTTTGACCCATTCAACGCCTTAGTTCGGCAGGAATACTAGACATTGACGTTTAGATAAAAGGACAGCAGTCCTGAGCCGTTTGTGGCTCTCTTCTGCTGTCCATCGGGTAAAGTTTCCTAACGACCAAGAAAGGAACTTGCCCCGATGCATTCTAACATATTTTCGACCCTCATCGACTTTCGACACAAACTCTACGCCTGTTTCGTCAAAGCAGGCGATGTCTTGATGAACACCGTTGATGCGCTCCTGAGCCATACCGACGCACAATCGCTCGTCGAACTCTCCCTCTCACCCGCCTTTGAGAGGCGATGGAGCAGTCTCTATGACGCTTTCGACAACGCCAACATCGACCGGGAGGCCCTGCGCAAACTCTTCATGAATTCCCTGCCCAAGACCGCCTTAGGACAAAGACGCGTCTTCGGAGTGGACGCCTCCTCCATTCCTAGACCGCTGTCTAAGACGGCACGCGACCGCACCTATGTGCATGCGTCTAACCTGCCCGAGGGAACCAAGCCCGTCACCCCCGGATGGCAGTTCTCAACCATCGCTCTCTTACCCGAGAAGCCCAGCAGTTGGACCGCACCGGTGGACAGCCTGCGCATTCCCAGTGACAAAACCCAAGGGGAGGTCGCACACCAACAACTCAAAGCCCTCGCTCCCTTGCTTAACGAGAGCGATCTGCTCCTAGAAGCGTGGCCGAAAAATCGCCTTCCAAACAATACCTTCGCCAATCCTGACGCAATATCATGCGCCCTGTGTCTCGATTCCGATAGGCAGCGCGGTCTTACACCCCGAATTAGGCCGCCCTTTTCAGTTCGGCGACCGCTGCGGAGCGTTTATGGATGCAACCGAGCCGACTCGCCTCCTCCAAAAGACGCGCAAGTAATGCCATCCGGCCGATCTGGAAGCATTTTTAACAGCGATTCGAGATAGTGACGACCCCGATAGAAGCTTTTGAGGTCCACTATCCCCGCTCCAGGCGTAAAGCGGCGAAAGTCCTCCAGAAGATAGGTCGTCAGGTTCACCAGAAAGAACGACAGACCGATCCCATTGGCAACAGAGGCCTTTTTCACTCCCATGAAGTCCTCCAGACCAAAGTGCTGCTTGGCGTCCCGGAACGTAAACTCGATCTGAAAACGCAATCGGTAGTAGTCGAGCAAGCATTCTGCCGACAAACAGAGATCGCTGCTAAACAAAACGATGTGGCCCACACGTCTGCTTTCGACATGGGTTTTGACGACAATCACCACGTTGAGACGACAGGCGAACTCCTTGTGTTAGCAAGACACCTGATACATCTGGGTGCAATATCCGTCCTGGGTCTCCTCCGAACATAGCAGATGAGCGGGCAAGTGCGCATAGTCGATTTTGTCGCCATATTTCAGACGAGGATGCAAGGCCTTTTGCGCCTCGGTAGGTTCTAGCCACAGCGCGGCGTTGTAGCGCATTTTGGAAATGATGTGCAGACCCAACTGCCGCACCATCTGGGTGGCCGGATGATTGCCGAAGTGACCGTCGAGAACAAAATAGACGAGTTTGATCTTGTCTTTGAGCCGCTCTTTCACCTTTTGTCCCTGGGCAAGAATGCGCGTGAGTTCGGGGTTTAGGATGACGTCGGCTTTGTTCTTGTTCTTGCTGCCCTTGGGGCGTCCGCGTGGTCGGGTCGCTTCGGTCTTCTTGACAGGCTTTTTGCGCGCTTGTTTTCGGCTCTTGGCCGCCTGCTTTTCCTCCTCGCTGCGTACGACTTGCTCGGTAGCGAGGGAGTAGGCTTGACGCTTTCCGACATGAATGAGAGCCATCGAGAAGCAAGAGATGCCTGGCACGGCTTTGTCGAACAAGGACGAGAAGAGGCGGTCGAGGCCGAAGGTACATTTTCCGGATTTTGTGATGACGCTTTCATCTCCTGCGAGGAGATAGACGCCCTTTGGGTCCCAGCAAAACTTCTCGAAGAAGCTCCATTGGATGGCTTCCCAGTCGATCTTGGTATGGAAGAAGCGATGCACGGTGCGATAGCTGGCTCCTTCTTTTGTCCATCGGGAGATGCCCAACTGGGTGATGCGTCCTGTCATGGCGAGCATGGCCACGATGATAGAATGCAGTTGCCGACAGGATGTTTTGGACAAAACGGGCGAGAGCATGAGCAGAAGGGGTAAAATATTGGGCATGGGTTTTCGACTTTCGATAGTTGTTTTGTTGGCGCTTACAACTTCGATCCGAAAGCCCTATATTCATGCATGATCCGCTATTCTGTTTTGGCGAAGGTATTGATTATACTACGATTTTTTACGGTGTCAAGGGTGTGGGGAGGGCAACGTTTCATACGGTTCTATTTTCTCGCAGGAGAAAATACTGCACCATTAGAAACAACGGAGACGACGTAGAGAGAGGTACCTCCCCGACGGGGTCACTATACTATTCAGCAAGGCGTCTCCCCCGCGCTACAAACGACGCCCAATAGTCTTGCCCAAGCGCGACCAGTTGCTCCAGACTAAAGGGCTTACCATCGCTGCGACTGGCGCTTATGCTGCTGCAACGCATAGAGACCGTGCAGAACCGATCATTTATCTTCTCGCCGTCCTGGTAGCCAGTAAGTTGCAAGGCGGCCCTATCCTCGCTGCGTACAAGTGTCGCATCGGTCACATTTAGCGGATCGGTCGCCAACGAAGCCTCGAATTCATTCCATCCGAGGGATTGCTTGCACCCTTTCCCCCAGTATTCGGCAACCAGACGTCTACTTTCCTCGTCGTCTATGCCCTCCATTACCTTGAACTCTCCCGGCCACAAGACGGAGATAGTCGATTCGACCGACGTGACTGCGTCCAGGTGGATCAGAAATCGGACATCCTTCCCATCTTCCATCAAATGAGAGACTTCCATTTCGAGACGGACGGATCGACTCAAGAGATCGGAGGTACACGCTAAGAGTGTCCCATCGTGCAGGCAATCCCACAGAGAATGGACATCGCTGCTTGGCGGCAAACGAGTCCAGTACAGATCAGGCGACTGCGGTTCATCCATAACGGGTCTTTCCTCTCCTGTCACTTCGTGTCATCGGGCTGATTTCGGACAACTTTTGATAACCCCGCAGGGTGATCACGCTCTGAACCATCGGACATTTTTGGACATCGCCTTCGGTCGTATCTAGTCCGTATCATTCGATTCTGACAGTGGATTAGCCGAAAGTCGTCACATTCTGCCATAAAATGGCCTAACCCGTCTGATATCGCCCTGCCGTTCCGCGTCACCGCGACTGCCGTAACATCCAACATAACTCAGGAAGTGTTGGAAGAAGCGCGGAGTGCTTTGCAATAGAACCGTGTTCACTTTCCCGGTCTCTATGCAGTGTTAAAGGATGGAAGCCACTCCTATTGAAGGTTCTCCGCAGGGCGGCTGAGTATCTCTGTTGCAGTCGCCATCCTTATGCTGATTGACACACGATTCTTAATTACGGCATAATATGGTTTGAGAACTTGGCCTAGCAATACATATGAGACCAAACCTCTCCGCTTTCTGGATGATGCCTACAATGACCTCAGGAGTCGCAATTTGAACGACGAGGCAGAAAAACGCCACTCGCTGACCAAAGAACAGCAGGCACAACTCGACCGCGCTCTTTCCGGATTTGGCGCACAGGGCGCCAACGGATACGACCTGTCGCAGTTTCGAGAAAATCTGCGTCGAACTCCGACAGAGCGGCTAGAGCGTTTGCAAGCTGCGGTCAAATTTTTTGCTGAGGTAAAACGAACCCGTGGAAACCGACTTCCAAAAATCGATTGAGTTGATGGTCGCGAGCGGAGTCCGGTTCGTTATTATCGGTGGGGTGGCGATGCGTTTGCAGGGCAGTTCTCACGTCACGGACGACATAGATTTCAGCTACTCCCGAGATCCGGAGGGTTTGCCGGGCCTCGTAGAGGCATTAATCCACTATCATGTTCGCTTGCGGGACTTCCCGGCGGACCTACCTTTCTTCTTCGATCTGCGTACTCTCAAAAATACACAAAACCTTACCTTGGTGACCGATGTCGGTGACATAGACCTCCTCGCCGAACCTCCCGGCGTCGATAGCTTTGAGGGACTATGGGAAAGAGCGAACGAGATGGATGTTTTCGGAATTAAGGTCCGTGTCGCCTCCCTCGACGATCTCATCGCCATGAAACGCGCCGCAGGACGCCCAAAAGATAAGCAACATTTACTTGAACTTCAAGATCTTCAGCAGTTCGTACACGACGAAAAAACCACTTAGTACCGCTCCCCGTGATAGGGGAGCGGAATTGTCAATGACTCAATTTGTTACAATCGTCACCCTATTGCGCGGAGATGTCGTCGACCTGGACGATGTGGTTCATGGCTTGATAGGTGTCGTCGCCGAGGCGTTCGCGAGTGGTCTCCTGGCCTTTTTGGGAGAGGATGCGGTAGGTGACGACACGGTAGCCGACGGCGCCGGGGTTGCGGAGGTAGGCGCTGCCGGCGTGGGTGTCGGATCGGTAGGCGACGCGTGTCAGGTTCTGCGGCGTGACTGTCTCCAGAATGTCGGAGGTGATCTGCGCCGACTGAGGAGGCTTTTTTGCGCCGTAGAGGCGAATGTCCAGCATATCGCCGCGCGACTCGGTGTGGATGCGCAGCGGCCAGGGATAGGGATTGCGGAAGCGCAGATCGACGGTGTACTGCGCGACGGCCGCATCCCGGCCCGGCGGCACATAGTGGGGTGCGAAGACGTGCGGGTGCCGTTCGAGTATTGGCAGGCCCGCCAAGAGCGCCGCGTTGTAGAGAGTCGTCGAGGTCTGGCAGACCCCGCCGCCGTAGGCTTTGATGAGCTCGCCGTCGTAACTGACCGGCGCTTTCACGTAGCCCGTATCCTGCGCCCAGGAGCGCACGATTTTATTGAACGAAAAGACAGCGCCCGGCGGAATGACTCTGCCGTCCAGAAACTCTGCCGCCCGCTGCGCATTGTGGCGTTGACTGGCGGTGCGGCCTTTCAGACTGGTCGCATAGCCCGCCATCTCGACCTCCGGGGGCGGAGCGGAGGAGAGGCGGAAAAACAGTCCGCCTCCCACCGCCAGCAGCGCCACTACCACCCCCGCCTCCAACCAGGGCAAGCCCTTCATCTCGATGCTCCTTCGCTACTTGATCTCGACACGGGTTTCGGCGGTTTCGGCACGGGTCTCCGGCGTGTACATGCCCTGCACCAGCGTCGGCAGCGCGTGATAGCTGCCGGGGGTCTGGGCGCGCAGATTGTACTCGATGACGTGTTTGCCCTTCGTGATCGTCTTCGCGAAGAAGGCGATATGATCATCGCGCACGTCCACGCCCTGCCACCAGTAGCCCCATTCGACCACCTCGCTGGCATCGCCGCGCTCGTTGACCTCGCAGCCGGACGGGAACGGGTCTTCCACGAGGACATAGGCCATATCGCGGGGCGAGTCTATCGTCAGGCGCACCCGGATGCGGTCGCCCTGCGCCAGTTGATTGTTGGTCGGCTCCGTCTGCAACGACCACGAATCGCTCCCAACCTTCTGCGGTTTCAGGCGCAGATACTCGCGTTTCACCGTGAGCGTCTCGCCTTTGATCGGGGGCGGCGAAAAGGCGGGAATATCTTCGGTGGCGAGGGTCTGCTTCCACTCCACCGAGTAGAAGACGGGAATGGCGCCGCCGGTGCGTTCCAGGGTGACATCGTTCTTATCGGGACGGAGTTCCGAAGCCGGAACATGCAGCGTCAACTGCGGCTGTTTCATCAGGTCGGGGGTCAGCGTGTAGGTCTGCCGCACGACGCCGTTGAGCTTGATCGTCACCTGCCCGCCGGACGTGAAGTCCGACTTCGACTTCAGATAGTCGCAGAAAGCGGCCAGAGCCCAGGCGGTATCGCGGGTGCTGCCCCAGTAGGTGCCGGTGCGATGCAGCATCATCCAGCGCAGCATCGCGCCTATGCGCGGCTCCTGCGAATTGACGGCGAGCAGTGCGCGCAGCGCCATCGCGGTCATCTCGCGGTCGTCCCAGTCCCAGGAGTAGAGACCGGTGCTGTCCCGCCAGTGCAGCATTCCGTCGGTCCAGACGGCCTCACGGTTCATGTTTGCCAGAGCGGCCGACGTGTCGAGGTTGATGAGTTTTGCCGTCAGAACGAGGTAGGCATAGCCTGCGCCGTGCATACGCCTGCCAACGAGACGGTCGTACTCCGACCGTGCCGTGGCGTTGTCGCCGTTCAGGGCGAGCGCATAGAGCAGGAACGCCGCCGTATCCGGGGCCGTCTTCGGGTCCCGAGCCATTTTCGCGGCGATAGCTCGCCCTTTCGTCAGCACCTTGTCCGACACCTTGTAGCCCTCGGCCCGCGCGGTCGCCAGCCCGTAGAGGACATAGGCCGTCATCCAGGGATCGTCGGCGTCGTGCTCCCACCAACCCCACCCGCCTGTCTCCGCATGCTGGAAACGCGTGAGGCGATTCAGTCCAGCGTGGACCATACGCGGCAGTTGCTCCTGGTGCTTCGTATCCGCCATCGCGTGCAGGGTCAGGGCGCGCTGCACCAACAGGTCGGGCAAGAAGCGGCTCATCGTCTGTTCGGTACAGCCGTACGGGAAACCGATCAGGTAGTCCGTCGCGCCGACCAACGAACCGGCGATGGAGGGCGTGATATGCACGGTCAGCCGACTAAGCTCCGGCACGGCCTTCGGGTCGAGGCGGATCACCTCCGTCTCGGGGTTCTTGTCGGTCACCTCACCCGCGAAGGCCGTGATGACCTCGCGGCCATGCGGGCGAATCGGCAGGCTCGTCTCGACGCCATCGGTGAACTGTACGCCGTTGGTGCGCGGGGTAAACGCTGTCACCTTCAGCTTCGCTGCCCCGAAGCCGTCCGCCGTGACGTTCCAGACGACCTCCCCGATCTTGCCGGGTTCCAGGGTCAGGGACTGCACGGCAGCGCTGTTGATCGTCAGGTTTTCGGTGGTCAAATGAACCTGCGCGGTCTGCGCGACGCCGGTATCGTTGTGTACCAGGGCGACCACGCGGGAGAGATCGTGCTGGGTCAGGCTGCGCGGCGTCTGCAGGCGCACCAGGAACTCTTTCGAAACAAGCACTTGCTGCGTGGTGCGTCCCAGGCGGGTATCGAGCGTGTGTGCGGTCGCCGTCGCGCGCCAGGTCGTCAGGTTGTCCGGCAGGGCGAACGAGACTGTCGCCAACCCATGTTCATCGGTCTCCAGGGTCGGGTTCCAGTAGGCGGTGTCCGGGAACTTCTTCCGGGCCGCAATCTGCGGCTCGGCCTTGTCCGCATCCCCGAGATACTGGATCGCAAACGAATACTCCGTTGAGACGCGGTTGTAGCGGTTTGGGAAGAAACTGTCCCGCAACGCCTTCGGATCGTCCTTACGCAGCGCGTAGATCGACTCGTCCACGACGCCGAATGACAGTTCTGCCGGGACGGCGTGCCCCTGAAGATCGGTCGTCTGCACGGTATAGCGAATCTTATCCCCCGGCGCATAGCGCGCCAATGTCAACTTAGCGCTGCCTCCCGCCGTGCCGCCTGCTGCTTGATGCTCGGCACTGGCCGTATCCCGATCTGCGGTGATCTTGACGTTGATCTGCTGTCCAGGAGTGGCGACGCGCAGGGCGGTTTGCGAGGTGGCGTAGTGCTTCTGCCGCACATAGCAGGCGGCGAGAACGACGTTCGGGCCGTAGTTGGGGGGTAGCGGGACGTGGACGATGGTGCTGTGCTGCTTCAGCACGACCGACTGGGTGGCGTAGACGCGGTTGCCCTCGACCGTCAGCAGCACGGTCTGCCCGATGCGACTGGCATTGATGAGGACGCGCGCCGTCTCGCCGGGGTTGTAGTGGCGCTTATCGGTCAGCAGCGAGAGATCGGCGTACTCGGTGTTGAGGTCGCCGCCCTTCTCGTCCGCCACCCAGAGATAGGAGGTTCCTATGATTTTGTGGCGTCCGCTGTCGAAGGCGCGGGCCTTTATATAGAGCTCTCCGGAGCGCGGTGCGGTGACGGACACGACCGCATGTCCATCCGGGCCGGTGATCGCATGCAGGGTTCCGACCGCCGTGTAGTGATAGGCGAACTTGCCCTCCTCGTCGTTCTTCACCCGCTTCCACTCATGGAAGCCTGTTTCCAGCTCGATCGCGACGTTCGGGACAGGCTTGCCGTCGTGATCCATCGCTGTGAGATTGACATTGGTCGCCTCACCCGGCGCGGCCACATAGCCGTCTGGTTTCAGGGTGAGTCGGAAATCGCCCGCGACGACGTTCGCCGTGCCATCCGCCGAAACTTCGCGGTTCTCCCCCTCCGTCACGGTCGCATTGACGGTATAGATATCGGCCTGCGAGGACTCGGAGTTGCTGTCGCCCTTCGCGACGAACTGAATGACCGCCCTGCCGTTCTCATCCAGCACGGAAGCGCCGTCCGCTTTGACTTCGCCGTAGTAGCTCTCCGCGCCGCCATCGAAGCCCGCTTCATCGGGACCGGACGAACTATCGGTTTCGTCGGCGTTGTCGTCGAGTGGTGTGGCGTAGTCCGCTGAGCTATAGACGCTGTACTTCACCTTCGCCCCAACCACGGGCGCGCCGAAGTAGTACTGCGCGGAGACGGTCATACGGACAGTTTCACCTTTACGGTAGCGCTTCTTGTCCGGCGTGACGCTGACGGAGAACTCTGGCTTCTGGTAGGAGGCGATGACGATCTGATGCGTATGCTCCTCACCCCTCACGGTCGTAATCAGGGTATAGACCCCGGTGGCGGCCTCTGGATCGAGAGCGACCTTGCCGTTGAAGGAGCCATAGCGGTTGGTGGTCAGTTTGGTCAGCAGAATGCGTTCGCTGTCTTTGTCTCGCATCTCGACCGTGACTGGCTCGCCTGCGGGCACGGCATACCGCTGGGTCGGCTCGACGGCGTCCATATCCCGAATGCGCCGTACGATCCCCTTGAAGGCGATCTGCTGTCCGGGGCGGTAGATCGGCCGGTCGGTGTAGGCATGAACCGCGAAGTTCCCCGCGTCCTCATTGCGGAAATAGTCCCGCGTGATGATGGCCTCGTCGTCGCCCCGCACCACCAGCGTCGTGATTCTGGCGGCATCGGCCGTGTCGGAGCCGTCCCCGCCCTCGTCCCCGCCGTCCGCACTGGCAGCATGGCGCGGCGCAGTGCGAGGCATCGTGAGCGAGGCGAGGCCCACTGCGTCGGTGCTCGACTCGGCCACAACCTTGCCGTTACGATAGGCGCGCACCGTGCTGTTCGGCAGCGGCGCACCGCTCTGCATATCGACCGCATAGGCCAGGACACTGTTCTGCGCCCGCTTCACGATGAGCGCCGTATCCGTCACCAGGATCCAGGAACAGACCGACTTGCCAGCATGTTTAAGGTCGAGCAGGTAGAGTCCGGTCGGCAGTTGCTCGAAGTTCAGCTTCTGATAGAAGAAGCCTTCCTTGTCACCCTGCGTAATGGCGATATCGCGCTCCTGAACGATCTTCGGCGCCTGCCCGACTTTCGGGTGCAGCAAGCCGTCCGGCAGATTAGGCGCCGGATCGTATGAGCGTCCGACCGAGTCGAGCTTCTGCTCGTTCTCCGGGTTTTGCAGCAGCGTGGAGAGGCGTGTGTGAAAAAGGCGCAGATGAACGTTGTCCTGCTCCCCCTTCTTTTTGGTATCGACGTAGCCGCTGACACCGAGGTTGGCTTTCTCCCTGGTGCCGAAAATCCGTTGATGCTCCTTGAGTGCAAGCTCCGGTTTCGAGCGGGCAAGGGTCATTTCGAGCGGGGTCGTCTGTCCCTCCTGCACGGAGACGTAGAGGTTCTGCACGTCGTGCGAGTCGGAGTTGGCATAGACATGGTAGTCGCCCGCCGGAAGGTGGGTAATGGCGAACGTGCCATCGTCGTTGCTGACGGCGAAGCGGTGTCTGCGGACGTCTCCCGAGGAGACGATCGGATAGAAGTTGATCTCGGCGCCGGCCAGAGGCTGCCGGTTCTCGGCAAGGAGCACATGCCCTCGCACCACCCCGACAGGAATCTCGTTGGAGAAGGCGAATCGCATGGCGACCCCGATGCAGACGACAGCCAGCAGCAGCGCCGCATGCCGGGGCCAGAGCAGAGAGCGGAGCGTGGAGGTCATCGCACCGCTCCTTCCGTCGGAAGAACGCTGGTTCCCTGCCGTTTGCTGCGCATCCAACCGGCGAACCGTCCGCTGTAGTCTGCGAGGAGAATCAGGACTGCCAGAACCGCGATGAGCTTGAGCGTCAGCGTCTCTTTGTCGACGCGTGTCAGCTGCGTGAGCGGCAGAACGTGGTGCGTCCACTGTGCGAGCGCCAGACAGACTCCGAGCGCGAACAACGCCGGCAGCAGCCGCAGAGCGGGAGAAAGGGTCTCTTTCGGACTTGCTGCGGACGTTGGCGCTGTGGACGGCAGCAGCGTGATCGCGAGCGCCAGACCGAGCATCAGGGCCAGGGCGCATTTCGTGCCCCAGAGGATGAGAACGAGCGCGGGAATCGCCAGCACCAAAGCGGCGACGACGCACAGGCGTGCGATACGAGGTCCGGGAGTGGTGGTCGCGGTAAAGGGACGCAGCAGGAAGCCGGTCAGGAGGGCAGGCAGCACCGCTCCGAGGAGCAGGCCGAACGCGGCATACTGATCGGTCAGGCTGACGCCGCGCAGCTCGCTCTCGAACCGGGAGGTGAAGACACGGTAGAGGAGCAGCGCCACGCCCATCAGCCCGAGCCGCAGCAGATTTGCGGCGACGACAGGCGTATCGGCCGACAGCGAATCGCTCTCTCCGGTTTCCGGCTCCTGTGCGAAGACGACGGAGAGGCTGACCGCCAGCCAGGCCCCGATCAACAGCAGTCCGACTCCGAAGCCCGCCAGCCTCTGAAACGCGACCATGATTCCGGCGAGCAGCAGCAGCGCCGCGACCGCATTGTTCTGCCAGGCGATCACGCCAGCGTTGCCAGGGGTCTCGCGCTCCAGCCGTCGCGCCGAGGCCGCCACCCACCAGGCCGCTGCGCCTCCAAACAGTCCGAGCCCCATCACCTCAAAGAGGTGCAGGGCGAGTTTATGATTCTCGGTATCCACAACGCGCGCCGCCAGCAGTTTGCCCAGCGCGAGCAGCACGAGGGAGGCCAATGCCAGTCGCCAGAGCCGCAGAGCCGTATTGCGGGAGAGCGCGTCGGGCAGAATAGTCTCGCCGCTGCGCGCCAGCCCGGCCATGCCCGGCATCTGTCCAAACACCAGCGTCAGTCCGGCGTTCAGTACACCGCTCAGGAGCAGCGCGAAGGGCACTCCCGCCGCGAAGACCATGCCCAGCACACTCCAGGAAACCGTAGAGGTCGCCGTCAGATCGACGGTACCGCGCATCTCTCCGAGCGCCGCCACCCCGCAGGTCAGGATCGCGAAGCCGGTACCAGTAACCACCGACAGGACGCCGGGGCGCTCTGTCGTGTCCTCGCGCTGCAGCATTCCGATCAGGACGAGAAAGGTGACGCAGAACCAGCCGATGGCCGCACCCAGCAGCGTATCGAGCAGAGAGGCGCGCAGCATCAGCAAGGGCGTCACGGCGGCGACCAGTCCCATCCCACACGGCGCAGCGACCGTCGCCCCGATGCGACGGCGACGAAGTTCGCCGCCCTCCCCGGCCAGGAGCGGAACCAGGGCTGCCAGCAGCGCGCAGACAGCGCCGAGCAGGAAGCCCTTCCCAAGCCCCTGCCCCTCCGCGAAAAACTTACCGTGCGACGGCAGGGTCGCGATAAACACCAGCAGAGGCAAAACGACTGCGGCGATCAGATAGGGTCGGGGCAGTTCCTTTGCGCCGTTCCCCGTTTCCGTATGCCGTGCGCGGGCTGCGATCAGACCCAGCAGCCAGCTCACCCAACCCATCGCGAACACGCCCCACAAGAGACTGCGTTCCATTGTAGCCTTCCTTGCCCTCCAGGGCAAAAAACCGAGAGAATCCGAACAGGGAGAAGAGACGAATCGTAGGCCACCACCCTCCTTACCGCAACAGGACGGCAAGCGGCTACAATTGGTAAGACGTCACAACAATCGGCATCGACTACAGGCCAATGTGTGAATTATTGCACACTCATCCTGTGAATTATTGCATAGGAGTCGCATGCGGTCCCATGCGGCGATCTTCCGACTGGCAAAGAACGACCGCCTCGCGCTTTCGTACTCTGCCCCGCCCCTCAAGGAGCGGTCTGATGCGGTAAGCCCCCTAAAGGGGGCTGGGTCGGACGTCCGTCTATTCTTGCGCTTCCATAATCAGGCTGAGAGCATCAATGTTTGGCGCACTGGACCTCCCTGGCAACCATCACATGCCCATTTATGGGCCTTAACATTCCCATCAGGCCGCTCCTTGAGGGGCGGCATTCCGATCATGCGGAAACCTGCAACATCCCTCTCTCGACAGGTGTCAATAAGAGAAGCTATCTTTGCCTGATTAGAGTCAACGCCCACTATGACTAAAAGCTGTGCGATTCTCTTCCTCTTGTTCTCTCTCGTGCTGCCGACAACACTCGTCTGGGCTGTGCCTCCGCGTCATGCTGCCCCATCGAAGAAGGCTGTCGCTCCGAAACCGGTGCGTCTGGTCGTTACGCCCACTTTGGTGCGGCTTGTCGGGCCGAAGTCGGCGCAGCGGCTGCTGGCGACGGCTCTCTTCGCAGATGGCTCCCAACGGGATGTGACCGATAGCGCTGCCTTTGCAAGCGCCGCGCCCAAAGTGGCGATGGTGACGAACGGCACTACCCTTCCGAAGGGGGACGGGACTACGGCGGTCGTGGTCAGGTGGGAGGGATTGACAGCCCGTGTGGCGGTCTCCGCGACGGGAACGCAGCAGCCGGTCAGCTACTCGTTCGTGGACGATGTGGTGCCGGTGTTGTCGCGGCTGGGGTGCAGTCAGGGAACGTGTCATGGCGCGGCACAGGGCAAAGGCGGCTTCCGACTGAGCCTGCGCGGGTATGCGCCGGAGATCGACATCGTCTCGATCACGCGGCAACTCGGAGGGCGCCGCATCAGCCGCGAAGCGCCCGAAAACAGTCTGCTGCTGCGCAAGCCATTGGCGGAGGTGCCGCATCGCGGCGGCAAGCGGCTGGATAAGGCCTCACGGGAGTACGCTGTGTTGCTGGGCTGGCTGAAAAACGGGACGCCTGGGCCGACCGGCAAAGAGGCGGCGCTGGCGAAACTGGAGATACTGCCCGGCGACCGACAGATGAAGCCACTGGAGAAGCAGCGACTGCTGGTGCGCGCGACGTTTGCAGACGGACGCACGGAAGACGTCACGGATCGTGCCCTCTACAACAGCAACGATGTGGCGCTGGCGACGGTAGACGAAAGCGGACTCGTGACGATGCAGCGGGCCGGAGAGACGGCCGTCACGACAAAGTATATGGACAAGATGGCCGTGGTGCGGGTGCTGTCGCCGTTCAACCAGAAGGTGGCGGAGACGGCCTTTACGGCTTCCAACAACTATATCGACCCGTTGGTCGATGCGAAGCTGAAGCAACTGCACATCGAACCTTCCGGCCTCTGCACCGACGAAGAGTTCCTGCGCCGCGCCTCTCTGGACGCGATCGGAACCCTGCCGACGATGGACGAGGCCCGTGCCTTCCTGGACTCGAAGGACGTTCGCAAGCGCGAGACGCTGGTGGAGGCCCTGCTGCAGCGGCCCGAATACGGGGAGATCTGGGCCTTGAAGTTTGGGGACTTGTTTGTTCTTCGGCGGGAGTATATGCATCGCAAGTACGCTATGTTGATGCAGCAATGGCTCGCGGAACAGTTTAATGCCGACCGCTCCTGGGACAAGATCGTGACCGACATTCTGACGGCCAGCGGCGATCTGGAGACGCACCAGGGCGGCTACTTCTTCGTCAGTCGCGCCCCGCAAAAGCCGGGACAGGGCTACTGGGTGCGCGCCTCGGAGCCGACCGCAGAGATGACCGCGCAGGTGTTTCTGGGCGCGCGCATCCAGTGCGCCAAGTGCCACAATCACCCGACCGAACGCTATACCCAGGACGACTACTACCACTATACAGCGCTCTGGCAGCAGTTGGTGGGCAAGGGCGAAAATGACGACGGTGTGCCGGAGAAACTGGCCTCGGAGGACAAGAACGACATTCGCCAACCGCGCACCAACGACGTCATGATCCCGCGCCCCCTCGACCGCTCCGATCTCGGATTCGGCAAAGACGAAGACAGGCGCATCAAGGCGGCGGCCTGGATCGTACGGCAGGACGACTTCGCGCGCAACATCGTCAACCGCTACTGGGCGCGCTGTTTCGGCATGGGTATCGTCGAGCCGGTCGATGACATCCGCAGCACGAACCC
>JBBQPO010000158.1:0-14603 GCA_038217285.1 Chthonomonadales bacterium
TACGTCGCGACCTATAATGTAGCGTCTCCGACCGCCTCACGCATCTTTGCGTTCGATATGGAGAGCGGGCACCTCTTGCGGACGCTGGGCGGGTCGCCCGGGCAGGAGTTGATCGCGCAGGGAGCCTTATTGGGGCTGGCGATCGACCCCGCGACCGGAGACCTCTACTCTGCGGCCAATTTCGCAGGGCAGATCCTTCGGATACAGCGTCCGAGCAGCGAGAAGCCGAAGGTGTCACTGTACGCGCAGTTTCCGGCTGGAGGCGGCACTGAGGATCTGGTCTTCCATCCGAACGGGACCCTCATCGCCTCCGACTCCAATGCGGGCGTCGTCTACTCTATTCCTCCGGGCGGAGGACGGATCCACCTGATCATTGGCCCGACGGGTTCCGGTGCGGCGGTCGATGACCTGGGTCTGCTGCAGGCTCCGGTGGCGGGTCTGAGCCCTAACGGAGTAACGTTCTCCAAAGATGCGCGCACCCTCTTCGTCGCCAATACCTTCACCGACAGCGTGATCGCGTTCCCGGTCTCCGCACAGGGCAAAGTCAGCGGTCCGCCGCGTGTGTTCGCGCACTATCCGAACCACGATATGCCGGAGTATCCGTACGGATTTGAGGCGCTTATCCAGCCCGACACCCGTATCGGGCTGACGGCAGGCACCCCGATGAACGGTCCGGACGGACTGAAGACCGATGACAACGGCCTTATCTGGGCCGCCAGCTTCTTCGGAGACAACCTGACGGCGCTCGACCCGGAGACGGGCCGCATCGTCAAGACCCTGGGCTCGTCCGCGGTCACGGCAGGCGGCACGCTCAACAATCCCACCGGCATCGCGTTCGCCGGCAATTCGGTCTTCTGTTCGAATCTGGGTATCTTCACCGACGGCTCGAACTCTAACCCCGTTCTGCCGTGGCGTATCGCCCGTTTCGACAACCTCTGACCGCTTCTACGAAGAGCAAACCGCGACGCGCCTCTGTGTGCGTCGCGGTTTGCTCGCAGGAGAGAACAGACCTGCCTGAGACATCGAACCACGTTACGCCAATCCTCTGATACTTTTGAATACCTCCCCACCCTCTTGACATGGCAACAAATCGTAGTATAATAGGGCTAAGTTCCTACGGTTTGTTTTACTCTCAACGAGGGTCCCCTATGTCAAACACACAAACAAAACACAGCAGCCTGCCGACGTTGGGTGACGGCCTTCTGCGCACCAGTGAACTGGCACGCCACGGGCTTTCGCGCGGTCAGATTACGCGACTGACACAGCAAGGAGAACTCCTACGGGTGGGCCGTGGGCTCTACAGTCGGCCGGACGCGACGGTAACAGAGAACCATACGCTCGCCCAAGTCTGCGCACGTGTGCCCCACGGGGTTATCTGCCTGGCCTCTGCCCTGCAGTTCCATGAGCTGACAACCCAGAACCCCTGGCAGGTGTGGCTTCTCGTCGAAAACCATGCCCGAGCGCCGCAGATGGAGGATCCCCCACTCCGTCTCGTGCGTGCCAGTGGAGACGCCTTCACAGCAGGCGTCTTGGAACAGGAGATCGAGGGAGTGACCGTGCGGGTAACCAATGTCGCGAAGACAGTCGCCGACTGCTTCAAGTACCGCAACAAGATCGGCCTTTCTATCGCTCTGGAAGCCCTCAAAGAGGCCCTGGCGGAACGCCGTACCGACAGGGCGACACTTCGGGAATATGCCCGCCTCTGCCGTGTGGAGCACGTCATGGCGCCCTATATGGAGGCCCTGGCCGTATGAACGCTCAGACCGGCAACCTGCCCGCTTCCGTCAGGCAGCGTCTCCTTACGCTGGCAAAGGCCCGCAACGAGGACTTTCAGCGTGTGCTCGTGCAGGACGCGCTGGAACGGTTGCTCTATCGGCTGACTCGGTCCCAGTACGCGGATCGTTTTATCCTCAAAGGTGCGCTCCTCTTTATGCTCTGGATGAAGGAGCCGCACCGCAGAACCCGCGACCTGGATCTGCTGGGTGCAGGTGATCCTTCCCCCGAGTACCTGACCCTGCTCTTTCAAGAACTCTGCACTCTTCCGGTGGAGGCGGACGGGCTGGTGTTCGATGCAGCCTCCGTTGTCGCCCGGCCTATTCGGGAAGAGAACCTCTATGGCGGCGTGCGCGTGACCCTCAAGGCCTTCCTCGATGCCGCACGTATTCCTCTGCAGATTGATGTGGGATTTGGAGATGCAGTGGTGGGCGTTCCTTCATCAGAGCGCATCCCTACCTCGGCAGGCGCTTGCGCTCGATGAGGTAATTGCGTTCAGAAGGACATTCCTGCTGCCTGTGCTGAGCACAGGTGAGACTTGGACTAGAACGTGGCCGCCGGGCGGACCCTGGCAGAATAACGATATGAACGAAGGCAAATGACCTGGTCTACTCTCAATTGTATGCAAACCATACTCAATGGTCTGGGGCGGCATGCTGTCGGACGGAGAGAGGAACCTCTCCAACGGTGTAGAACGATCCGGTCACCAGGATCATATCGTCCGGCGCGGCTTCGGCAATCGCAGCCTGAACGGCGGCAGCGACGTTGGGAATGACCTCGACATTTGGCGTGAAGCGGAGAGCGGCCGCCGCGATCTCTTCCGCAGGCAACGCGCGTTTCCAGTCCGGTTGGCAAACGTAGATGCGAGCGGCTTCCGTGGCGAAGGGAGCGAGAACCTCGGTGGGATCGTGCCCTCCCACCATGCCGATGACCAGCAATAGGCGCTGAATCCGGTGCTGCTCCCGAAAGGCGGTGATCGGGCCGTGCAAGGCTGCTGCCGCAATACCGTTGTGGGCTCCGTCCAGAATGAGTCGCGCACCGTTGGGTAGACCGATCTCCTGCATTCTGCCGGGGAGGTGCGTTGTCGCCAGCGCGGCGCGCACGGCCTCCGGGGAGAGCGTGTGCCCGTTGGCCTGGAGCGCGTATTCCGCTGCGGCGACGGCGCAGGCCGCGTTGACACGTTGATACAGTCCGTGCATACGCATGCTTAGATCGGTATAGAGATGGTGCGGCGTCGCGATACGGAATTTCGACTGATGCGGACTGATCGCCTCGCCGGCTCCCTTCTCCGAACTCCAGCGAATCTGCGCGGCGTCGCGCGTTGGCGCGTCTGCGTCTCCCTGTCGGATCAGGGTCAACGGAACGGCCCGCTCCGAGGCTATCCGTTCGATAACTTCGAGCGCTTCGGCATTCTCCACCGCCGTAAAGCAAGGCGCTCCACGCTTGAGGATTCCGGCTTTCTCTGCGGCGATCAGCGCGTGCGTGTCGCCCAGTATCTGCGTATGGTCGAGGCCGATGTTGGTGATAACGGTCACGGTCGGCTTCACCAGATTGGTGGCGTCGAGTCGGCCGCCGATCCCGACTTCGATGCAGGCATAATCGACCTTCTGCTCGGCGAAATAGAGAAAACCGATCAGCGTCTTGAGCTCGAACTCCGTCGTCTGACCCAGCTCCGTCTGCGCCAACGCCTCGATATGCGGCCGCGCCAGGGAGACAAGGCGCGCGAAATCCTCACGCGGGATCATCGCGCCGTTCACCTGGACGCGCTCCCGGACATCGAATACGTAGGGCGAAAAGTAGCTGCCGACCTTATAGCCGGCATGCTGCAAAACGGCCGCCGCCAGCGCGGTCGTCGAGCCTTTGCCCTTGGTTCCGGCGACATGAACGATGGCGTAATGGTCCTGCGGACTGCCCAACCGCGCGCACAGCGCCTCGAACCGCCCGTTGCCGAGTTTCCAGCCGAAGCGTATAAGGCCCTCCATATAATGGAGGGCGTCTTCATACTCCATAATGATCCAACCTATTTGTCGAAGTTGGAATCAAAGGCGATATCTGAGGGTTTGAAGTCGGCCTGACGCACGAACTCCGCCGCTTCCGTCGCGCCGTGTTCGCGATCCATGCCGCTGTCCTCCCACTCGACGGAGAGGGGGCCTTGATAGTTGATATAGTTCAGGGCGCGGATGATCTCCTCGAAGTCGATGGTGCCGTGCCCGAGCGAGCGGAAGTCCCAGTAGCGTTCCGGACTGCCGAAGTTGACGTGACCGCCGAAGACGCCGACCTTTTTGGGAGTGGGGGACCAGTAGACGTCCTTCATGTGGACATGGAAGATACGCTCCGGGAACTCATAAATGAACTGCACATAGTCCACGCCCTGATACCCGAGGTGGCTGGGATCGAAATTGAAGCCGAAGGCCGGGTGATTGCCAAGGGCATCCAGCGTGCGGCGCGCGGAGACGATGTCGAAGGCGATCTCCGTCGGATGCACTTCCAGCGCGAACCGAACCCCATTCTCCGCGAAGACATCCAGGATCGGCGTCCAGCGCTCTTTGAGCAAGGCGTAACCGGCTTCGATCTGACCCGGCATAACGGGAGGGAAAGAGTAGAGCAGATGCCAGATAGAGGAGCCGGTAAAGCCGTTGACGACGCCGACACCGAGGTTTTTGGCCGCTCTCGCCGTCAGTTTCATCTCTTCGGCGGCGCGGGCATTGACTCCGGCCGGGTCGCCGTCGCCCCAGACGTGGGCGGGCAGAATGGCTTTGTGCCGCTCGTCGATGATGTCGAGGACGCCCTGCCCCACGAGGTGGTTGCTGATGGCCCAGGTCTTGAGGCCGTTTTTCGCCAGGATGTCGTGCCGCGACTGGCAGTAGGCGGCGCTGTCGGGACCGGTCGCCTGAACAGGGTCGAAGTGGTCGCCCCAGCAGGGCAGTTCGATGCCGTCGTAGCCGAACGCTTTCGCTTTCGCGGCGGCGGTCTCAAAGGGTAAGTCGGCCCATTGGCCGGTAAAGAGCGTGACAGGTCGCGCCATAGTGTCGTGTCTCCTCCTCGATACATTACATTTCGTACTGTCGGCGTTCCTGCCACAGCGTTGGGGCGGAACGCAGGCCGCGTCAGGGTTTTGCGGCACTCTTTGTTGCTGCCGCCCCAGGGGTCGGCTTCTCGCCAGTGCTGCCCGTAGGCGGGGCACTCACAGCGGGGGCGGTAGGAGTTGGCTGCGTGTGCGGCGTCTTGTCTTTGCCCTTGCTCAGCGCGGCCTCGCTGAAGCGGTTGCTGGCGTTCCAGAGCAGGAAGTCGTGGATACCCAGATCGCTTAGCGCCTTGATCTGCGCCTTGACGTCCGCCGGGCCGTAGCGCACATGGCGCAGACTGAAGTCCTGGATCCAGGGGCGCAGCTTGCATTTCGGGTTCGCGATCAGGCGTTTCTGGGCATCGCCCACCGAGAGCGTGATGGTCTTGTACGGCTCTTTGTTCGGATCCTTCATGCCGTACTCGCCGTAGGCATAGTGCGAGGGATAGACCATTGGGCTCAGAAAGTCGACATCCTGGACGACCTTTTCGAACTTCTGGCCGATCCCTTCATCGTCCTTGACGCGGCTGGTCAGGCCGAAGACGTCCGCCGAGAACCAGCCGCCCTGCGCGTGGATCTTCTCGGCGGCATACTTGAGAAAGGCCGCGATCTGATCTTCGCGTTTCGCACCCTCGGGCTTGCCGACGTACTGAAGGTTCTTACTTTCGCTCGTAAAGCGCACATAATCGAACTGAATGTCTTTGAAGCCATGTTTGAGGGCGTCGAGTGCGATATCGACATTGTAGTCCCACACCTTTTTGCTATACGGATTGAGCCAGTAGTGGTGGGTGCGGTCGTGCCACAGATTGCCGTTGGCATCGTGAACGGCGAGTTCCGGATGGGCGCGCGCCAGGTTGTTGTCCCGCATGCAGGCGATGCGGGCGATGGGAAAGATATGATGGGCGTTCAGTGTCGCGATGACCGGGTCTACTTTATAGGCATGACTGAGCGCCTTCGACTCCTTCGCCATCGGTATATCCATATCGTAGTAGATTTCGCCATCGTCTTTGACATCGATGACCATCGCGTTAAGCTCGGTACGGTCGACCATAGCGACCAGGTTGGCGAAGCGCTTCTTGGTGCCCGCAGACCAACCCGTGAGATAGATTCCTCGCACCCCTTCCGGAGGCAGCGGCGCTCGTTCGGGTGGTCCGGTCGGCTTCGTCGGAGCGGCCTTCGCGAGCGGGACCGGACCATCGTTAGTGGCAACGGCAGTGGGTTTGTTGTGGCAGCCCGGCTGTGCGACCACAAGAAGAAGGAATGGCAGTGCGAGCCGTATGCCAGCGCGCGGAAGGCGAATAGATTTCATAAATGGTCCGATTGAGTAGAGATAGACTTCCGGTGCATGCGGAAGTCGGGAGAGGCAATTTGCTGGAAAGTATTCTAACACACTTCCGACGGCTTGTCTATCGGCGGAAAAAATATTTTCGCATGGGACGGCTGAGGGGCCGCGGAGATGCGTTGACAGGCCGGAAATGCTGTGCTATCCTGAATGCACACGAAATCGATCTCGTCGCTGTCCTGTAACTGACGAGTTTATTGATAGGAGAAATCGACGTTTTGGAAACCAACGAATTCAGCGCGACCGTCCATTTGCACGCGGAACGGCTGCGGCGCGGAGCCTTGCAGATCGTGCCGGAAAACGGTCTCGAACAGAAACTGATGAAATCGGAGCAGACCGGCAAGCCGCTCCGGATCAAACTCGGCCTGGACCCGACCGCGCCGGACATCCATCTCGGGTTCGCGGTCGTGCTGCGCAAGCTGCGGCAGTTTCAAGACCTGGGACATCAGGTCGTCATTATCATCGGGGACTATACGGCGCTGATCGGGGATCCCTCCGGCAAGTCCGTGACCCGTCCCATGCTATCGGAAGAGGAGATACTTGCGAACGGCGCGACGTACGTCGATCAGTTGACTCGCATCCTCGACCGTGACCGCACCGAAATCCGGTTTAACAGCGAGTGGCTGGGCAAACTGAACTTCGCGGAACTCGTGCGCCTCACCTCCAAAGTGACGGTCGCGCGCATTCTCGAACGCGACGATTTCGCCAAGCGTCTCGCCGCGCACCAGCCGATCAGCCTCCACGAACTGCTCTACCCTCTGGCGCAGGCCTACGACTCCGTCTGCATTGCGGCCGACGTCGAAATGGGCGGACAGGACCAGATGTTCAATATTCTGGCGGGACGGGACTTGCAGGAGAAAGAGGGGATGGACGCGCAGATCGGCATGTTCATGCCGCTGCTGGTCGGCCTCGACGGCGTCAAGAAGATGAGCAAGTCGCTCGGCAACTATGTCGCTATCGGCGATTCTCCCGACGTTATGTTCGGCAAGCTGCTCTCGATCTCCGACTCCATGATGCGCGACTATTTCGTCCTCTGCACCGATGTTCCGCTGGCGGAGATCAACACGCTGCTCGCCGAGGCAGAGAGCGGCGTGACCAATCCTAAAGTGGTGAAGTCGCGTCTCGCTCGGGAGATCATCGCCCTCTATCACGACAAGCCCGCTGCCGATGCCGCCGAGGCGGAGTGGAACCGTATTCACTCCGCCGGAGAGGCGCCAGTCGATATGCCGGACGTGACAGTCCCTGCCGACAGCGCGAAAGATGGCAGAGTCTGGGTCTGCAAACTGCTTATCGTCGCGGGTCTGGCGAAGAGCAACGGCGATGCACGGCGACTGGTCGAGCAGGGGGGCGTCTCCCTCAACGGGGCGAAGATCGCAGATCCTGGCGCGGAACTCCCGCTCGACGGCCTCAACGACGCGGTTCTACGGGTGGGAGCGCGCCGGTATGTCCGGCTTCACCTCGTCTGAGAGTGCAAAGGCGATACGTTCCTTCAGCGTAGGATGCGTGCCGAACCAGAAGTGCAGCAGCGCGGGCGGGTCCGGATCGGAAAAGTCCCGCTCCGCGAAACCGACCATGAGGCGGGCGGTCGCGGCGTGCAGGCCCGTCACACGCAGCCCGAACGTATCCGCCCGGTGTTCCAGATAGCGCGATTCGGCGTTGGCGATAGGATCCTGGGCCAACAGTGCGACGTTGAGGTAGAAGAAATAGAGAGGCAGGGCGGCGAGGTCGAAAAGACCACGCAGCCCTGTTTTGCTTCGGCGTATTCGGCGCTCCAGCAGTGGCATTAGGCGAAACGCGAGCAGGTAGAACGCGCCGGATCCGAGGGCCCCCGAGAGCAGCCCAAACCAGACATGCTTCTCGACATAGTGGCCCATCTCGTGTCCGATCATCGCCAGCAGTTGGTCTTCCGGCAGCGTCTGGAGCGCCGTGTCGTTCAGCACGATTCGCGCAGCCGGGCCGACACCGGTCACATAGGCGTTGACATGGGCGGTGCGGCGACTGGTATCCTCCACGAACACATCGGCGCGCGGCACGCCCGCCCGCGCCGCCAGCGTCAGAATCTTGGCGCGAAGCGGCCCGTCGCCAAGGGGAACATATCTGTTAAAGAGCGGCGCGATGACAGTGGGCTGCAAAATCAAAACCCCAATAAGCAACGGCAGCGTCAGCCCCCACATCCAGAGCCACCACCGATGCGGCGACCGCACGATGAGCCAGTAGAGGCCACAGAGCAACGGGGCGACGGCCATCTCGATACCCCAACCCTTCGCCGCGTCGTCCAGATACATTGCAAGACTCTCGTGAGAGAAACCGTATTGCCGCTCCGTCGCAAGTTCCGCCAGTCCGAACGGCATGTTCCAGAGTACCAGGATCAGCGTGTAGAGGCCGTAAAAGAGGAGAAGCGCCCGAAAAGCCGGGGGGAGGTTGTCCTCCGGCACAGGGCGCTGTAACAGGCGATAGACGAGGTCACGCAGCCGTCTCGAGCCTCCGGTACGCACAAAGAGCCATAGTCCCAGAAGGCTCCATGCCAGGCCCACGAGGCCCAGCGCTCTCTGCGTGTGCCTGTAGGCGATAGCACGCGGGGGCAGATGGGGAGTATAAGGGTCCGAGCGCACGGCTGCGCTCGGACCCGCACTCACAGGCGGCGCAGGTTGAACTCGTCGTTGGGCGTCTATCGGCACGGCGACGAGCCACAACATCAGCGCGATAGCGAGGATCCAACCGGCAAGTTTACGAAGCACACTTCGCTCCTCAACCTGGAAAAGCAGGGCTTCCGTTCGGTCTCTAACCGACGGCGGCGAGAATGGCGTCGTAGTTGGGTTCGCCGCTGATGTCGGGGACGTACTCGACATATTCGAGTGTGCCGTCCGGGCCGACGACGAAGGTCGAGCGGGCCAGGATGCGGACCATCGGGCCTCCGGCGATCAGGACACCGTAGGACTTGCCAAAGTTCGTGTCGCGATGGTCGGAGGCACACTGGAGTTTATCGACGCCCTCCGCGCTGCAGAAGCGGGCCTGCGCGAACGGCAGGTCGGTGCTGACCGTGACGATCGTGACATTCTCGGGCAGGGTTGCTGCTCTCTCATTGAACGTCTTGGTCTGGAGCGCGCAGACCGGTGTGTCGAGGGAGGGAACGACGGAGAGCAGCAGGGTCTTGCCCGCAAAGTCTGCCAGGGAGATATCGGCCAGACCGGTTGCCGTGCGCTGCTGCAGGATGAAATCAGGGGCCTTGTCGCCGACGTTGAGTTCTGGGCCGTCCAGCGGCATTGGGTTGCCGTGCAAGGCAGTGGTGCGATCAGACATGGATGTGTTCTCCTCGAGGGGGATTTTAGCTTATTGCGAGGGGCCTGCGCTCCTCGATATGGTCGAGCCGACCATCGGACAGGTGGTAGATGATGTCTGCCTCGGCGATCATCGCCGGGTCGTGAGTGACGACGACGACCGCGCCGCGTTCGCGATACGTCATCAACAGTTCGATGACGGCCCGGCCGTTGGCATGGTCGAGCGCTGCGGTCGGTTCGTCGGCGAAGAGCACGGCAGGGCGATTCATCATCGCGCGGGCGACGATGACGCGCTGGCGTTCGCCACCGGAGAGATGCGCGGGCGACCTGTCGGCAAGTGGCAGAATGTTCAGCTCGTCCAGCAGAGAGTCTACCCGCTGCAGCGCCTCTTTGTCCTCCCTCTGCGCGGCCACCAGCACATTTTCGCGCGCGGTCAGATAGTTGAGGAGAAACGGCTGCTGAAAGACGAAGCCAAATTTTTCGCGCCGCACCTGCACACGTTCCGACTCCTTCATCTGCGTGAGGCTGCGCCCTTCGTAGAGAATATCGCCGCTCGACGGCTGTTTCAGGCCGCTGAGCAGGTAGAGAAGCGAGCTTTTGCCCGAACCGGAGGGCCCCATGATACCGAGAAAACCGCGTTTGGGGAAGGCTGCCGTGATCTCACGAACCGCGTAGGTGAGTTGATCGCCGTCGCCGTAGCGGAGACTGACGTTTTCCGCCCGCAGACTCATCGGTCAGGGTCTCGCGGTCGCGGCGGGCGGCCCTCCCCCACATCGAGAACCACCTGAGCGCGGCTGCCACCCTGCGGCAGGCCGACGAACCGCACGGCCGTACCGATGGCGGTCACCTCCATCCACTCACCGCCGTGCAGGTAGTCGATACGCAGATCCACGCCGATGACTCCGTCCGCGCCCAGCGCATCGGCTTCCGCCTGCATGCGGGCCAGCGCCAACTCGCGGGCATCGTACATCAGGCGGGAGACATCCTGTACTTCGCCCCTAAAGGCGCCCTTTATATTCGCCAGCCAGCCTCGAAACGCGCCCATCGAGTAGACGCAGTTGCCCAGCACCATGCCGAGGGGCTGATAGCCCTTGTCCACGACGAGCCAGAACTCCTGCCCGCTCAGATCGGAAGTGAATGCACGTCCTGCCAAAAGTTCGGTCCTCCCTGTTCGCTCACGCTCTTTCCATTGAATACGGACAAGCGTCCGGAAACGACGGCGAAAAGAGGGAATATGAATATTTTTAGTCGAGGCTAAAAATATTTTTGCCGAGGCATTGACGTGCGGTTACTATTGGTGATACAATAAAATAGGGTTCAGATTACCGTGACAGGAGCGAAGAGGATGCCGACAAAAGAGATGCGGGACGTGCAGTTGCGGGTTCCCGCGACCTGTCGCCCTAAAGCAGCGCGGGATCGTGAGAAGCACGAGCTGACGGAGAGCATCGAAGAGTATACCGAAGGCATCTATCGTCTGCAGGAAGAGATGGAGGTCGTCAGTACCGGCGACATCGCGAAGTATATGTGCGTCTCGCCCGCCTCCGTCACCACGATGCTCAAGCGGCTCGCCGAGATTGGCCTGGTCGAGCATACGCCTTATCAGGGCGTGCGGCTGACGGTGAAAGGGGAGAACCTTTCTATCTCGCTGCTGCGCAAGCATCGGCTGCTCGAACGGATGCTCGTGGATTTCCTCGAACTGCCGTGGGAAGACGTCCACGATCTGGCCTGCAAACTCGAACACTATGTCAGCGAAGACGTGACGGACCGGATCGCCAAAGCCCTCAACTACCCGACGACCTGCCCGCATGGCAATCCGGTGGACGCGACCGAGAAGGACAATGCCCGTCGGCTGGCCGAATGTACGGTCGGTGAAACGGTCAATGTGAAGCGTATCTCCGACGAGCGCCTCGAATTTCTGACCTATGTGCTGGAGATCGGTCTGACTCCGCAGACGCAACTGACGGTAAAGGCGCGCACTCCGTTCGGGGACGTGATGACCCTGCGTGTCGAAGGCCGGGACGAAGCGGTAGCGATAGGGCGCGACGTCGCCAACAGCATCTTCGTCTCCCGCGAAGAGTAGGTTTTTCTGTTTCTATCGATCCGAGTGGCAAAAGGAAACTTCTGCCGGGCATTTACGTCATAGAACACACGAGCCTGATGAAACAGGCCGTTTTTACGCCAGAAACGAACTAGAACGGGGACGATCTCTCGAATGCACCCCTCAGATAATAGACCGCATTGTAAAACTCGGAATCTGCTGGACTGGCTGCGTGGCCAGAAACAGCGGCAGCGCTTCGCTGGCTCGGCCCAGTCCGCGCTCGATGCGTCCGAGCAGGAGCACGTGCCGGGCGAAAGCCACGGCGCGCTCTATCGCGCTGGCCTGACGCTTGCCGAACTGCAGCCCGGCGAGTGCGGCACGGTGCGCCGCCTTATCGGAGCCTCGCAGGGCAGGTTGCGCCTCCTGGAGATGGGCCTGACGCCCGGCGTCCACATCAAAATGGTGCGGGCGGCGGCGTTCGGCGGCCCGCTGGATATTCTGGTGCGCGGCTATCAGCTTTCTCTGCGCCGCGACGAAGCCGCTTCTGTCTGGCTGGACGATGAGGAACCCTCGAAATGATCGCTCCCGTTGCCACTGTCGGCAACGCAACCAAACCTCTGTTCGTTGCGCTGGTCGGCAATCCTAACTGTGGGAAGACCACCCTCTTCAATGCGCTCACGGGCCTGCGCCAGAAGGTAGGCAACTACCCCGGCGTCACCGTCGAGAAGAAGGAGGGCCGAGTCACGCTGCCGAATGGCGAGACCGCCCGCCTGCTCGATCTGCCCGGCCTCTACTCCCTGACCCCCAACTCGCCCGACGAAACGATCTCCCGCGAAGTGCTCATGGGCCTGCGTGCCGACACCCCCGCGCCGGATCTTATCCTGAACATCGTGGACGCCTCCAATTTGGAGCGCAATCTCTACCTGACCAGCCAACTGCTCGATCTGGGCACACCGGTCATCGTCGCCCTGACCATGACCGATGCCGCCGATAAAGAGGGAATGACGATCAGGGCTGCGGTGTTGGAGAAGCAGCTTGGCGTCCCCGTGCGTGTCGTCGTCGCGTCGCGCCGCCAGGGGCTGAAAGAGCTGCTGGCGACCCTCGAGAAGGGGCGTGATCTGCCGTTCCCCGCCCCTGCCTGGACGGTGCCGCCGGAGATCGCCGCCGATGTCGAAGAGCTGCGGACGGAGCTGGAGATCGAGCACCATCTGCCGCCCCGGCTCGCCTTCGCGGAGTCCATTACGCTGCTGATGCAGGAGAACGACATCGTCTCCGCCCCGCATCTCTCCCCGACGATCCTGGATCTGGCCCGAAAGACACGGGAGCGCCTGGCGGATCATGAGGTCGATTTCGCCGCAGTCGCCATCGAAGCGCGCTACGGCTGGATTACGAAGGTCTGCACAGGAGTCGTGTCGCAAGAGGTCAGGCCGAAGCGTTCGCCGCTGCTCTCCCATGAGAAGATCGACCGCCTCGTGATGCATCCCTTCTGGGGCTATGTGCTGTTCTTCGTCGTGATGACGGCGGTCTTTCAGTCCATCTTTACGATCGGGCAGGCGCCCGTCGATTTTCTCAAGGCCGGTGTCGATAAGCTGGGCGTGCTCCTCACGCACTCGATGCCCGCCGGGGATCTGCGCGATCTCTTCCGCAGCGGCATTCTGGGTGGGGTGGGGAACACCATCGGATTTCTGCCGCAGATCCTGCTGCTCTTCTTCTTCATCAGCCTGCTCGAAGATACCGGCTACATGGCGCGCGCGGCCTTCCTGATGGATCGGCTGATGAGCAAGGTCGGCCTGCACGGCAAGAGCTTTATCCCGCTGCTCTCCTCCTTCGCCTGCGCCATTCCGGCGATCATGGCGACACGCACGATCGGGGACCGCAAGGCGCGGCTGATCACCATCCTGGTCGCGCCTCTCATGTCCTGTTCGGCCCGTCTGCCCGTCTACGCCCTGATGATCGGCGCGTTCATTCCCGGCAGGCGTGTGCTCGGCATCGGTGGCCTGACGCTGCTGACCCTGCCCGGCGTCACGCTGGTCACCATGTATTTCCTGGGGATGACGGCGGCGTTCTGTATGGCCTGGCTGTTCCACCGGACGCTGTTGAAAGGGGTCGCGCCGACATTCCTACTGGAGCTGCCGCCCTACCGTCTACCGAGCCTGAAGACGGTCATCTTTCAGATGATCGAGCGGGCCGGCCTGTTCCTGAAACGCGCTGCGACGGTAATTCTGGCCGTCTCGGTGGTCCTCTGGGCGCTCGCCTACTATCCGAAACATCCGGAGCTTCCTACACGGCAGGCGCGACTGGAGCACTCCTTCGTCGGCTATCTGGGACGTGGGATCGAGCCTGCCATCGCACCGCTGGGCTTCGACTGGAAGATGGGCGTGGGGATCGTCTCATCGTTCGTGGCGCGGGAGGTGTTCGTCTCGGCGATGGGCACGGTCTACAATGTCGAGGATGCCGACACCGACACGGGGCAGGTGGACCTGCGGAACAAACTGCGCGACGACATCGACCCACGCACAGGCCGTCACGTCTTCACCCCGCTGACCGCCGTCTGTTTGATGGTCTACTATGTGCTGGCCATGCAGTGTATGTCCACCGTCGCAGTCGTTCGCCGCGAAACCAACGGCTGGAAATGGCCGCTGTTTCAGATCGCTTATATGACCGGTCTGGCCTGGGGCGTGACGTTCCTGGTCTACCACGTCGGTCATCTGCTCGGTTTCCAGTAGAAAGGAGCCGCTCGCTATGTCTGCTCAACAACTGATCGCTCTGCTCATCGTCGCCGTCGCCGCGCTCTATCTTGGCCGCAGCCTCGTCGCCTCCGCCCGCAACTTCTTCAGCAACAAAAGCGAAGGATGCGGCGGCTGCGGCAAATGCGCCTTCGCCGAAAAACCGCAGTCCAAACCCGCTGCCGCGCGCCCCAACATCATTCCCTTGACTGACATTCGTACCCTCCCCAAGAAGTAGTCGAGAAACTCCAGATTCCAGGGACGTTGTCCCTCGCTGCTTTCAAGGGACGTTGTCCCTCGCTGCTTTCAAGGGACGTTGTCCCTCGCTGCTTTCAAGGGACGTTGTCCCTCGCTGCTTTCAAGGGACGTTGTCCCTCGCTGC
>JBBQPO010000159.1:0-14602 GCA_038217285.1 Chthonomonadales bacterium
CCTTGAGCGCGGCGGGAATCGGATCGAGCAGGTTGGCCGTGGTCACGAACATCACGTCCGAAAGGTCGAACGGCACTTCGAGATAGTGGTCGCTGAACTCCTTGTTTTGCTCCGGGTCGAGCGTTTCCAGCAGCGCAGAGGAGGGGTCACCCCGGAAGTCCATGCCCAGCTTATCGATCTCATCGAGCATGAAGACGGGGTTGCGGGAGCCGACCTGCTTGATGCCCTGCAGGATGCGCCCCGGCATCGCGCCGATGTAGGTGCGCCGATGGCCGCGTATCTCGGCTTCATCGCGCACACCACCGAGCGAGACGCGGATGAACTTCCGCCCGAGCGCATGCGCGATGCTCTTGCCGATGGAGGTTTTGCCGACTCCGGGCGGCCCGACCAGGCAGAGAATGGGGCCGCGGGAGGTTCCGGTCAGTTTGCGCACGGCCAGAAACTCCAGAATCCGCTCCTTGGCCTTCTCCAGCCCATAGTGATCTTCATTGAGGGCGGCTTCCGCCAGATCGAGATCGATGTCGTCGGGGGTCGAGGTCGCCCACGGCAGCGATACCAGCGTATCCAGATAGGTGCGGATGACGACGCCCTCCGGCGCGGGGAACGGCATCTTCTCCAGGCGGCTCAACTCCTTCAGAGCCTTCTCCGCCGCCTGTTCTGGCATCCCGCACTCTTGAATACGGGTGCGGTAGGCGTCCATCTCGCTGCCAGCCTCGCTGCGCTCGCCCAGCTCCTGCTGAATGATCTTCAACTGCTCGCGCAGCAGAAACTCCCGCTGCGTGTCGCCCATCTCCTTCTCGACTCGGGTGCGGATGTTCTTCTGGATTTCCAGGATTTCCGCCTCTTTTTTCAGGATCACGCTGAGCTTGTGCAGCCGTTCGCCGACATCGGATGTCTCCAAAATCTCCTGCTGGGCCGGGACACGCATCTGCCGCAGATAGGGCGTGATGACATCGGCGAGGCGGCCAGGCTCCTCCGTATTGATGACGTTGAGCATCGCTTCCGGCTGGATGTTCTTGTTCATCGCCACCACATCTTCGAACTGCTTGACGACGCTGCGCATCAGGGCTTCCGTCGGCAGGTCCTTGGTCTCTGTGGTGGGCACGGGTTCCACCTGCACCTGGTAGAACGGCTCGACCTGGAGGTATTTCACCACACGGCAGCGCTCCATGCCCTCCAGCATCACGCGCACGGTCCCGTCCGGGACGCGTAGGATCTGCATGATCTCCGCGACGATCCCGACCGAATAGATGTCGTCGGGCTCCGGCTCTTCCGCATGAATGTTTTTCTGCGCGACCAGGAATATATGCCGGTCTTTGGCTGCCGCGTCTTCGAGGGCGCGGACGGACTTCTCTCGCCCAACCAGCAGCGGAAAGATCATATGCGGAAAATAGACCTGATCGCGGATGGGAAGCAGCGGCAGGGTCGTAGAGAATTTTTTGTTATTTTCGATCTCGTCCGTCGCATCGGGCTGAAACACGGTACGAAGTAGGGTATCCATCTCATCATCGGAGAGCTGATCGATAGGCTTCGTGGCCAGTTCCGCAGAGGGAGGGTTTTTGGGCTTCTTGGGAGCACGAGGCATGAGTTCATTGACCTTTCGGGGAAGAGTACCGGGATCTATCTACCGATTCGCGGTGGGAGCCCTGAATTCCTCCACGCGTACTGCCGGCAAACGTTGGCGCAGGAATCGAACAGGAAGGCAGGAATGCAGGAAGGGAGGCTAGAAAGAACGTATGCTACACTATAATAATCCGTAACACTGGCCGAGCCAGAGTCTCTATAGAGAGACAGGGCGGCACACGGGTTGGGCCGTTCACTCTCTCGTGCCTGACCAATAGCGATTTCACTGTTCGCGTTGGTGTGAAGAGGAATTTTGATGAGACAGTCATTCCAGGGAATCTGTGTGCGCAGTATCGCGATCGTCGGTGGTTGCGTGTTGGCGCTGGCGGCAGGCGCGAAGCCGCCTGCGTCGAAGCTGCCTGCCGATCCCCTGGTAAGGCTGACCGCGTCGCCCGCACGGATTTTGCTGACCGGGCCGTATGCGGAGTCACGGCTGCTCGTGGAGGGGGCGCTGCGCTCGGGGAGCAGCCGGGATGTGACGGGAACGGCGAACGTTAAGATCGCCGATCCGAAGATCGCGGAACTGGACGACAGCGGTATTGTGCGCGGTAAGCACGACGGGGCTACGACGCTGACGGCGACGCTGCGCGGACGAACCGTGCGCGTACCGGTGGTGGTGAGCGGCTTCGCGAAGCCTGTCGCTCCGCGTTTCCTGACCGACGTGACGCCTATCCTCACCAAAGCCGGCTGCAATATGGGCGCCTGTCATGGGGCGGCCTCCGGCAAGGGCGGTTTCAAGCTCTCGCTGCTGGGCTACGATCCGGACTCCGATTTTATCGCCCTCGCTCGTCAGAAGACCGCCGCGCGGATCGCGCCCGTACAGCCCGAACAGAGCCTCTTGCTGCTGAAGCCGACGCTGAAAGTCGTGCATCGCGGCGGGTTACGGTTCCGGATCGGATCGCCGGAGTATCGACTGCTGCGCGACTGGATCGCCGCCGGCGCGCCCGGCCCGCGCGCTAAAGAGCCCAACGTCGTCGCACTGGAGACGAGCCCGGCGGTGCGAAAGCTGGCTATCGGACAGACGCAACGTATTCGAGTCACCGCCCGCTACGACAACGGAACCCGCCGCGATGTCACCGGGGAAACCCTCTTCACCGGCAGCGACGAGACGGTCGCGAAGGTGAGCGCGGACGGCGAGGCGACCGTCACCGGGCCGGGCGAGGCCGCCGTGGTTATTCGTTATCAGGGGCTTGTCGGCACCGCGCGGATCATCTCGCCCTACGCCGCCGCCTTCGCGCTGCCGCGCCCTCCCACAGCGATGACATCGGTACAGCAGGTAGATCGTCTTGGACTTCAGAAGCTCGCCGATCTCGGCCTGCCCACATCGCCCCGCAGCAGCGATTCCGACTTTCTGCGCCGTGCCTCCCTCGATGTGACCGGGCAGTTGCCTTCGCCCGATGAGGCTCGCGCCTTCCTCGCCGACCGCGACCCGAACAGGCGCGACAAGCTGATCGATTCTCTGCTCACGCGCCCGGAGTATGTCGACTTTTGGACGCAGCGGTGGGCCGACATCCTGCGCTGTTCGCGTACCTTCCTCTCGGAAAAAGGGGTCTACGCCTACAACAACTGGATCCGGCAGAGCGTCGCGCAGAACCGCCCCTGGGACCAGTTCGCGAGCGATCTGCTGATGGCGCAGGGAAGCGCCTTCACCGAAGGCGCGGCCAATTACTACAAAGCCTCCGGCTCTCCGCAGGAGCTTGCGGAAAACACCGCGCAGATCTTCCTCGGGGTGCGGATGCAGTGCGCGAAATGCCACAACCATCCCTACGACCGCTGGACGCAGAACCAGTACTATGAGATGGCTGCTTTTTTCGTGCAGGTCAAACGCAAACCGGGCGAACGCGCGGGCGAGGCATTCGTCTACGCCACGGGTAAGGGCGAGATCGCCAACCCGCGCACTGGCAAGACCATGCGCCCCTGCGCTCTCGATTCCGCGCCGCTGCCCGCGGAGTATAGCGGAGACCGTCGCCAGGAGTTGGTGAAGTGGATGACGGCGCCGAAGAATCCCTTCTTCGCCCATACGGTGGTCAACCGCCTCTGGAGGCACTTTCTCGGACGCGGGTTTGTCGAGCCGGTCGACGACATTCGCCCCACCAATCCCGCTTCCAACGCGCCTCTCTTCGACTTCCTGGCGCAGGACTTCGCCACGAACGGCTACGACCTCAAACGCCTGATGCGCACGATCCTGCGCTCGGAGGCGTACCAGCGCTCCGCCGTTCCGGTGCGCGGCAACGAGCGCGACACCCGGTACTACGCGCACTACACCTTCAAACGCCTGGGGGCGGAGCAGATGCTCGACGCGATTTCGTTCGCAACCGGCGTTTCCGAAAAATTCGACGGCATGCCGAGCGGGGTCCGGGCCGAACAACTTCCCGACTCCGGCGTCAACTCCTACTTCCTGGACCTGTTCGGACGCCCGGCGCGCAATATCGTCTGCGAGTGCGAACGCTCCGATGAACCCAACTTAGGGCAGGTGCTGCACCTGATGAACGGTCCCGACCTCAACACCCGCCTGACCGCTAAGACCGGCCGCATCGCCGCGCTCTTCGACAAAAAGCTCGCCGACGCCCCGCTGATCGAAGAGCTCTATCTCGCCGCCTACTCCCGCTATCCGACCGCCGACGAGAGCCGTCGTGCCACCGCGACCCTGAGCAAAGCCAAGGATAAGCGCCAGGCGACCGAGGATCTCTTCTGGGCGCTGCTCAACGCCAAAGAGTTCTTCTTCAACCACTAAAACCGCTTTCCATTCGATAGAGAGCCGCATAGCTCTCTATCATGCGGTTCAGGCCAAACTTCTCTGCGTCGCGCCTTGCAGTCGCCCCCAGACGCTGCCGCAAAGCAGTATCCCCAAGGAGCCTGGTTAGCGCTGCTATCTGCGCCGCTGTATCTCCGACTTCAGTGAGCAGGCTGTTGTCGCTGTCGCGCAGCACCTCGTCGTTGCCGGGGCAGCGGGTGCTGAGGATCGGGCAGCCCGCCGCCAGCGCCTCCAGGACCGACAGGCTGAAGTTCTCCGTCTCGGTCGGCAGTATCCAGATCGTCGCCGCCGCCAGCCAGTCCGGAATGTCGCTTCGAAACCCCAGGAGGTGTACCCGGTCGGCGAGCCCTGCCTGCTCCGCGGCGAAGCGCACCGACTCCTCCTGCTCTCCGCGCCCGACATAGACCAGATGCAGGGCAGGGAACTCCCCGGCGACCCCGTGAAAAGCCTCCAGGGCGTCCAGAGGGTGTTTCTGCGCGTCCAGGCGGGAGGTAAACACGACCAGCGGCGTTTCCGACGGTACGCCTAGCAGCCTTCGAGCGGCCTGCGCATCGCCGTTCCTGAACCTCTCCGTGTCGATCCCGTTGGGGATGGTTCGGACCCGGTCGGGCGGGACGCCATTGCGCACCTGTATCTGCCTCCCATGTTCGGACGGACAAACGACTGCGTAGAACTGCCGATCAACCGCGGATGCCCAGGCGATTGCCCGCTCCGACCCCGCCGGAACGGTATCGTATGGGCTATGGACGGTCGCGAAGGCGCGGGGCAGGCGCAGCATTTGAATCGCCTGCTGCGCCAGTCGCGGCAGGCAGACATCGCCGGTGTGGAAGTGCAGCAGCGAGGTCTGGTGAGCACGCAGCAGCGCCAGAAGATCCGGCAGGGACTGCTGCGCCCCGCGCGGATCCGCCCGAATCAGCGGACTGCGCTCCACCACAACGCCCCGCGCCTCACCCTCCTCTGCGAACCGCACGGTCGTCTCCAGCACCGGGACGATAATGCGCACGCGCCGACCTCTCGCAGCCATACCCGCCGCCAACTCCAGCATCTGCCCCGCATCGCCGCCGTGCCCCAGCACAAACCCTATATAGACTATCTCCGCCTCTTCCGGCATAGTTTCCCAATCTCTCCCGGTGTTCTCCGTCATGCCGAAGAGCAGCCTCCATAAAATGATGCCGCTCAAAGTATAGCAAATTCGGGGTGCGGAACAGAGCCTGCCTTGTATTCACGTCAAAAACTGGGAATTTGCCGGACCGATGCCTTGAACGGGAATATTCTCTGCGGGGGGATGAGTCAACAGACAAAGCGAGCATTCCGGGGAAGCGCTGCGGAAAAGACCAGGATCTGTTCGGGCAAGGAGAAATCGAGTTGCAACAAAGTCATAGTAAGACAGGCGGGCTCAAAACGGCCTGCGCGATGATAACCCTTCTGACGCTTGCTTGCGTCGTATCGGGTGCGGGCGCGACAGACGACGAAAAAAAGTCGGCGCGTCCGACCGGGGTTGTTTCGACACTGTGGGGTCTGCAAGACGCAGGAGAGAAGGTGACGCTGCTCGTGATGCACGGCGATCCTCTGACGCTCGCCGTGCAGCCGGACACGCTGCTTGCCGGGATGTGCCTGCACTGCAATATCGTCATGGAAGTCAAAGCGGGGCAGAGCGCGAAGACCTGTACGAAGTGCGCGTGCAATACCGGCAACGCGGAGTGTTTCGTCAACAAGGTCGCGGGGAAGAACGGCTGGACGGATCTGTTCAAAGCCCTGCCGAAAGGAACCGTACTCCGGGTCGAGACCATGCAGGCGGACAAGCCTGATTCCGGCCTGAAGCGGCTGACAATCGACTATAAAACGGCCCTGCTGCCGATTCAGAGCGCCTCGGCTCCGACTCTGGACGTTATGCTGGCGGCGGCAAAGGCGGTCGGCGGCACGAGCGTAGAACTGGACGACGAAGGCACGCGCCTGCTGATCCATCTCAAAACCGATTGGACGCAGGACAGAGAAACCCGTCTCGCGAAGTCGCTGGCGCAAATCGGCGTCGATGTGGCCTTCCCCCCGCAAGAAAAAGCCGCGAAATAGCCGTTTTGTAGACTCTGTTTGCACCGAAGCGCATCCTCCTGACGGCTTCTCTACCCGTTCGCTTCTTATCATCGTTCCATTACATAGACACCTTCACGAGAAGAGAGGTTGGGCTTTCAATGACTAAAATTGCTCGTTCGCATAGGCAGCGTTCGTGGAGACGACCGGCGAAAATGGGTCCGGTATGGGTCGTGCTGTGTCTTCTCGCGGGAACCCTGCTATCGGCATTTCCGACATCGGCATGGGCCATCCCGGCCTTTTCACGCAAATACAATCTGTACTGTGAGCGCTGCCATTCGATGGTGCCGCGCCTGAACGCCTTCGGCTATAGTTTTTATCGGGCGGGCTTCCGGCTTCCAGGCCCCAATAAGCCTCTGACACTGGGAAGTACGACCGACCTGCTTACCGACGTGACGGCGGCACATAGCAACCCCGGTCATTCGGACACGATCACCGATGATAGGCTCAAAGCGAGGTTCATCGGGACTCTGACCCAGAATGTGACGCTGCACACCGGCTACAACTTTAGCCTGAGCCCTGCGGCGACTTCGGGTTTTGACGAGATCTGGGTGCAGGTCAACTCGGCAGCGAAGGGAACGTTCTGGTCGTTTCGGGCCGGACAGATGCCGGTACTGGACGGCTATAACCTGCTTGGCAATCGCAACATTTCGCTGACCGATCCGCAACTGCTCGGTCCGTTCGGCGCACTCTCCGGCGATTTCGGCAATCTGAATCTGAGCGATCTGGGCCGCGGATTCCAGGCGGGATACACCAGCGGGCATCTCTCCGCGCGCGTCTCGCTCCTCAGCGGCATCAAGGCAGCGGGGGAGGTCAACAATGCTCTCGCCTTCCACGACTACCTGCTACAGACCGAATATTTCCTCGACAAGGAGGGCAGCGTCGTGCAGGCGTTCACCTATGTCGGCAAGACCCCGCTCGACGCCGTAGGCTACACCAATCACTTCCAGCGCAGCGGCCTCTTCGGCACCTGGGCGCGCCCTTTGAAGCATGGAAGGAGTGGCATTCCTGCGATGCTCCTGGAACTGAATGGAGGCCTGCTCTGGGGAGAGGACCAGACCTCTGCGGCGGGAGACCGACAGAACAGCTTCGGAGCCGTGCTGGAAACGGCGCTTATTCTCCACAGCCGGACAGCCCTCTTCCTGCGCTACGATGGTGTACGGTTCGGCAGCGCTTCGGGTGCGCCTACCACCGAGGCTCTCACCGCCGGGTTCGCCCATCGCTTCACGCGATACTTTAAGGCGGAACTGGAACTCCGAGAACAGCGCGCACCCTACAACGCCTCGATCCTGGGCGGATTCAGCTTCTACCTCTAAACCGGAAGCGTCACTTAGAGAGGGTGGTGGGATCTTTTGGGGACCGGCTCGCGCGGAGGTTCTGGAGCAGCGCGTGGGCGATAGCGAATTTTGGATCGGTTCGGGGAATGGAAGCCAGCTTCGCTTCGGCGGTATCCAGCAGACCCGCTTTGGTATAAAGGATGCCGAGGGTGAGAGACTGGCCGGAATACTCTTGTGCGGTGCGGTGCAGAGAGGCCGCCGTCTGTGCGTCCACGACCTGGAACTGCCCGATGGACGATACGGCCCCGCTCCTTTGCGCGATGACCTGCCAGCGGTAACGCTTACCACGCTGCAGAGGCTTGTCCACTGTCCAGGTCGTGCCGGTCACACCCGCATGCACCTGTTCGTCGTTGGGGTCCGCCTCGTGGGCGTCCGGGACGCGGCGAATCGTCACCGTGCAGTTCTGATCTGTGCTCACCGGTTTCCAGCGCAGGGTGGGGCGATCTTCCAGGATCAGCGTACCGGCAGGCTGAATCAACGTCGGGCTGGAGGGATCCGACGCCCCGCCTCGCACTTGAAGCTGATCTCTGTCCATCATCGCGAGGAGGCGATGCGGGCCAGGATCAGGCTCGGTGCGTCGCGTCGCCATCGCCTGCTCTACGGCCGCCAGCATCTGCGCAGAGTAAGCGGCGGGCGTGGTCTTTGGCGCCTGAGCAAGGCGCGCGTCGAGGTCATGCACGCGCGCGTCGAGATTCTGAAGGCGCTTCTCCTGGTCGTTACGCAGTTGGTCACTCTGCTGCAAGCGCTTTTCCAGTCCCGCCGTATACGCATGCCCTTGCAGAGCCTGCCTCTCGGTGTTGGTTTGCTGCGTCAGCAGGGCCTGGTAACGGGCTTCCTGGGGAACAAACAGTCCCCGATAGACCATCAGCGCTCCGAGCGCCGCCACCAGGGACAGAGCGAAAGCAGCGGTTCTCGGTTGCGCGGTCAGACCGTTCGGGAAGAGCAGACGATGCAGGCGTTGCCGCCACGTCGATGTGGACGTAGGAGCGCCGCCTGGGCTGTCCGCTGTCGGGACCGATGGACGCACGGCGATGAGGGCGACCAGATCCTGGGCGCAGCGCGGGCAGTCTTCGCAATGTGTCTGCACCCACTCGATATCTGTGGCATCGGCGCGGCCTTCGGCATAGCGGGCCAGCACCGTCGGCTCCGGGCACACCGGCGATTGGATCGGAGAGGTCAACCGCTGTCGGAGCGCCGGGGCGGCCGCGCTGACAGCGGCCAGCAGGCTCCGGCGGCAGTCCGGACAGTCATCGAGGTGCGCCTCGATGGCGAGCAGCTCTTCTTCCGTTTTCATATCCCCCGCACGGTAGCGTGCGATCTCCTGTGGGACGAGACATGTCGTCATATTCGCTTCCTTAAAGATAACATGATGGCTCAGACGCGATTTGCTCCCCGCTTCTTACCACCTCTGTGCTACTCCATGTGAGGCACATGGCGCGCGAGCCGTTGCAGGGCGCATTTGCGCAGGTTGGACACCCGTCCTTGTACCGTCGTCTTGCCTTCCGCCGTAATCCCCAGGCGCTCCCCGATCTCCCGATCCGACAACGGAAGGCCGCGCCAAAAACTCAGGAACTCTCCCAACGCGATGTCCAGAATCTTCGCCACCGCACTTATCCTCCCTGCGAGAAGCAGCAGTTCATCCTGACGCAGGCTCAGTAACAGCGCAGCCCGCTGCTGTGGGCGCAGTTCGCAAACGTGGGGCCAGACCTCCGTGCGAAACCAGTCCTGCGTCAACACTTCCGTCTCGACATCGCCGGGATCCGGCGGCAGAACGCCGTCCGGATGGGACTCCGACCGCGCAGCCAGATCCTCCACCGAGTCGATTCGCGGACGGCTCTGCGCGCTTCGCGCATCGCTGATCACCAGGTTCCGGGCGATAGCGCGCACAAAGGCGATCACATTTTCGATTCGGTCTCCGCCAGGCGCATGGCTGGCGCGCAGCGCGTTGAGCAGGCGGATCTGCGTGTTTTGACACAGGTCTTCCAGGTCTTCTCCACGCACCCCCGCAGAGGCCAGGCAAGCGCGTACCTGCGGCAGCGTACACACAACGAGCTCTTCGGCTATCGCTTCGGCTGTCGGCGCTTCCGCCGCGTAGAAGCGTTCTAAAAGCCCATCTGCGCGCTCGTGGGTCTCAGAATGCACGTTCTCTCCTTAGAATCGCCCCCTGGTCATTCCTCTCTGTTTCGGCATTCTCCTCGGGATTCCTTCCTCGTCAGGTTCTGCGGGTTCCACAGCCACCTCCCAAGAAACGTCCTTAATGGTGAAATCGGTGCCTGACCAAAAAACATTTTACGGGATGGTAAGACCCTCGGCTCCGTTGCGTCTACGTAAGCGTCGCAAGAAATCACCTGCACGGCAGCAGTAGTCTCACCAGTCGGAAGGTAATTTGAAAGCCCGCCGACCCCGGCTAAATTCCAGAGTCTGTCCGCGTTATTGGCCAAGGAATGGTCAAGTTCCAATTGCCTACCCACCGTCTCCCGAAAGGATCGCTCCATTCTGTCTGCACGATTGAACTGTTCCTTCGCGCTGCTCACGCTCTCACTGTCGGCCCTGCCCGCCATCGCCGCCCCGCCGGTCTACCATGTCATTGACCTGGGCACGCTTGGAGGAACCTCCTCTTACGGCTATGGCATCAACAGCAGCGGAACCGTGGCAGGCTACTTCGGCACAACCGGAATGGCCCCCACCCACGCCTTCCGCTACGATACCAGCATGCACGATTTGGGCACCCTCGGAGGCACCTCTTCTCAAGCCCTTGGCATCAACAGCAGTGGTACCGTGGCAGGCTACTCCAACCCAACTGGAAGTAATGCGATCCATGCCTTCCGCTACGACACCAGCATGCACGATCTGGGCACACTCGGAGGCACCTCCTCTCAAGCCTATAGCATCAACAGCGGCGGCACCGTGGCAGGCTACTCCTTCATAACCGGAGATGCCGCCCCGCACGCCTTCCGCTACGACACCAGCATGCACGATCTGGGCACACTCGGAGGCAGTAGCTCTTTCGGCCAAGGCATCAACAGCGGCGGCACCGTAACAGGCTTCTCCAGCACAAACGGAAATGCCGCTATCCACGCCTTCCGCAACGACACCAGCATGCACGATCTGGGCACGTTCGGAGGCGACGACTCTTACGGTTATGGCATCAACAGCAGCGGCACGGTGGCAGGCTCCGCCCAAACAACCGGAAATGCCGCTACCCACGCCTTCCGCTACGACACCAGCATGCACGATCTGGGCACGCTCGGAGGCAACTCTTCTCAAGCCTATGGCATCAACAGCAGCGGCATCGTGATAGGCTTCTCCCAACCAACCGGAAATGCCGCGCTGCATGCCTTCTACTACGATGGAGGTATGTTCGACCTGAACAGCTACCTCGATGCCAGCGGAGCAGGATGGACTTTGAATGAGGCAGAAGGCATCAACGATACTGGCCAGATCACCGGCTTTGGTGATATCGGTGGCCAGACTCATGCCTTCCTGCTCACCGCAGCCACCCCGGAACCGGGTATGTGGGCAATGCTGACTGGTATGACCCTTTCCGGTCTAGCCCTGGTGCGCCGCCGCAAGACACGCCAGGCGTAACTTCCTTGTCCCGGAGGAACATGCCGTTTGCCTGCCCACCGTCTCCCGAAAGGATCTTTACATTATGTCTGCACGATTGAACTGTTCCTGCACTCTGCTCACGCTCTCGCTGGCGGCCCTGCCCGCCCTGGCCGCTCCACCGCGCTACCATGTCATTGATCTGGGCAGGCTCGGAGGCGGCAGTTCTTTCGCCTATGCCATCAACAGCAACGGCACCGTGGCAGGCCGCTCCGGCACAACCAATCAAGGTTACCACGCCTTCCGCTACGACACCGGCATGCACGATCTGGGCACGCTCGGCGGTGAAGCCTCTTATGGCTTTGGCATCAACGATAGCGGCACGGTGACAGGATTCTCCCGCACCGCTGGAAATGTCGCTGACCACGCCTTCACCTACGACACCAGCATGCACGATCTGGGCACTCTCGGAGGCGGCGAGTCTGAAGGCTTCGGCATCAACAGCAGCGGCACCGTGACAGGCATTTCCGACTTAAAAGGAAATGCCGGTTCCCACGCCTTCCGCTACGACACAAGTATGCACGATCTGGGCACGCTCGGAGGCTACGCCTCTTACGGCTATGCCATCAACAGCAGCGGCACCGTGGCAGGTTTCTCCCAAACAACCGAATATCCCGCTACCCACGCCTTCCGCTACGACACCAGCATGCAAGATCTGGGCACGCTCGGAGGCCGCGACTCTTTTGGCTATGGCATCAACAGCAGCGGCACCGTCACAGGCCACTCAGACACAGCCGAAAGTGGCAACCACGCCTTCACCTACGACACCACCATGCACGATCTGGGCACACTCGGAGGCTACAACTCTTCCGGCCAGGGCATCAACGGCAGTGGCACTGTTGTAGGCAATTCCTACATAAACGGAAATGTCGTCCACGCTTTCTACTACGATGGCGCTATGTTCGACCTGAACAGCTACCTCGACGCCAGCGGAACCGGATGGACTCTGAATGACGCAAGAGGCATCAACGATGCTGGCCAGATCACCGGCTTCGGCACCGTCAATCAGGAGGGGGGGCATGCCTTCCTGCTGACCGTGGCTCCGGCCAGTACGCCGGAGCCCGGTACGTGGGCACTATTGGCCGGCATGACCGTTTCAGGTCTGGCCCTGGCGCGCCGCCGCAGGACATTCCGCGCATAACTTCCCTCCGGCTCCCAACCACCAACGGGAATGATGATTACCGCCAGACGGGAAGAATAATTCTTGAATACCGCCCCCAGGCCCGCCCACGTTCAGCGCGGGCCTGTTCGTTGTCTCCCGCAGGGCGGGGTGGTCCTTCTTCTCCCGAAGCCAGGTCATGCAAACACTGGCACCTTGATCCTTCAGCATCCCGCCTTTGTGGCTTCCGCAGCCACCTCCCAAGAAACGTCCCCAGTGGTGAAATCCGCACCCGATAAAAAATAATTCGCTTGATGGTAAGAGGTTCAACTCTGTTGCGTCTACGTAAGCGTCGCAAGAAGCCACCAGATTGGTGGCAGCAGTTTTGCCATTGGGAGGAAATATGAAAACCCTCCGACCCCGGCTAATGTTCACAATCTGCCGACGTTGTTGGCGAAAGGTAGTCAAGTACCAATTGCCTACCCACCGTCTCCCGAAAGGATCTCTACATTATGTCTGCACGATTGAACTGTTCTTTCGCTCTGCTCACGCTCTCGCTGGCGGCCCTTCCCGCCCTGGCCGCTCCGCCGATCTATCACGTCACTGACTTGGGCACTCTGGGAGGCACCGACGCTTACGGCTTTGGCATCAACAGCAGCGGCACCGTGACAGGCTACTCCCAAACTACCGGAAATTTCGTTTCCCACGCGTTCCGCTACGACATAAGCATCCACGATCTGGGTACGCTCGGAGGCTCGGACTCGTACGGCATTGGCATCAACAGCAGCGGCATCGTGGCTGGCGATTCCCGAACAACCGGTAATGCCGCATACCACGCCTTCCGCTACGACTCCAGCATGCACGATCTGGGTACGCTCGGAGGCAACTTTTCATCAGCCAATGGCATCAACAGCAGCGGCACCGTAGCTGGCCGCTCCAGAACAACCGGAGGTGCTATCCACGCCTTCACCTATGACACTAGCATGCACGATCTGGGCACACTCGGAGGTATCAACTCTGAAGGCTTCGGCATCAACAGCAGTGGCGCCGTGGCAGGAATCTCCGACACACCCGGAAATAGCGCACAGCACGCGTTCCGCTATGACACCAGTATGCACGATCTGGGCACGCTCGGAGGCATCACCTCTTTCGGTCGAGGCATCAACAGCGCTGGCACCGTGGCAGGCTACTCCCAAACAACCGGAAATCAAACTATCCACGCCTTCCGCTACGACACCAGCATGCACGATCTGGGAACGCTCGGAGGCGATAACTCTCACGGCAGGGGCATTAACGGCGGCGGCATCATTACAGGCGACTCCTATACAACTGGAAATGCCGAACAGCACGCCTTCTACAACGATGGCACGATGTTCGATCTGAACAGTTACCTCGACGCCAGCGGAGCCGGGTGGACTCTGATTGAGGCAAATGGCGTCAATGATACTGGCCAGATCACCGGCTTCGGCATCATCGGTGGCCAGAGTCATGCCTTCCTGCTGACCGCAGCCACCCCGGAACCGGGTATGTGGGCAATGCTGACTGGTATGACCCTTTCCGGTCTGGCCCTAGCGCGCCGCCGCAAGACACGCCAGGCGTAACTTGCCTCCGGCTCCCAACCACCAACGGGAAAGTGGTTTCGAGAATAGTCTGGAATGACAGCCTACACATGTCGAATGAACGCGCTATCGAACGTGTCAGGTTCCATCCTGATGCGGGCACTCTCTAAAAGGAAGAAGATACACGAAGATGAAACTCAAGACAAACACTGCTCCGGTCCTGCTCTGCTGTTTGGTGGTCATCTCTTACGCGGTACTACCCGCATCAACTGCGTTTGCGGACAGTGCTGTCGCCAGGAACGGCCAGACGGTAACACTCAGTCACTTAGACATAGCAGTGGTTCCTTTTCCTACAGGCAATATCGACGGTACTGCGCAGGCTTTTGTTGTTGTTCCTAACTCACCTTACGCAGGCACTCCGATTTGCTTGAGTTCCTGCAGTTGCTTAAACGCACTGGCCAACGCACTCTGGTAAATCTTGGCTTTCATGGCGTGGTGGTTCATCTTGGTCTGAAGCCGAAGCTTCTCCAACTTC
>JBBQPO010000160.1:0-14342 GCA_038217285.1 Chthonomonadales bacterium
ACGGACCTGGAAGAGACCACGGTGACTCAACTCCACTACCCCCTCGACGACCGCACCCGGCAGCCCATGCCCGCCGGAGGGCTCTTCTCCACCGCCAGCGATCTCGCCCGCTTCTGCCAGATGATCCTCAACAACGGAACCTACAGAGGGAAGCGGTATCTGTCGGAAGACGCAGTCAAGCAGATGACCCACAAGCAGACGGGAGACGCTCTGCCGGACGGCTACGGGCTCGGCTGGTCCACAGGCGGAGGCAATTTTGGGCATGGCGGCGCCTATTCGACCAACATGAACATCGACACTAATCGCGGCCTGATCACGATCTGGCTGGTACAGCACGCGGGCTTTCCCGGCAACGGCGCCCAGAGTGCAGGTGCGTTTCGCAACGCGGCGGAGGAGCAGTTTGGGAGCGCGCACAAATAGCGAGAGATAGCCAGGAACCGGGAACTTTGCGCGCCCTAGAGATGTTCTATTACTGTCTGCCATTCAATGGTCGGCAAGACAAACGAAAATCTTCGCCCTGCGCTTATGAACATCGCTTCGGCAGGGCCGAGAAGGAGCTAGAAATGAAATTTAGAGGACAGTCCCGCAGGACGTTTCTCGTCTATACCCTGACAGCAGCGCTGTTGGCCAGCCTGGGAGCCAAGATTCTGGCGGCGCCTGGTCCACAGACGGCGGCGTCCGGCGCAAAGGCCGCGCCTACCAGAGAGGTGGCGACGTTTGCCGCCGGATGCTTCTGGAGCATGGAAGCGATCTTCAAACAGCTCAAAGGTGTCGATAGAGTGGAACCCGGTTATGCAGGCGGCAAACTCGCCAAGCCCAGCTACGAGCAGGTCGAGACAGGCACGACGGGACATGCCGAGTCGCTCAATATCGTCTTCGACCCCAAAGTGGTCACCTACCGCGATCTGCTGGAGGTGCTGCTGACGGTCCGCAATCCGACCACGCCGAACAAGCAGGGCCCCGATGAAGGCCCCCAGTACCGCTCCCTTATCTTCTACCGCAATGAGGCGCAGCACAAGGCGGCGAGTGAGGTGATTCAGAAGGTCACGAAGGAGCATGTCTGGTCCAACCCGATTGTGACGGAGGTCGTTCCATTCTCGAACTTCTATCGGGCGGAGGCTTACCATTTCGACTACTATAATCTGCACCCGGACGAGCGTTACTGCCGTTACGTCATCGCGCCGGAAATAGCCGAGTTCCGGACCAAGTTCAAATCCAAACTGAAACACTAACCAGACGTTATGCTGTACGCCGTACAAAATCCCCGCCTCCTTGAGAGAAGCGGGGATTTTGCATCGCGCCTTTTTGTCGAACCTTCCTGTAGGAAGGCGATAACACTCCAAGCCTTGGAGAAGCGCTACTTCGGGCGGGCGAAGAGCGCGTCGTCTACGGGCTTATTGACGGCGAATGCATCGAAGATGAGCGTGACGAAGGTCTTGCCGTTCTGCGTGATCTGGAGCGTTCCGGGGAGCTGAACGCCGTCGGTGTTGTGATAGCTTCCCAGGAGGATCGTAAGATCGCCTCTGGATTCGGGAACGACGATACGGCGCATCAGGCCGCTCTCAGTTTCGACGTAGACGCGCGCGGGACGGTTGTTGTTGTCGGTGACGATAAAGCCGCGCAGCGCTTTGCCGTCCGAATCGAGAAGCGACTTATCGCCCGTCTTCTCCGGGAGGAGCCGGACCGTAAACCCACCTTGCGCGGCCTTACGCAGGAGTTCCGTCGGGTCACCGACGTTCCCGCTTCCTCCCGGCCCATCCTGTACCTGACCCAGCGCGCTGAGCCAGCCGACACCATCCTTCCCGGTGGCAAGGATCACACTCCCAAACGTCGTTTTCAGGTCGTAACGGCTGCGCCCTGGAGGTGCAAAGGTCAGGATGGCATGCTCCACCGGCAGTTTGATCTCCTGACCGGGCGGAGAGAGCTCGCCTTTGCCGCGCATCTCGATCTGTTTGACGTTGAGGAAGGCATCGCCCCCGTGCGCCTTGATCGTCGCTGCCAGCAGTGTCTTTCCCGCCTCCAGGTCTGCGGTCGTCGGTTTGACGGTTGGAGCCTCGACACCAGCGGCCTTCTGCGGCAACAGCGTCGGAGAGAGCAGATCGAGCCCATCTGCGGGCAGGACGGTGACTTTGCCGAACGGCCGCAGATCCTTTTCAATCGCCTTTGCATCGCCCACCAGCACGATCTGTGCGCCCCGCAGGTTCAAATTCCGCAGCGCTTCCGAGACCTGCGGCGCGGTGACGGCCTGAATCCGCTCCGAGCGCAGAGTCAGATCGCTGGCGCCGTTCCCATACAGTGTCGCGGCCTGCAGCCGTCCGAGAAGTCCTGGTGTGGTGGCGACGCTAAGCGCGAACGTTCCGTTCAGGAGCGTCTTGCTCTCGACCATCTCACCTGGGGAAGGCGCATCCTGCGCCAATTTCGCCGCCTCGGCCAGCGCAAGACGCAGGACCTCCGCTGTAGTCGGCGTCTTGGTGAAGGTGCTGATCTCAAAGGCTCCGGCCTGCGCCTGCCTCCCAAAGCTGCTGGCGATGGAGTAGGTCAAGCCGCGTTTCACGCGTACTTCCCGCGTCAGGCGTCCATTGTCGTTCCCGGCCCCGAGAATAAACGAGGCGACCGAGCCGATGTAGCGTTTCGGGTCGCTGGCACCCGCGATGACCGTGCCGATACGTATCTGAGTCTGGGCCGAGCCGGGTCGGTCGATCAGAGTTATCTGCGGCTCCGACATCGCCTGCAAGAATTTCGGAGGCAGCGGCAGCGAGGGTACCGACCTGCGCTCCCAATCTCCGAAGGCTGCGGTTGCCCTGACCGTCGTCTGCTCCAGGGTGATGTCACCGGCGACAAAGAGCGTGGCGACATTCGGTGTGAAATAGGTCTGGTGGAACGTCGCGAGATCCTGCTGGGTGATCTCAGGCAGGGAGACAGGCGTCCCTATAGAAAAGTCGCCGTAGGGGTGACCGGCGTAGAGACGCCGACTGAAGACGACATCGGCCAGCGTCCCGCCGTCGGCCAGGCTCTGGGTGATGTTGTTGAGTGTGAGGGTGCGATAGCGATCTATCTCTACCATCGGAAAGGTCGGGCGCAGGGTGATGTCAGCGAGCAGGTCGAACAGCGTGTCGCGGTAGCCGCTGAGGCCGGTGGCAGAGACGGTCAGATAGTCCGAATCGGTCCCTGCACCTACGGATGCGCCGAGACCGTCCACGGTATCGGCGATCTGGGCCTCCGTGCGGGTCGTCGTGCCCTTTGCCAATAGCGCGGCGGTCATCTGCGCCAACCCTACCCGATTGCGGGGGTCGCGAATGGAGCCAGCGGGAATAGCCAGCCGCAGCCAGAGCGCGGGCTGCGTGTGATCTTCCAGCAGCACGATACGCAGGCCGTTCGGCAGGATGCGCTCCACGACGGCAGGCAGACGCAAGGGATGGGGCGCGCCGAGCGGAGGAAGCGTGTTGACGGGCTTCGGAGCGTGCTGTCGAATGGGCGTCTTCGGCGGCGTTTTATGCCATCGCTGCGCGTGGGCGGCGCTGCCCGGCAGCAGACAGGCCGTCAGCAGGCCGAGCGCGATTCGCGTGGTTCGCATCACTTCTTCTCCTTCGTCGGGGCGTCGGTTTTAGGCTGCATGGCGGTGGGCAGATCGTAGAAGACGTTGCGATGCTGCGGCACGAAGTACTTCCGCGCCACTCTCTGTACATCCTCCACCGTCACGGCGTTGAGCTTCGCCAGTTCCCGGTTGACCTCCTCGGGCGTCCCGAAATCCAGATCGGCGCTGCCCAACTGCTCGGCTTTCTGCTCGGTCGAAAGAGAGCCGAACACCTTGCCGGACAGCGCCTGGTTTTTGGCCTTTGCCAGCTCCGTTGGGCTGACGGGCGTGTCGCGAATCAGGTCCACCTGTTCCTGCAGCGCCTTTTCGATGTCGGCCGGGGCCTTGCCCTGATTGGCGGTGGCCTGGAACAGAAAGAGACCGTCTACGGCGAGGCTCAGGGTGAAACCGGAGGCGTCCGAGGCGATCTGTTGATCGCGGACAAGCGCGCGGGAGAGACGCGAACTCTGCCCGACCGAGAGAATCTGCGCAATCATGTCCAGAACCGGAGTATCCGGACTGTTGGCCGGAACGGTACGATAAGCCATACCGATGACCGGCAGCGGCGCAAGTTTGTCGTAGAAGACGGCGCGGCGTTCGGCCTGCTGGTCGATCGGCGGAACCGGGTAGCGGGTGAAGGGCTTCTTCGAGCGCGGAATCGCGGCGAAATAGCGTCGGATCAGCGTCAGCGCATCCGAAGTCTGAAAATCTCCGACGAGAACGAGCGTCGCATTGTCAGGTTTGTAATACTCATCGTGGAAAGCGCGGACATCCGCGATTTTCGCGCTGTCGAGATCGCTCATGATCCCGATGGTGGTATGCGCATAGGGGTGACCAATGGGGAATATGAGTGCCTGGACCTTCTCGAAAAGGTCGCCATACGGCTGGTTTTCGATGTCCATCCGGTGCTCTTCCTTAACGACATCCCGCTCGGAGCGCAGATTGGCCTCGTCCACATTGAGAGAGGCCATCCGGTCGGCTTCCAGCCAGAGCAGGCGGTCGAGGGCGTTGCTCGGCACCGTATCGATGTAACGGGTGCGGTCGAAATAGGTATCGGCGTTATTGTAGCCGCCGAGCCGCTCGATGATGCGGGCGTGTTCCTCCGGTCCGGCATGCGCGGAGCCTTTGAACATCAGATGCTCGAACAGGTGCGCGAATCCGGCCTTGCCGGGCGCTTCGTCTTTGCTGCCGACATGGTAGTAGACCTGTATCGCCACGACGGGAGCGCGATGATCCTCCAGCGTGACGATCTTGAGGCCGTTGGGCAGCGTGTTGATCTTGTAGTCGAGGCGCGCCGGCTGAATGTTCGGCACTGTCGGAGTCTGAGCACGTCCTGTGCCCGTCGTCCCCAGTCCCACCAGGACCGTAAGCGCGACAGGCAGCACAGGATAAAGTTTTCGTTTCAAGAGTTCTCTCCTCAAACAGGGAAAGTAGATGTCCACTAAGAGATACGTTGAAAACGAGGAAAGTGTCTGCCGCGAATAGCGCGGCAGACCGACTAAAGAGGGGGTGCTTAACGCGCCGAGGGACGATGCAGAGGCAGGCTGCCGACGCGCGCGGCAGGTTTGTAGGGCTGCCCGAAGGGCCGCTGGTTCGGCGTCTCCGTGGCGCCTTCGGTGATATGGTAGATCTGTCCGGCGGTGAGAGCGCTCAGAGCCTGCCTGGTGCCGGATGGCCAGACGATGGTGATACTGTCCGCTTTCGCGGCAGGGCCGAGGCCGACCGTGATCGGCAGCTCGCTCTGAGAACAGTAGGAGGAGCCGCTGCGGACGTTGTAGGTCAGTGTCTGGGCACCTGCCTTGACCGTCACGACCGCGCCGATGGCGCTGCGGTTGCTCTGTGTGCCTTCGAGCTCCAGTCGCAGGGCATGGTTGCCGTTGTCCGCGCTGTTACGGAACAGGTAGGTGGGGCCGTTGCTGGTAGAGAGCGCGATGTCGGGAAATCCGTTCAAGAGGTAGTCCGCATAGGCGCAGCCACGCGCCACATATTTTGCCTGCATGACCGCGCCGAGCTTGTCCCCAACGGCGGCGAAGTTGCCGTTGCCCAGGTTGCGATAGACCAGCGGCGCTTCGGCATAGGTCACCTCTTTCTGGTCTTCCTGAACGTCGTCGTCGATATGCCCGTTGGCGACGAAAATATCCTGCCAGCCGTCGTTGTCAAGGTCACAGAAGAAGAGCCCGAACGAGAGCGAGAGCAGACTGGGCGGGCCGACCCCCGACTGCGCCGCCGTATCGCGGAAGATGCTGCCCTGATTGTGGTAGAGGGCAAGCATCTGGTTCGAGAAGTTGCCGATGATCAAACTTTCGCGGCCGGTATGGTCGTAGTCGCAGGCTGCGATGCCCATCGCGCCCCGCGCCGCGCCACTGTCATTATAGGCCATGCCCTGTTCGACCCCGACCTCTTTGAACGTGCCGTCGTGTTCGTTGTGGAACAGGTAGTTGGGTTCGGTGTCGTTGGCGATGGCGATATCGGGCCAGCCGTCCCCATCGTAGTCGCAGATGGCGACGCCGAGCGATTTGCCCTGCAGTTTTCGCTTCTCCGGTGCGGGGCCAGTCCGCAGACCGGCCTTCACCGCCACCTCGGTAAAATGTCCGCCGCCATCGTTGTGGTAGAGGGTAAGGGGCTGCCCGGAGTACTGGCTCGGCGTGCCGTAGGTGCGGTGCCCGTTCTTCATAAAGGCGATGTCGGAGGCCGGAGACCACTGAACATAGTGACAGACGACCAGATCGAGCTTGCCGTCTTTATCGTAATCGACCCAGGCCGCGCTCGTGCTCCAGCCGCTGTCTTTCAGTCCTGCCTGCTCGGTCACCTCCTTAAAGGTGCCGTCACCGTTGTTGTGGAACAGGTAGTTTCGGCCCAGACCAGTGACGTAGAGGCTCGGATGACCGCTGTTGTCGTAGTCCCCGACGCAGACTCCCATGCCGTACATCGTGACGTCCAGATGCGCCTGCTTCGTCACGTCGGTAAAGGTGCCATTGCCGTTGTTGTGGAACAGTTTGCAGGTTGGCGGGGGGGCGGTCGAGGCCATATACGGAATTTTGGCGGCGGCGCACTCGGCCTGCGTCCACGGGCGGCTGTTGACGATAAACAGGTCCGGAAAGCCGTCGCCATCGTAGTCGATCCAGGCGAGGCCGCTGCCCATCGTCTCCGGCAGCAGCTTGTTTTTGGTCGCCCCGCTGACATGGCGAAAGTCGATTCCCGCCGCCTTTGTCGCATCGTCGAAGGTCACGTTTTGCGTGGTCGCCTTCACGGGAGCGATGACCGTGACGGGCGGCTTTGGAGGAGGGCAGCCGGTGAGCAGAATCGACAGGAGCGCGCCGATCAGCAAGCAAGCTCTCCGCGTACCTAACCACCCGGCCCCCTTCCCGACACGGGAAGGGGGTGCCCCAACACGCAATGGCCTCGCTGTGTCTAACCTTTTCTTTCTTGTCAGCAATGAATTTGAGTTTCGAGTCACAGGTTTCATGGCAATCAGGTCGTTTCCTTATCCGGAGTCGGGTATGCAGTCTATTTTAGGAGGTCCGGGCGGCGCGTGATGACGTTGTGCTGAATCGCTTGCTCCTGACGGACGAGCCAGTCGGGTTTGGGCTTGATGATCGCGTCGGCGTGTTCGTGGATCCGCTGGGCAAGGTTGTTGTCGGCGGGATGGGCGCGCTGATAGGGGCCGATCAGATCCGTTGTGGTCTCGTCGACCTTGAAGCGGCGATAGAGGGCCTCATGGGTACTCGCCTCGTGCAGGGATGCGGGATCGCCTTTGCCCCGGTAACATTTCATCAGGTTATAGTGCGCGGCGATGTCTTCCGGATCGATGCTGAGGGTGGCGCGCAGGTGCGTGATCGCCTCGTCGTAGCGGCCCAGTCGGAACAGGATGGTACCCGCCAGATTACGCACGTTACGATCTTCCGGGAAGACCTCGATCACCTGTGCCAGTATCGCCATGCTCTCTTCGAGCTTGCCCTGGTCGAACTGTGTCTGCGCGTAGAAGAACTGCGTGCGGGCTTTCTGGTACGGCGTCATTGGCGTCGGCGTAGCGGCGTAGAGGGCGAACGCCTTTTCGAAGGCGGCCTGCGCCGCCCGGCTGTCGCGCTCGGCCTGACGGACGCGCCCGATGTTGACGTAGCCCTCCGGCCATTTGGGAGCGACCTTCGTCACCTGCTCGAAGGCGTTGGTGGCGTGGCGGAAGTCGCCCTGCAGTAGCAGTCCGATCCCGTAGTCGTTCCAGCGAATGCGCTCCTTTTTCTTCCCGGCATCATCGAGAGGGGGAGCGGCGGGAGCGTCCGGGGCGCTATGGGCATCCACGACGGGCAGGGTGACCTGATCCTGCGCCAGCACGGTGATCGGAAGGATGGGTACGGATTTGGTAGGTCCAGAGACCGTGGAGAGATCGCCATCGTAGAGCGCGGGGCGGTCGTCCCACCCGTGTCCTACCGGGCCGCTCTTCTTCCCGAGGCCGAGGCCGACCGGCACCGCGTTCGAGCCGTCGGCGGTGGAGCCGGGGAGCGTGTCTTTTGTACGGCCCGCATAGGCGAAGCGGTTGTTCCACCAGTTGAACTTGCGGTAGTTGAGCTTCGCGGTCAGCGTGACGGTCTTGCCGCAGTCTTTCGGAACCGGCAGGCGGAAATGCACGGCGTCGGCAGCGCCGGGTGGGATCACCTTGGCGTAGACGACGGAGCGGCCCGCCCAGGCGTTACGGCGGAAGATCGGGTTACTGTGACCGTCCACGAGCAGGGAACGGTACTTCTCCGCGCCATCCTCGACCGGGCCATCGGGCCACTGGAGCTTGCCGCTGTGATAGAGGACGCGGCCGGTTTCGTCTTTCGCTTCCAGTTCTACCCAGCAGTCCACCGCGTCGATGGTTCCGCCGGGGAAGGCATGACCGAGCTTCAGCGTCCGCACCACGACCTCGACCAGCGGGTTCTCTCCGCGTCGTAGCGCCGCGCCGACGCCGCCCCGATTGAGGGGAGCGGTCAGGGTTTCGGCCACATTGGAGGCGTTCGCTGCCGCCGTGATCGGCCCTTCGGTATCACCGTTCAGGTTGGCGGCTTTCGGCGTCTCTGTCGGCATCTTGCTGGCCGGGGCCTGTCCGGCGCTGTTCTTCGTCGTCGGCTTGCTCTCTCCTGCCTCCTGCCTTCGGAGGGCGAAGATGTCGATGGAGAGCGCCTTGTCCTGAAGGAACTTGACGGTGGTTTCCAACTGCACGGGATCGTGATAGGCCGTGGGCAGGGCGGTGTTGGCGCCGGGGAAGCGATGGGAGTGCACCTGACCTCCGAAGTTGCCGGCATCCTGCGAAGCGATATTGGGCATATGGCAGTCGGCGCATTTTTTGAAGGCGGGCTGCCCGGTCTTCTCGTTGGAGGGATAGTAGAACGAGACCGCGCCGAAGCCGGAGACGCCGCTGCCCTGCCAGGAGTCGTAGTCGTTGAAGCCCCGGAACCAGCGGTAGCCATTCACCGGCACATCGAGATGCACCTTGTGGCAGGAGGAGCAGAACTTGGCGGTCTGGTCGGTATGGATGGGGCGCAGGAAGGTCTTCTTGTGGGGCTCCGGCGCCAGGCGCGTCAGAAACTTCTGGACCGACTGCGCCATCGGATTTGCGGTGATGATATATTTGTGCATCGGCGGGTAGTCGGCCAGATAGTCGCTGTTGCCCATCGTGCTCTTGACATGAACGATCGAATGGCAGACGGCGCACCCGATTCCAGCATGGGACTCGGGATACTTCTCGGCCGGGAAGTCGTGCGCGGCGATGGGGACGTCGAAGCGTGACGCGCCGGGCTTTTTCGGGTCTTCGGTTAGAAGGACGGCCATGTCGTGGCATCCGCCGCACCATTTAGACGATTTGACGCCGCTGACCTCCTGCATATACTCGATAGCCTTGCGGTACCACTGGTTGTTGAAGGAGGAGAGGTGGTGCGCGGAGGAGTTCCACTGGGCGTAGATGTCCGGATGGCAGCCCTGCACGCCGCACGACTTCGAGTCGACGAAATACTCGGAGGGGAAAAACTGTTTATCGACCGACTGCGCGGACGCGGGGAAGAACTTCCCGTCCTTGCCGTCGCCCTCATCGTAGGCGGTCATGGGCGGCACGGTAGGATTGACGATCCGGCTCTCTTTGGTGGGCACGTAGATCGTGTAGGCGAGCATCGCGGCGAAGGGCAGGCCGAACAGCAGGCCGAGCCGCAGCGCCACCCGGGCCTGTTGGCGCTCCGGGGCGTCCTGCACGGCACGGCGCGCCCGCAGCAAGAGGTAGAGGGCTCCACTGCCGAGGAAAGCCCAGGTCGCGATGTTGTGTAAGCGCAGCAATGGGAGCCGGGCGCTCAACGAGAGCCACTGGAATCCGATGGCAAGAAACCCCAGCCCGGTCAGCAGGCAGACCGCGAACGTCAGCGCGGTCAGCGCCCCGAAGACCGCCACCGCTCCCTGCTTTTCCCGAAACGCCGCCATCACGGCTTTGAGGCGTCTGACGAGCGCCCAGGTCGCGACCAGCCCCAGTCCGAGATGCAGCAGCAGCGAGCCTTCGTAGGCGAACGCGGAGAGTGGGATGCGCGGCGGGCCGGAGGCGTGGTTGGCGAGGTAGAGGTAGGCGGTATCGATCAGCAGGATCGCCAGCAGAAGCGGCATTGTCGGTCGAAAGCGTCGGCGCGGATGTGCCTCGTCGGCAGCGACGGAAGGCATGGAGACAGGATTAAAAATGGCCATGGCGGTCAGATCCCTAAAATGTTCGGTATGTGTAAGATAAAAAGGGCGTTCGAGCGGCACGTACAGTCCGCCACTCTACCTTTACACTCTACTCTGCCGACATTAAAGCCAACTTAAACCCGGATTAAAAAAAATTAATCTCTCCCTGCCCGCAGACGAGTTCCTGACCTTGCGCCGGATACAATATTCTACTATGGATCACGACCGCCTTTTTAAGGAACTTCTGACTGTTTTCTTTGTCGAATTCGTGCAGCTCTTTCTGCCCGATGTGGTCGCCTATCTGGACCCAGCCTCCATCGAGTTTTTGGATAAGGAGGTCTTCACCGACGTTACGGCTGGCGAGAAGCACGAAGTCGATCTGCTGGTGAAGGCCCGCTTTCAGGGAGAGGAGGCCTTCTTCCTCGTCCATGTCGAAAATCAGTCCAAGACACAATCGGACTTCCCCGAGCGCATGTTCTCCTACTTCGCTCGCCTGCATCAGAAGTACCAGCTGCCCATCTACCCCATTGTTCTCTTCTCCCATGACGCGCCACAGCGCCCCGAACCACACCGATACCAGATAGCCTTTCCCGGCAAAACTGTGTTACAATTCGATTATGAGGTGATACAGTTGAATCGGCTGTCGTGGCGCAATTATGTCTCGACGCCCAATCCGGTCGCGAGTGCGCTGATGGCAAAGATGAAAATCGCGCCCCAGGACAGGCCGAAGGTACGCAACGAATGCCTGCGCCTGTTGGCAACGCTTAAACTCGACCCCGCCCGGTCGAGGCTGATCGGCGGATTTATAGAGACGTATCTGCAATTGAGCGCCGCAGAGATGAAACAGTATGAGCGGGAGTTTGCGAAACTCGCTCCCGAAGAACAGGAGGCAACGATGGAACTGATGAACAGTTGGGAGAGAAAAGGAAGGGAAGCAGGGTTCCAGGAAGCCCTAGAACTGATCGATAGTTCGGTGAAAAAAGGCAGACAGGAGGGCAAACAGGAGGGCAAAGAAGAACTGGTCGTCCATCAGATTCGGCATCGCTTCGGAACAGTTGCCGGACCTGTCGTGGAACGGTTGGAGCGTTTGTCGTCCGAGCAAATCGACGCTCTTGCCGTAGCCCTCCTTGACTTCAAAACTCCTGCCGATCTCGAAGTCTGGCTCTCACGAAACCGTCCGCAGTAAAGTAGCAACACATAGGCGCAGACGAACACTCTACCTGCGTAAGGCCGGACAAAACGACGACCCCTCCTCGGAACGTATTTCGAGAAGGGGTCTGTTCACTGACTGCACCTTGAGCACGTTACAACAAAACGGCACTTCAAGAGCTTGATAGGGATACGGGGAATCGAACCCCGGTTACCGAGCTGAGAACCCGACGTCCTGACCGCTAGACGATATCCCCACAACAAAGGTTGCCTTACAGCGAAACTATTCTATCATAGCCCTTGCCGTTTGTCAAGGTCGTGAACGGAGATTTCGCGCTTGGATTGGAGACATGGGGGCGCCTGACATCCGGCAGTCTCACTTTCCCCTGGCCCTCAATGGCACCACGACGAAGGGCTTTGTGCATCACTTGGCAAACTTCCAGAGATCCGCTGTCTGCCGGACATTGCTCGTGAAACCGTCGATCTCTTTGCGGAGAACGGCAGCAACGATGGCGCGATTGTCAAAAGAACGATGCAGATAGAGTTTTTTTTGGTCCTTATCGAAATAGAAGGCGGAAGGATCGATATCGCCGTTACTGACCAGGAGATTCAGCCATTGCGGAGCCGAGACACTCGTCGGATCCTCCACTTTGCCCAGATTGGCATTCAAACCTATTTTTCTGCCATCGGGAGAGAGCACGATCTGAACGTTCACAATCCAGGTGTCCTGTTTCGTCACCAGCAAATACCCTTTGCTCAGTTTCTTCGGCTCGAAGCCCATATTCTCCAGAGTCGTCTTCAGCGTGTCGTCCGTCAGGGTCTGGCTCGTCACCTCCGCCTGTTTCGGAGGATCCTGGTTTGTGTTCTGCGCATGGAGACCGTCGCTCAAAGCGGTACATCCCCATAGCACGATCAATAACAGCGCCGTTGCCGAAAATACTTTTTGCATTATCTCTCCTATTGTCCGCGTTCGTATCACACCGAGGGGTTGTGGCCGTGATCTCATTTTCACCGCAGTTCGCACGCCATCACGAGGCGCATCTTACCTGAAAGTATACGATAATTCTGCGTAGAATGTTATTGCAGGCAGGCAGTGGAAGGCAGGATTCGCGCACGAAAGAGAGAATGAAGCAGTACGTATTCAGGCCCAGGAGCGGACACGCCATGTTGCTGATTTTCCACTATCGCTGTATGCTGCGCGTCTTCTGCTGTCTGGCTCTGGTGGCGCTCGTTTCGCCCCCTGCCGTGGCGAAGGGGCAGGGCGACCTTCTGGTTTCCGGGCTGCGATGCGAGGGACGCGCCGCCCCACTCGGCATCGAGCCGCTGCAACCAAAGCTGAGTTGGCGTCTGGACGCGCGCACGGTCGCTTTGCGCGGGCTGCGGCAGACGGCCTATCGGGTTCTGGCGGCTACGACGCCGGAACGGCTGACAGAGCGGAACGCCGATCTGTGGGACAGCGCCCGAGTAAAAAGCGACGCCAGTGCGTGGATTCCCTACGGGGGCCGTCCGGTGCCGCCCGCAAGCCGCTGCTGGTGGAAGGTCCAGGTCTGGGATCAGAACGGTCGCAGTTCCGGCTGGAGCAGCCCTGCCCACTGGGACACCGGTCTGTACCGCGAGGCGGACTGGGCTGCGCAGTGGATCGGCGCTCCGGTCGCACTGGAGAGGGAGGGCGGCGCGCCTTGCTTCCGCAAAAGCTTCACGCTTCGGCCCGGCTGGCGCACGGTACGGGCATTCGTGTGCGGGCTGGGCTACCACGAGTTCACTGTGAACGGCAGAAAGGCCGACAGTCGCGTCCTGGAGCCGGCGCAGACGGAATACCCGAAGCGCGTCCTCTATTCTGCTTACGACGTGACCGACCTGATGAAGGTCGGAGACAACGTGCTCGGCGTGATGCTGGGGAACGGGTGGTACCACCAGGATCGGGTCTGGGGCGGCATGTCCTACGGTCCTCCGGTGCTGCGCCTCCGCCTGGAGGCAGAATACCCCGCCGGCTCCCGGCAGGCGGTCGTCAGCGACAGCAGTTGGCAGGCTGCGGCAGGGCCGGTGACCTCCAATAACATCTATGCTGGAGAGACCTACGATGCGCGGCGCAGGCTGGACTGGAACAGCGCAACTCTGGCAGGCAAGCCCTGGAGCGCCGTGATTCTGATGCAAGGACCGGCAGGGACACTGATGTGTCCGGCGTTTCCTCCGATCCGCGCCGTCGGGACGCTTCCGTCCGCAGAGCCGCGTGAGGCGGCGTCCGGTGTCTTCGTGTACGATATGCGCCAGAATTTCGCGGGCTGGGCGCGACTGAAGGTACGCGCCCCGGCCGGAACCACTATAAAAATGCGCTTCGCTGAGACGGTCGATCCCAAAACGGGGCTGCTGAACACGGCGAGCACAGGGGTATTCGCGACCCAGGTCGAGCAGATCGACACCTATATCTGCCGGGGCGGTGGGCTGGAGACCTGGGAGCCGCGCTTTACCTATCATGGGTTCCGGTACGTCGAGGTGACCGGCGTTCCGGCAGGCAGCCGCCCTCCCGCGCTCGAAGGCATCGTCGTGCACACCGATGTGGAGCCGGCCGGAGGCTTCGCCTGCTCCGATCCGATGCTCAATCGCATTCATAAGGCGGCGGTCTGGACGCTGGTGAGCAATCTGCACGGACTTCCCACGGACTGCCCGGCGCGGGAGCGGTGCGGATGGCTTGGCGACTCGCCTGCCGCCGGCGAGATGGCCGCGCTGAACTTCGACATGTCCGGGTTTTGGAGCAAGTATATCGACGATATCACCACCGGCTGGGTCAGCGATCTCCCGCCCCATGTCGTGCCGGGCAAACGCATCGCCGTCACCTCCGGCCCCATCGACTGGGGCGTCGCTGTCGTGATGCTGCCCTGGTTCCGCTGGATCTACTATGGGGATAGAGCCGAACTCGAACACAGCTATCCGGCGATGCGCC
>JBBQPO010000161.1:0-14003 GCA_038217285.1 Chthonomonadales bacterium
GGGAGTTCGTGGGAGACCGGACGCTGTTCCTCCTGGTCGAGAACCTCGACGAGATCTTTCGCGGTCTCGGGGATCAGGGGCAGTGGGCCTTTCGCTCCTTCCTCAGTGAAAGACCCTTCGTAACTATTCTGGCGACCACACCCAGCCTCTTTTCAGGCGTCACCGAACATGACTCCGCCTTCTACGGCTTCTTCCAGAACATCTACCTGGAGGAGTTGACAGTCGGAGAGGCCGCAGAATTGCTGGAAAAAGTCGCGGAACGACGCGACGATACGGCTCTGGCTGCCTTCCTGAAAACGCCCACCGCCAGGGAGCGTGTCCAGGCCGTGCACGATCTCGCAGGCGGACACCCACGTATCTACCTGCTCTTCGCACATCTCTTGACGCAGGAGACGCTGGATGAACTGGTCACGCCGTTCCTGAAACTGCTGGACGAACTGACGCCCTACTACCAGAGCCGAATGCAGATGCTCTCTCCGCAACAGCGCAAAATCGTCGAGTATCTGTGCAGTGCCCGTGGCGCTGTTCCTGTGAAGGAGATCGCCGAGCGAAATCTGATGACCTCCCAGACTGCCTCTGGTCAGTTGGACAAATTAGAGGAGATGGCGTATGTCCGCAAAAACAAAATAGGTCGCGACTCTCTTTACGAGTTGCGTGAGCCCCTGCTCCGTATGGTGATTGAACTCAAACGTGGACGCGGCGAGCCAGTTCGTCTCATCGTAGACTTTCTCCGACGCTGGTACAATCGCCGCGAACGACGGGAACGTCTTTCTGTTGCCTCCTCACAACATCCTTTGACGTACGCGTACCTGACTGCCTCGCTAGACCTGAAGCGCGCCGTGCTGGACGCACCTGACTTGAAACGCGCTCGCAAGTTCTCGTCTGAATTTGCCAGATGTGTTGAAGCAAGGGAGTATGATCGAGCCTGCGAGCTTGCTGAGGAGATTATAGAGCGCAAAGGAACCGCCTGCAGCTATAATGACTGGTTTCAATACGCCCACTGTTTGTCCGCGACGGGTCGTTACGAATTGGCCCTTTCGAGTTGGGACGAGGCGATAGCCCGTAGGCCGGACGACGCAAGAGGGTGGATGTGTCGCGCTGGAACTCTGTATAGCATGGGAGATATATCCGCCTCACTGACGGGTTACAATACAGCGCTTTCACTCGATCCCAATGACTCACCGACCTGGTTCTTTCGCGGCTATATCTTGCACAAACTCGGTGACTATGCAGCAGCAGTAGCAAGTTACGACAAGGCACTCGAGATCAACCCATCCTATGCGGACGCATGGCATTACCGGGGATTCGCTCTATGGATTTCAGGCGATATTTCGGCGGCGTCACACAGTATGGACACCGCTCTCAAAATCAACCCCCTGGATCCAAATCTATGGTCTCTTCGTGGCAGTATCTCCTATCAATCGAGCGACTATTTGACGGCCCTGGCAAGTTTTGACAAGGCCCTTGAAATCGACCCGAATAACGGTTCCCTATGGTTGCGGCGCGCAGAAGCCCACCTGGCTCTAGGGAACCCCGAAGAGTGTTTTAAGAGTATTGCGCAGGGATTCGCGTTATCGAAGGAGGAAGGCGCCGACTTAGGGGATACGACTGAATTCTGCCGCCTTTTGCTTCACCACCGTGATTTCCAGGATACTGTGATACACCTCGCCGGCATCTATACAGAGAGGGAGGCTCTGGGTTACCTGGGGAAGGGAGTGACGGAGAGCATTCCCTACGTTTTAGACAGCGCGATATCGCAGCCAGTCGCAGACAACTGGCTCGCAGCATGGAAAGCGGTGCAGGGCGTAGAAACCGAACTGGACATTCCGGTGCGGATACTGACTGCGGCTGTCGAGTGGAAGAAGACTCGGAGCGTCCGGGCTCTGCTGGCACTACCCATCGAGGAGAGACGGATACTGGAGAGTCTGCTGCCCAACCCAGCGGCGGAGGGAGCGCCTTAAAGCATCGCTGACAATCTCAGCTTTTCGGTCGTTTGCAAAATGAAGATGCCTTGGGGTTTACCTACCCCAACCCCTCCTTACGAGGAAGGGGTTGGGGAGTTATCTTACGCTTCGCCGACGCCTTCCAGCCGAGACCAATATCCTACCAGAAAGAAAATTTTAGGCGAGAGACACCGTGTTGACCTGATCCTGCAGCTCGATCCATTGATAGGAGCCTACGACCATTACGTCCTCGTCCTTGCCCTTTTCGAGGGGAGTGTAGCAGGGATGGTGATGTTCTTTGTAGGGATTGTTGCTGGCAGCGTTGTAACAGGAGATGAGCGCCCAGCGCGGGGCGGCGCTTCGGTTCTGGTCGGAGCGGTGCAGCAGATTGGAATGGAAGAACAGAGCATCGCCTGGGGCCATTTCGCAGTAGACGAGTTCCAGGCGCTTGAGAGCCTCGTTCACCCGCTCCATGTCCGCTCCGGTCTGGTCGCCTGTCACGCCATGTTCTATGCGGCCCATGCGCTGTGAGCCACGGATCACCTGAAGGCAGCCGTTCTCGCGGGTCGCCTTATCGACAGCGATCATGCAGCTCGCCATATCGGGAAACAGACAGCCGTTGTTGTACCAGTAGCCGTAGTCTTGATGCCACTCCCACGCCCCGCCCACAAAGGGCTCCTTCATGTTCATCTTGTGGTGATAGTGATAGACTTCGCCCCCGAGCAGCCTCTCCATCGTATCGACGATCCGGTGGCTGCGGGTGACGGCGCTGTAGATATCGTTGCCGAGTTCGTTTCGGAGCGCCAGCCGGGTCACGCCGCCCTGAGCGTCCCGACGCGCGAGTTTGTCGCCATCGAGGCGGGCGTCGGCACGTGCGACCTTCAACAGCAGATCGGTCTCTTCGGCATCGAACAGACTGCGCACCATCAGATAGCCGTCGGTGTGGAAAGAGTTGACCTGAACGTCGGTCGGAGTAAACGGATACATAAGCCTGTTCTCCTGGCCGCCCCGCGAAGTCTGCGAGACGGAGTGTGATCAGCGTAGAGTTACCGCACTGGCTCCCCGATTCCTTCTATGGAAGCGACGTTTGGGAGGGCAGTAGGTTTGACCGCGTCCACATAACGCCGGACCGCCCGGGCGATCAGCGACGTACCTACTATCCCGGGTCGAAGCGAGTCGTCAGCGCGCATAGGGTGCGCAGATCGGATCCCCGATGACCATGTCTTTCCAGTGGATGTACTGCGAGGCCATATAGAAGCTTTCGGCGAGCGTGTAGCCTGCCGTATAACGGTCGAAAAGGAGATCGGCACGCGCAATGCTGTCGGCGAAGGGTTCGGAGACGTAGCCTTTACAACCGGTGACGCCCTGCGCGATCAGATCGCCGATCAACGACTGACCGAAAGCACGCGGGTTTTCGAAGGTACGCGCGCTGGTCGATACGGCCGTCTCCGCAATCGCCCCCGGCAGAAAGCCAAGGCTGTCATACGCGTCCTTGTCATAACGACCGTCGTTGCTGCCCCACGAGAAATAGCCAGCAAGACCGTGGTATCCGCCCGGAAAACGATTGGCTGTGTCCAGAATACTGTGCAGACCGCGTTTGCCGAGAAGCCGGTGGGCTTCCCGCATTCCGTCGTTGACAGGCTTGTATCCGCCGTCCTCATGCCCCGGCCCAGTTATGAATCAAGAACGGCCCTTTGGAGGGTCGTGCCGTCAGGGCATCGTCCACCAGGCGGAGGCAGTCGGCCCGCGTGTAGCCAATGAGACGCGTGACAAGATAGAGATTATAGCGGGCATGGGAGAAGCGTTCGTTGCGGCCGAAATAGGGATTGGGACTGCGTGTGGTAAGTTGCGCCCAGTCCATCGTCGCCAGCAGACTGTCCACGCTAAAGCCTCCGGCCGGCCCTTCGTGCGTCCGGATCGGGACGCCTTTCGTCAGGAGAATATAGTCGATTTTCAGCTTACTGCCGGCGAGGAACGCTTTGACAGGCGCCTCGATCTGGTCATGAAACTCCTGCAGGGAACACTCTTCCTCTAACGAGGCCGTAATGCGCACGAGATTGGCGCGCGGCAGCTTGTGCTTCAACTGATAGTAGTGGGCTATCGCAACGGAGTCGTCGCTGCGTATGTTCTCGACGACGAGTACCCGTTCGACCGGCACCGGGGCCGGTCTCCTTTGTGCGCAGACGAGGGACGAGAAGGCGAGAAGGGAGATCGTGAAGGCCAGAGACAGGCGGCAGGCAGGCATTGGTCGCTCCCGTACAGTAAGACGAATGTTTCCGTTAGAGGCCAATGGCGGCGAGCAACTCCGCAATTTTGCCCCAGCGTTCGGGATGCGTCTCGTGAATGTGTTCGGGTACGAAACCGACGCTGCGATAGATCTGGATCGCCGCCAAGCGCCCGTCCTGCGTCTCAAGCACGGCGTCCTTGCAGCCCAGGCGCGCGAACTCATGCAGTACCGCCAGAGTGATCGCATAACCGAGATGTTTGCCCCGATGGGCCGGGGAGACCGCCACCCAGTGCAGATAGCCGGAACCGGGGAACAGGTCCGGCAGCACCCGCGCCGATGCCGTCGCGACCATCGCCTCACCGAATTCGATCACGTAGACGGCTTTGACCTCCGGCGATTCCGCGAGAGTCTCCCGGACTCGTTCCGGCGTCCACTGCGGATCGTCAAAGGCCTCCTGCAGAAGCGTTGCCAGCGAGTCCAGATCTGTTTCCCGATACGGGCGCAAGAGGTAGCCCTCCGGCATTTCCGGCACAGCAGGCAGATTCTCCAGGTCGGGGCGGCGCATCATCAGGTGGGACATATTGGGTACTCTTTCCACGTTCTTGACTTCGTTCCGTATTGTAACGCCTTCCTCCCGAAACGTCAAGAGCGCCCTTTGTTTACCTTCGGGAACTTTACCGGAAATAAATACCGCATGTCCGTTGCTAGCAGCGGCATAGAGAAGGTAGAATAGAGTTAGATTGTACGGAGAGATCCGCCGTTTTGCCCTGCGAAAGGAACGCAAATCATGCCATCGGTCGTCGACATATCGAATAAGAGGTCACCGCAGAAGAGCCCCGGCAAGCCTTCGGGTTCCGGTGGCCCTCCAAAAACGGGGATGATGATTGGTCTGGGCATCGCGACGACCCTTGCCGTTCTGTTCCTGATCTGGTTTTTCTTGTTACGCGGCAGCGCCGGCTCCAAAGACATCACGCCCTACGATCCCGGCCATACCCGTGGCTCCGGCGCCCCGGCAGGCGGTGGCGGAGGCAAATCCGGGCCCAGCGGTACGAACGTGCCGCGCGGTCTGCCGGGCGGCGGCGACTAGGTTCTCCCGCAGTTTGGAATAGAGGAGACGAAACGATGCTCGATATGAAGACTGGGGACGACTCGGTACAGTGTGACGGCGTTTCTCGCCGCTCGTTTGTACGCCTCGGCGCACTATCGGTTCTGGGTCTTACCCTACCCGAGCTCTTGCGCGTTGAGGCGGCGAATGCGGCCGAGAAGGTCGCCAACAACGCCCGCGCCAAAAACGTCCTACTGATCTATTTGGGCGGCGGACTGACGCACCACGACACCTTCGATCCGAAGCCGGACGCGCCGCAGGAGATCCGCGGCAAGTACGGCGTGATTCCCACCGGTATCGCCGGCATCAAGTTTTCGGAGAAGATGCCGGAACTTGCCAAGTGCACCGATATATTCGCGCTCTGTCGCTCACAGGTAACCGGCAGCGACCATCATGAAACTGCGGCCCAGTGGATGCTCACCGGCAACTACGGCGTGATGCAGGGCGGTGACTATCCTTCCATCGGCTCTATTGTCACGCACGAGACGGCCCCGCTCAACACCCTTCCACCCTATGTGGCCGTTCCGAAGAATCACTCGTTTACCTGGGAACTTGGCAAAGCTGCCTGGCTGGGCGAGCGTTACGAATCGTTCAAAACGAACAACCCTTCCGATGCCAACTGGAAAGTACCCAACCTGTCGCTGCTGGCCGATGTGCCGCAGGATCGACTGAACCGCCGCCAGGGAATGCTCAAATCGATCGACACCCTGGCACGCAAGGTAGATGCCTCGGACCAGTTGGCCTCTATGGACACGTTCTATCAGCGAGCGGCCCAGATGCTGCTCTCCTCCGAGGCGCGGCAGGCCTTCGATCTTTCCAAAGAGTCGGATAAGGTGCGCGACTCGTATGGCCGCGATGTCTGGGGGGCGCAGGCGCTTCTCTCCCGGCGGCTCATCGAAAGCGGCGTACGCTTCGTGCTCCTCGGTCAGGGCGGATGGGACATGCACAGCAATATCTTCCCCGGCTGCGACACCTCCCTGCCGCGCCTCGATCATTCCATCGCAACTCTGCTGAAAGATATGCGAGACCGCGGACTTCTGAAAGAGACACTGGTCGCGATGTACGGCGACTTCGGTCGCACCAGCAAGATCAACAAGGACAACGGCCGGGATCACTGGGGCAACGCGGGCGTCATGCTGTTCGCGGGAGCGGGCGTTCGCGGCGGGCAGGTCATCGGCACGACCGACGAGCGCGGTGAGTATGTCACTGATCGGCCCATCCGCCCCCCGGAAGTAGCCGCAACCATCTATTCCGCCCTCGGCATCGACTACGACAAGGCGCTCGTGACTCCGCAGGGCCGTCCCGTCCGCATCCTCCCGGAGTGCGAACCGATCAAGGAACTCTGGAGCTGACCGCTGCGCCTCGTTTCGACCAGGATGACAGAATTTCGCCCGGCGAGAGAGTTCTCTCGCCGGGCGAAACATCGACAGGAAACAGGCGTTCACGCAACGGTTACTTCGGTATAGCCGAGGCTTTTGAGGAGGTTCAACATCGGGTCGTTGTCGGCAGCGACATGACAGACCGCCTGCGGCAAGTTGTCCAAAATGTACCGGGTAATAAAGGTGCAGGCGGCCTTTCCATACCCTTTACGGAGGTGCGCCTCCTGTGTTCGCACCGCCGCAAGCTCCCACACCGTCTCGCTATGTTTCAGCACGGCCGCCGAGGAGACGATCGCGTTCTGTACCATCGCGGCGCTGAAACGATAGCCCTGCCGATGCCACTCTTCCCAGTCCGCGTAGGCGGGCGCGGTCCGCCCGCTCGTGCGGAAAGCCTGTTGCACACGGTACAGGTCGGCATTGAGTGCGAGCCAGCGGACCCACTGCACCGGGGCAGGTTGAAAGGTGTCGCGAGTACAGATAAGGGTGATAGGCGTCGATTCCGGTGCGTCAGTGTCCATGCCCTCTTTTTCCAGATGCCAGGCGTCGATTCCTGCCCTATGGACATTCCGGAACCGGACTGTTATAATAGCGATACCCATTTTTTTAATATGGAATGGGCTTTTCAGGGAAGCTGAGGACATTGTGGTTCATGAGTGATTCCTCTTTTTCGACGGCTCTTGATACACTGAAGGAGCATCTCGTCGGCTATGACGATGGGGTCGAGCAGTTCAAGCTGGCGCTCCTCACAGGCCAGCACATGCTGCTCGTCGGTCGCCCCGGACGCGGAAAATCCTATCCCGCGCGCCTGTTCTTAGGCGCGGTGCGGAACGCCCGTCTGTTCCGTACTCAGATAACCGCCTATACGATGCCGGACCATCTGGTCGGCTCTCCTATTCCCGAAATCTACCTGCGCGAAGGGCGGCAGGTCTACAACACCGAAAACGGCATCCTTACGTGCGATCTTGCCCTTCTGGAAGAGTTCAGCGACGGCCCCGTCGCCCTCGCCCGCAGCCTCAATACCATCCTGTACGAACGTGTTTTCGAAGCCAAAGATCAGCTCCCCCTCACCGCGCATCTGCATTCGGCGCTTCTCACGGCGAATCAGGCTCCGCATGGCGAGGAGTGGAAGGCGGTCTGGAGTCGCATCGCGTTTCGGTATACGCCGGCGGAAGTCACCTCGCCCTGGGGCCGCTTCCAGACCGGGAACGTCCACATGCATACCCACGGCCACGCCCCGGAACTTCCCCTGGTCGATATGGAGCAGGTACGTGAACTGTCCGGACAGCGCGAGCGGATGGAGATTCCCCCCGGTGTTCTCCTCGTCGAGAGCTGGATCTCCGGGGAGTTTCATCGCCGCTGCCAGGAGGACATTCACCTCGGGCGCTCCGGGCTCTTCTCCTCCGACCTGCGCCGCGAGAACCTCTTTCTCGATGTGATCTGCGCGGGCGCCGTACTGGAAGGCCGTCCGCGCGCCGACTACGGCCACGTAGGCCGCTATCTGCCGTTTGCCCTCCCGCTCGGAGACGACCCCGATGGGATCGCCGCCCGCGTGATTCTCAACGATGTGCTGGCGAAGATACTGCCCCGCAAAATGGCACGGGAGGAGTTCGAACTCTACGATGCGCTCGGCGACCTCGCGCAGCAGATCCTGCAGCATCAGCATCAGGCACGGCGTGGCGCAGGCGAGTTCCGGCTGCGGCTGCCCGGCATGCCCACGATCTTCGCGGCCCGGCGCGAGCTGTTGGGCCACCTTGGCAAAGTGCGCGGTATCGCCGGCGCCCAGCATCTCGTCGAGATCCTGCGGCAGGCCGTCACCCGCCTGGATGCCGAAGAGGAATGAGTGCGCCCCCTCCCCGCTCTGGTGGACTGGCCCTCCTGTTGGCCTTGTTGGAGAGGCTGCAGGCCTGGTTCGTCTTTCTTAGTTCGCTCTTCTCGGCGAAGGGGCGCAGCCGCGTGCGAGCACGACGCCCCTGGCAGGTGCGTATTCGCGGTCGTCAGCCCGTCCGGATACGGCGAGAGGATGTCGAGCGACTTTTGCAGCAGCAGCAGGCATTGAAAGACCTCGACAGGATCGCCGCTCTCGCGGGAACGTTTCGCACCCCGGAAAGCGATTTTTTCGCCGACCCACAGCAGGTCGAAGCGCTGATACGGCGTCTGCTGCACGAAAATCCGCCGTGGCTCTACGTGTCGAGGGTCCTGCGGGGCGGCGAACAGGGCGGGGAGGCGCATAGCGCGGAGGTCGTCTACCGTGAACAGGTGATTCGGGAGATGCAGGAGGTGACTCTGTTTGTCCCGGACGAGGTGTGGCGTGACAAACCCCTGGCCTCCCTCACGATGCAGCCCGCCCGCAACCTGAGCGAGATCTGGCAGGCCCGGATGCTGGATCAGGTGCTGCCGCCCTCCCTACTTCTCGACCGCCAGCAGCGCGGCGAGATCCTGATTCCGGTACGGCGGAAGCAGCGCCAGCGTCTCGAATTTCTTCCGGAGCAGCGCCGGGTCGAACAGGTGGTGCGCACGCTCGTTCCTATCCCTATCGAGACGGAAAACGGCAGCGGACGCGGGGGACAACTGCTCTACTTTCTTCTCGACAGCAGCGCCTCCATGCGGGGTCGGCACGCGACTCTGGCCATGACCGTCCTCGCCTGCGTCCTGCGCGCCAACATGGGCCAACGCGACACACGCTATCTCTTCCGCCATTTCGCCGAAGAGGTCTGGCCTCCTATCCTGGAACTGCCTCTCCAGGCCACAACGGTTCAGGAGAAGGATCGTCTGTTCGACACCATCCTTGCCACCAACTTCAACGGCGCCGCCACCTATATCAACGACGCCCTCGCCGTCGTTCTCGCCGATATAGAGAACCTGCGCCGTCAAGAGAGTCTGGACGCTTCTCTCCTGCTCGTCACCGACGGCCGTTCCGAGATCCTGCCTTCGACCCGTCTTCGTTTTCAGGAGGCACAGGTGAAAGTCCATACGGTTATGGTCGTTCCCGAAAGCAACCCCACCCTCGCAGCCCTCTCCGAGACATTCACAACGCTGGACATCGCTCCAACCTCATGAACTACGCCCCGCGCGAAGCGGAAGCTACGGTCGGCAGCCTGGTTCAAACCTGGAAATTGAACGTCCTTTCACACCGTTTCGAACGACAATTCCCATCCTCGCCAAAAGAGCAGGTCAAATAAATCGTGTAGATGATAACATTTGGTCGTTCTTAGGCGATAATATATATGTGCGTTGTAACTTTCGGAAACAAGGAGCTTATGATGTCCATATTGATAAACGAAGCCGTCACCGTGGAAACGGCGCCCAGTACGCTTCCCATACCGGTCGAAACGATGCCTACCGATCCGAACGATCCCTGCGGCGTCACTCCTGCGCTGATCGAAGAGATCGAGGAGATTGGCAGAAACCATCCCCGCCGATAGTCGGTAACCAATACAGCAAGAGTGCTCACCCGCTCTTGCTGTTCTGTTTCCGATCCCGCTGTCTCTACGACACGAAGGGAGGAGGCTCTTGGGTTCAGGGAAGAGTTTAGGGCGACTCGTCGCTCTGTTGGTTTTGTCGGCCCTCCTGGAGGTCGGTGGGGACGCGGGCATACGGTCGGGTCTTCAGGGCAAGCAGGCGGGGTTTATTCTCGGGTCGGTGTTGCTCATCGCGTACGGGTTCGTCGTCAATCTGTCGAAGCTCGATTTCGGCAAACTGATGGGTATCTACATCGCGGTCTTTTTTGTCGTGTCGCAGATCCTCGCCGTCCTCGTCTTCAAAGAGAAGATCCACGCGCCGACACTGGTTGGCGGCGCGCTCATCATTGCGGGCGGCTGCGTACTGACGTTCTGGCGCGCCGCAGCCTGATGTCGGCGGATTGTGCGAACGGGCATCGGTCCGCCGACATCGATTTTCCAGCCGACTATTTCAGGTCCCGACCGGCCAGGCCATTCGGTGTCAGATCCGGGTCGGGGCAGTCATCTATCGAGGGCGTCACATTATGTGCCTGCACGAAACGAACGTGCCCATCGGTCAGCACATAGTTGCGCGCGCCCTGCCATCGATCCGCTCCCGGAGTCATAGGCCCCTTGTAACCGCTGCCCCAGAACCCGATACGACCGGACGCTCCTGTCTGATGACTGTTCAGCCACTCCGCCACCAAAATCTTGTCCGAAGGAAACGCCACAGCCGCTTCTGTCTGCGTGATCGTCGTGAGGGCGGGCGGACTGGAGAGCAGATCCCCGAAGTGCATGCTGTTGACCTGATCGGTCGAATGGTAGAAGCAGGCCGGATAGAGGTACGACGTGGCGTCGAAGGTGGTGCCGGAGACAGTATCCGACGGACAGATAAGAATGGATGGATTGCCGTTGACAGCGTTGAAACCCTTTGCCGCCTGTCGCTGCCCTGCCGCCAGATAGGGCATGAGAGGCCAGCGCCAGTGGCGACCTGCATACAGATACGGATCCCCCGTGTTGGGGAAACCCTCGTCGTAGTCCTGCGTGTAGAGATGAAACGCGGTACCGATCTGTCTCAGGTTGGACAGGCAGGTCGTTTTCCGGGCCTGCTCCCTTGCCTGCGCGAAAACAGGGAAGAGGATCGCTGCCAGAATAGCGATAATGGCGATGACGACGAGCAGTTCGATCAGTGTGAAGCCGGTGCGAGTACGGGGTGAAGACATCATTGTTCTAAGAAGGAGACCTTTCTTGCGTTTTGGGTGATTCACGATTAGCGGCAACTACAGGATACCGCGTTCTTTGAGGGAAACGAAGCGATTGTCGCCGAGGATGACATGGTCCAGGAGTTCGATGCCGAGGATCTGACCGGCTTCGGCCAGTCGTTGCGTGATGCGGCGGTCTTCGGCACTGGGAGTTGGGTCGCCGCTCGGGTGGTTGTGGGCGACGATGATCGCGGCAGCGCTGGCGGCAATGGCGTCTTTGTACTCCAATCAAATACGTGAAACTGCCTGACAGAAAATTGCGAGGGAACCCGAAGCTCAATATGGGCGCGAAGCGCCTGCATCATTTCCTAAAACTGATTAAAGAAGGGCACTCTTGATTCCTTCACAATCCTGTTTTCTCCCTGAACAGAGCGACAAGTCATTATTGAAGGTGGGTGAACTGATGATTGCCCCTTGGAACCGTAAAAAAGACCTGGAAGCCATTGGAAAAATACCAGTTTTTACGGGTGCAGGAATGGCACTTATGCGTTGGGCAGTTCATCGAAGCCAGGAATTAGGATTTGAAGGCAGACTTGGTGCGTATCGCAGTATGAAGATTTGATTCCCTTTTACACTGATACCTGTGGTATGGCATTTGTAGAGGATACCGAAGGTGGCCGTTGGTGTGAGTATACTCCCGATTCTGCACGCCTTTTCTTGAATGGCGCATGACCCGCTCTTGCCGTGCCAAGCCGTTCTACTTCAAAGTCCCACAGCAGACTTTTCCACAGGATTGACCAGGGGGGGCCTTGTTTTCGACTAGGATACCATCTGGGGGGAGAGAATGTCTGTTTCCTTTTTGCGACTCACCGTTAGCTCCAGAAAATTTTATTTTTTGAAAAATCTGCATACCCTCAACGGAGGGGAGTTCCGATTCCTTCGTCCGCCAGTGCTCCCCGAAGGAGGCGCTTAGAATTGTGCGATTCCCACTGGCGGCGCTGCTTCATCAATATTTCAGTGACACGCTTCTCCCTCTCCGTCGAGGCTACCTGTCCGTCCAATTCCTTCGGAACAAGTGCGACCCGCTTCAAGGTAGGTCGCGCCGTCGCGAAAAGCACATCGTCCGTGCGGATAAGTTTTCGGGCGCGGTTGGGCGCTTCGCGCCCGATGATCGTCTTTGTCTCTACGATCTGGTATGGCTGGTTGGAGACGCTGGACACGTCCACATACTCAAAGGCCGCATCAGGGTTTCGGTCAGGATTGACGGTCGTTGTTTTGACGCACACGCTTCGGAGTGCATCCTGCTCCCAATGCGATGGAACGGAGAGGCTGCTCATGCTTGGGTCTCCTTTTCGCTGTCCGCTGCGGGATTCGTCCCCTTATTTGCGCGATTACTGCGTGATGGTTGCGCGATCTGCGCGTTTTTCATCTGGTAACGGGCAGTAGGCCCGCGCCCGCCTGAAGGGACGAAAATCCCTTCCGCCACCAATACCGTCAAGTCCGACAGGGCGGTGCGGGCGCTGACAAACATTTCCGTTCGGTACTCGGTATTCGAGATGCTGCCGTGCTGCTGGACATAGCGCACCGCCTGAATCTGGCGAGGAGAAAGTCCCAACGCGGTCAGCCGCTCGTCGGTGTACGGGTCTTTGTGGAACGTGACATGAAATTCTCCGCTGACCTGGGCGAACTCTGGCGCGGGAAGGTTCTGCGCCGCGCACTCCTCAGCCATTCGGAGGGTTCCGCTTCCCCACCGCTCCACGATCTCGGTAAAGAAAAACGCCTGGGCCAGCAGCGGATTCCGCAACTTCGACGGGTGCGGGTTACGGGACAGATCGGCAATGGTCAGCCCTTCGGGGAGCAGGCCAGGACTGGAAATTAGGATTCGATCATCGTACACGCGGAGCATCACGCGGCCCATGTCGGCATAGTCCCGATGCAGCAGAGCGTTCGCCACCGCCTCGCGCAGAGCAGTCAGCGGATACTCCCATACCTCGACCCGCTGTAATGCCGCGACCCGCTGTGATGCCGCCACGAGCGTACGTTCCCCTGCCTTGGCGGGGAACTCGTACCGCACCTGAAGGTATGTCCGAAGCGCCGCCATCACGCCGTCTAGTTGCGCGAACAGGTTGCCGGTAATCTGCCTATCATCCAGAATGGTTGTGCCGTCTCCCTTGAAGCGGCCCACCTGAATAAACGCGGTTGGGGAAAGCCGCTGCGCCTGCTGATCCTTGCCGAACAGCAACACGGCGGCACGGAGCAACCTTCCCTCCTCATTAATCAGTTGCAGGTTGTTCAGAATCGTCCCCGCGTCATCGGATGGACGCAGGGCAGGAAGACGCCGACGGGCCAGCGCCTTGAAGTCCTCGAAAGTCTTGGGGTCCAGCGCGTCCATTTCCACAGCGCAAGGCAGGGCATCCCATCGTAATCCCGTACGCTCCAGCAGGAACCGTGTCAACTCCTCAGCGGGCACATCGCGTGTAGTGTTTCCGACGCGGCGGTAATAACGCCCGCGCAGAGAAACAGGCGCGGGAGCACGATACATGCAGATCGCCAGCGTGGGCAAACCTTCCACCGTCTCCACTGTCATAGAGGCCGGATGTACGTGAAGGTTAAGAACGATCTGGCTTGAGATTCGCGTCTGATCACTGTCGCCACCCGTCCACCCGCCTGGTGAGATCGGATGGCCGTCATCGTCAATCCCAACCCAAAG
>JBBQPO010000162.1:0-13936 GCA_038217285.1 Chthonomonadales bacterium
ACCCAGCCCTGCGGGTCGATCTTTACCTTACAGGAGAGCCTGGAGGTGAAAGGGCCGTTGATCTCCGTCACACTGATGGTCTGCCCGTTCTCACGAATCACCGCAGAACCGGTGACGTTCAGCGCATCGGAGAGCGCAAGATTGAGATCGATGCCGACGCCAGTGTGGCTCTGGTCGAGGTGACCGGTCATAGTATTCGCGCCTGCCGCAGTCCCGTAGATAATGTTGACATGCCCGTGGAACGGCACGTTACCTGCCGTGAGGTTGACGACACCGTCCGCCATCGCAGGGTAGGATTTATAGTCGGCGGTGAAGTTGCTGACCCCCTGCTTCACCAGTGTGATGGAGCCTGCGGACTGAGTTGCGGCCGGATCGGTAAAGAACTGTGCCACCATGGCATTGCCGGTGACCACGGGGTCCAGCGCATACAGCCCCAGCATGGTATTAAGCGTGATTCCTGCGGCGCGTCCTGACCGCGTCGCCGCCGAGCGGGGAGTAAGCAGTACGGCAAGAGTGCGAGGCTGTGCAAAAGCGGCGGCGCGGGTGACCGCAGATTCCTTCGGCGCGGTGGCCTTCAGCATCGCCAGCGGAAAGTTCAGGCTTCCGGCGAGCGACTGGTCGGCTGCGATCGCGGCGGCCCGGAAGGCCAGGTCTCCCTGGGGCGGAGGAGCGGAGATGCCGCCGCTGTTACCGCTGCCGTTGCCGCCGCAGCCGCCCAGGAGAGCGGTGAGCAGACCGAACGCGCACATGCGCAACCGCGCCACCGTCCCCGGCGCGCGGCGCGGCGTTTGAATCTTCATCCCATTTATCCTTTTCTGTAGCGAAGGCGCGGGTGCTAACAGACAAAATCAGGTGAACGTCGCACCTATCGCGATGGAATGAATTCCTTCGCTAGACCGCGTATAAGGAAGCCCTACGGGCATCCCAAATCCTTCGCTTCCGCGCAAAGGATTTCTCTGATTGTCCGCCTTTGCGGACACCTGTCCGGCTTGTACACTCTCTATAGAAGGGCTTTTCCATCTCGACCGAGCGCCATTTGGGATCGGCTCTTAGGCAACTCCCAAGAATTACTGCTCCACATTCGGACCCCTTCTGACTTCAACCGAGGCGGAATTGTGGAGCGATAATAGTTTGGCGGTTCCTTAGCGCGGAACGAGAACGAAATACTGACTGGCGCCTCCAGGGTACCCGTTCGCGACCGCGACCACGCCGGAATCGTTGATAAGAAGCGCCAGCGCGAACGTATTCGTGGTTCCCGGCGGCAGCAGCGTGTTTACGTTCAGCGCCTTCCCATCCTGATATAACACTGGCATGAACCCGCTGTTGCTGACGTCCCCGACGACCGCGCCGTTGCTGTTTATCGAGAACAGATCCCGTCGATCCACGTTGGCGTCGCTCGGCAGAAGCTGTGGCACGGCAGCGGAGTTGGCCCAGATCACGCGTCGCCGCTGATAGCTGCCTTCAGAGTAGCCGGCTATCATCCCGTTCGCACTCATCGCTTCTCCGAACGCAAAGTTGTCGCCCGGCAGTGACTTGAGTTGTAACGGACCCTGTATCGGATCAGATGCGGATGCGGGCGCTTTGAAAACCGAAGAGCCAGCCTGCGAACCGATCCCGAAGAGGACAAGCATCGTTCCGTCATCGGCAATGAAGAAGGAAGAAGACGGATCGTAAATGCCAAAAACACCGCCCGCATGGTCGTTGGCAAACGAGAAGGGAAGCGGACGCGGCGCCGACGTAGCATCGGCCCAGTAGATCGGAGTGATGGTATAGAGGTTGTTGACCAGCGTTGCGGACATACCGAAAATCTGGCCATGGGAGTTGATCGCCCAGGCCCGTGTCTGGGCGCCCGCCGTAAGGGGCTGGAGCACGACCGGTTGAGCGGTCGGCGACGACCAGAAAAGTGGTGTGCCCCCCGTCGTATCGGTATTGATGGCGGGGCTAAATCCGATGATCTGCCCGGAGGCGTTGATACCGGTCAGGGCAACCGTGGCGCCTGCAGGCGCAGGCAGGGGCTGTGGGGTAGCGGTCGGGCTCGAATAGAACCCCTTGTCTCCTACCATCTGCACGACGGCGTTGATCCCTGTGATCTTGCCTTCGATGGCTATCGGCGCCTTATAGTAGCCCGGGTATCCGTTGCCGGTGCCGCCACCCGGATTGCTGCCGATGCTGCCGGTCAGCACGGCGCGCAGCGGGTCGTGGATCACCTCGGTCTGACCATTGGCATAGGCCACAGTGAGATTACCGGTCGCATCGGTCTGTGCGGTGTCCGTTCCGGCCCCAGGGTTGACTGTCATATTGAACGTTCCGTCCGACAGCGAGAAGTTCCCGGTACCCACCCAGCCCTGCGGGTCGATCTTTACCTTACAGGAGAGCCTGGAGGTGAAAGGGCCGTTGATCTCCGTCACACTGATGGTCTGCCCGTTCTCACGAATCACGGCGGAGCCGGAGACATTCAGCGCATCGGAGAGAGCGAGATTGAGATCGATGCCGGTGCCTGTTCGGGGCAGGTCGAGGTGACCGGTCATGGTATTTGCGCCGTTCGCAGGGGCGCCTACTGGAGTCGTTTGGGCGTAGACAATAGAGACGTTTCCACGACACGGCACGTTACCCGCTGTGAGGTTGACGACGCCGTCTGCAGTCGCCGGGTACACCCTGTAGTCGTCGGTGAAATTGCTGACCCCTTGCTTCACGAGGGTGATGGAGCCTGCGGACTGCGTTGCGGCCGGATCGGTAAAGAACTGCGTCACGATGGCGTTCCCGGTGACCACGGGGTCCAGCGCATAGAGGTTGAGAAGGGTATTGAGCGTGAGACCGCCGGCACGCGTTCCTCCTGCCCGCGTCGCCGCCGAGCGGGGAGTAAGCTGCGCGGCAAGCGTGCCCGGACGGGCGAACGCGGCAGCGCGGGTGACCGCAGATCCCCTCGGCGCGGTGGCCTTCAGCATCGCCAGCGGAAAGCTCAGTCCACCGGCCAGAGTCTGGTCCGTTGCGATCGCAGCGGCACGGAAGGCCAGATTTCCCTGGGGGGGAGACGTGGAACCGCCGCCGCCACTGCCATTTCCGCCGCTGCCGCCCCCGCAGCCGACCAAGAGAGCGACCAGCAATCCGAATGCGCAAGCGCACAACCGCGTCATCGTCCTCAGCGTTCGTGGCCGGGCATTACTGTTCATCATCTTTTTTCCTTTTACCGGACGACAGGGAGGAAGCCGCAGATCTCCTCTCGTGCTCACGCTACGAAACAGGCAAGCAATACAACGAAGTCTAAGCCGTTCTGCCGCCATGTTCGGCGTACGCCCTCTAAATCCCTGCCCAAACGATCTCGCTTTCAGAGGATGGCGGTGATATAGGCCACGCTGCGCGCATCAAGCGTTCCGACATCAGGGATCTCGAAGCGGTTTCCATCGACGTCAAGCAGGAGAAGATGCGTTTCGGAAAACCACTGCGCGTTCTCCTGCAGGCTCTGGGTCACGAAGTCCCGTTGTCCGCGATCCGTTTCAACAGTCCAGTACGTCGCCCCATACTCCTGGCGGGCATGCAGAATCGACTGCACTGTCGCGGTCAGATAGCGCTGTCGCAACTCCCGTTCGACCGCTCTCCACGAGGCGGTCGGCAGATCCTGCGGATTTTGCACGACCGTTATCTCCTCGCCCTTGCCGTTCATAAGCGCCAGATAGGCGTTCGGATGGGACAGTGGCGCGGCCCAGACCGGCTTCACGCTCACATAGGAGCGCTCGTCCCCCACGGTGAGCCGCAGTCGCTCTTTCGGCTCATAGAACAGGTTCAACTCTTCCGGCTTCATAATCTCTCCTTTCGTATTCCTCTGCGTCTCCGTGTTTCTAGCGCAGCGGGTGGTACATTCCTCGGGACGTGAGAGAGTAACGGTCTGCCCTGACGAACCCTCAGGATCTGCGACACCGGTTTCCAGAAGATGCCGCTCAGCAGGAAGACAACCGGCAGAGGAGCCAGGATACAGAGCGTCAGCTTCACGTTGATGGACAGCATGAAGACGGACAGACCGATGATGAGCAGGACATTGGTGACGAGATAAGGCAGACCGTCTACTAGAAAGCCCCAGACGCGGTCGGTGTCCTGGGTGACGCGGCTGGTAATCGCGCCGACCTGCTTCTTGTCGAAGTAGCTCAACTGCAGGAACTCGATGGCGCGGTAGAGGCTGCTGCGCAGGTCGGCGGCGATGCTACCGGCCAGGAACGCGATCAGTCGCCCGTTCATGATCTGCAAGGCGGAGTTGATCGCCAGCGTCGCGAGCCAGATCCCCATCAGGCTCCAGAGCAGACCGATATTGCGGTGCGGCGTCAGCACACCGTCGATGAGCGCACCCTGAATGGCAGGCGGGGCCAGGCTCAAGCCGGTCATCACCAGGGAGAGTATGGTGAGCGTGATCGCCTGCTTACGATAGGGTTTCAGATAACCGGCGATGCGCCCCATGGTCTTCGTGCGGTTGACGCAGGCCGGGCAGATGCCGTCCTTCTCCGGCAGCAGACGGTTGCATTTCGCGCAGCGGGTGCGCTCCTTTTTGAGATCGATGCTGAGCGGTTCGCCCTTGGAGAGTTGTTCGATACCCCGCGCGGCCTCGGAGAACTTCGCAGAAACCGTGCTCGAATAGGTGATGATCGGAAAGAAATCTCCGTTTTTGGCCGTGATCTCCAGTCGTCCACCGCCCACGAGCGGCTCATTCCGGGCCTCTTTAATTTCGGATACCGGAATCTGGAAGGCGACCACCCCATTCGTCTCGCGCACCCGCACCGTCTCGGCGGTGACTTCGAGAGTACGCATCCCAAAGGCGCTCCCTTCGGAGTAGTCGCCTTCGAGTTGAATCAGCAGTTCTGGCTGCAGAAGAGCCGGGAGCGACCTGTCCAGTTCCCCATCCTGGGGAGTAGACTCCGTAACAGACATGATGCAACCTCCTTGCGGACAAACGATTCCAAAGAGCGGAGGCTCTGTGAACAACAAACATTGAGTCGGGAAGGGAGTGGCAGGCAACAAAAAGGCCCCAGGCTCCGCTTCGCAAAGTGCGTCGCGCCTGTGGCTTTCGGCGGGGTTTAGAAGTTGGAAAATGCGGCTAGATGCAGGTTCCTCCGAAAGTCAGGCGACAGAATCGTGGCATACCGATGCCTGCCGGGCAGCAAGGCGCAATCCTGCCCGGCATAGGACACAGGTGGGATACGGTGAGAATTCTTATCATCGTGTGCATTGCCAGGTCGCGACCTTGTCGCTCCCTGCCCCTTTCGGTAGAATGGTCGTTACGCGCATAGCATAACCCACCCAACGGTGAGTTGTCAACCTGCCTGGCGCTTCCGTCCGTTAAATTTGTGTTAAGGGCAGCCCGAAGCGGTACCCGCGCAGATATAAGGGCTGCATAAGCGAAATCTACGTAGTTGCCCTTATAGACTCCTACGCCTGCAGAAGGTAATCTATAGACACTGGTGTGCGGTGTGCGATGCGAACACGGACATGGCTCAAGACGAAGCCAGCCGAAACGATAAATAGATGGTGCTCCAACAAACTCCCTGAGACGGCCCGCGTGGTCCCTCTCAGGGAGTTTTAGGTTGTTGGCGCAGCGACTACTTCTTGACGGCTGCCCGAACGGCGTCTACGATGTGTGGGGCGCTGATTCCGGCGGCATCCAGCATGTCCGCAGGCTTGCCGGAGGTTGGCATCGCCTTCACGGCAAGGCGTATGATGTTGGGATGAACGCCGTCCGCACCCCCGAAGACTTCCAGAACCGCGTCCCCCAGTCCGCCCTGGGGCCAGTGGTCCTCGACGACGAACAGTTTGCCGCCCGCTTCCACCGCCGCCGTTTTCAGGGTCGCTGCGTCGATTGGCTTCACCGAGTAGAGGTCGATGACGCGCACATGGATCCCCTCCGCCGCCAGCGTCTCATAAGCCTTCAGTGACTCATGCAGCGTGATACCCGCCGCCACCAGAGTTGCGACATCGTTGGCAGACCTCTTGAGGACTTTACTGCCGCCGATAGGGAAGCTCTCCTCAGGTCCGTAGAGGACCGGCAGCTTCTCACGGGTGGTGCGCATATAGTTGATGCCCTTGCGGGTCGCCATCTGCGCCACAAGGTGGCCGGTGGTAGTGGCACACGACGGGTAGAGCACGGAGCTGCCATGCACGGCCCGCACCATGGAGAGGTCTTCCAGCGCCATCTGCGAAGCGCCGTCCTCGCCGATCGAGACGCCTGCGTGCGAACCGCAGAGATTGATGTTGGCCTGCGAGATCGCCGCCATACGGATCTGGTCGAAGGCGCGCGCAAAAAAGGCCGCGAAAGTGGAGCAGAACGGCGTCTTTTGCAGCGCCTGCAGACCGACGGCCGCGCTGACGAGCTGCTGCTCGGCAATATAGACTTCGATGAACCGCTCCGGAAACACCTTTTTGAACTTGTCGGCGAAGGTCGAGTTGCTCACCTCGCCGTCCAGCACGATGACATTGGGTCGCGCCTTGCCCAGCGCGACGAGGGCGTCGCCGTAGGCTTCTCGGGTCGCCACTTTCGCGCCGAGTTCATAGGCGGGCGGCACAAACGCGCCGCTCTCGCCAAGGATGGCCGGGGTTCCTTCGCGAGGCGGCTGCGGGCTTATCCGGATATCGCCCTTCGGATTGCCGAGTTCCGCAAGCGCCTTCTCTGCATCGGCGGGCGGCAGCGCCTTGCCGTGCCAGCCGTCATGGTCGGCCAGGAACGAGACCCCTGCCCCCTTCTTCGTCTTCGCGATGATGCAGACCGGCTTGTCCGAGGTCAGCGCTTCGGCGTAAGCGGCGTTGACCGCCTCGACATCCTGTCCATCGATCTGGATCGCATGCCAGCCGAAGGCGCGGGCGCGGGCCGCGTAGGCTTCTCCGTGCCACTCCAGCATGGTCGGGCCGCGCTGACCGAGGCGGTTCATGTCGATGATGGCGATCAGGTTGTTCAGATTGTAGTGGCCGCCGAGCTCGAAGGCTTCGTAGACGCTGCCTTCGGCCATTTCGCTGTCGCCGAGCAGGACCCACACTTTGAACGGCAGTTTGTCGAAGTATTTGCCGCTGTAGGCCATACCGACGCCGGTCGGCAGTCCCTGGCCCAGCGAGCCGGTCGCGACATCGACCCACGGCAGAATCGGGGTCGGATGGCCTTCGATACGGCTGCCATACTGACGCAGCGTGAGCATCTCGGCATCAGTGATCGCGCCGGCGGCTTTGTAGACCGCATAGAGCAGCGGGGCGGCATGGCCCTTCGAGAAGATGAGGCGGTCGTTGCGGAGATTGTGCGGATCGTTAAAATCGTAGCGCAGGTATTCCGCCAGCAGGACGGACAACAGGTCGGCGGCGGACATACTGGACGTTGGGTGACCCGAACCGGCGGCTGTGGTCGAGCGGATACTGTCGGCGCGGAGCTGCGTGGCGAGGTCTTTCCAGACCTGGGGCGAATGGACCATGATGCGAAATCTCCTCTATTCTACCCGCCGGAATCGACGGTGTCTTCTCGGCGCTTAGTGTCCGCAGGCGGGAACATGTATTTCCCGGCATCGCAGCGCGCATGGACTGCCCACCGGACACCTGCGCATTGTAGCAGAAACCCGCCCCAATTTCAACCCACCGTCGCCCGGTTTGACACCGCCCGGTAACTCACGCCATGAAACTCCAACGAAACATGGAGCAAACCCACTACCTGAAATGAGATGCAGGGGCTCTGCATCCCCATCGCTCAAGCGAGGGGCATTTCACCCCTGCACCGCATTCGTGTTAAGGCGATGGCTGACCGGCGGCAAAGAGGAAGGCACGCGCTACGCTTGCCTGTCCCAGCAGCTCGATCTTCTTGCGCTCCGCTGCCTCCTCGGGTGCGGCTCTGTCCCAACGGTCGTTGTAATGCCCCTCGCTGTCGCGGCCCTTCTCCTGCACAAAGACGAGAGCCCGCGTCACGATATCGCGCCATTGCGGATTTTTGTCTTCCTTTTCGAGCGCAAAGAACGCCTCGCACAGATGATGCGCGAACATACCAGGGTCGGCGATGGCGCCCGTCTCCTTCTGAAACCAGTGCGCCTCCGAGGCTTTCGCGATCCGCTCCGCTTCGTCCAGATACTTCTGTTCGCCGGTGATTTTATGAAACAGGGCATCGGCGCGCAGCATCAGTGCGGTGTTGTAAGTGAACTTCGTCTTATCCAGTTTGCCGTCGAGTTTGACGTTGTCCCAGTACAGTCCATCGGTGTCCTGCAGGTGCGCGTTCGTCCAGAGGTAGAGACGCTTCGCCGTATCGAGATAGTCGGCCTTGTGCGTCACTTCATAGAGGCGCAGCGCCGCGACAATGGCAGGACCATTCGAACAGGTGTTCTTGCTCTTCTTTTCCTGCTCATGCCAGTACAACCCGCCGCCCAACTGGTTGTCCTCTCCGCTCATCACGAACTTGAACGTCTTCTCGGCGCGGTCGAGATCGTCGGCATCGCCAGTCACCTCATACGCCTCGACCAGCCCCATCACCACCCACTCGTTATCGTCGTAGTAGCGATCCGGAGATTTGGGTCCGGGCAGCACGTCGTAACCGGGGACCGGATCAGCCTTCGACCAGTAGACGTCTAGCCCGGTGACATAACGGCGCACGAGAGGTAGATAGGTCGGCTTATCGAGGCGGGCGGCGGCGGTGAGTGCGGTCAACTGAACACCGCAGGCCCACGTAAACGCCGGTTCATTCTCTCGCCTCTTGCCGTTATGGAGGGCATCGGCGTAGATGGAGCGGGCGGGCATACTATACTCTGTCTCGATCTGCCCCATAGCGGACAGTCCCCACGACTTAAAGTCGGGTTTGGCCTGCGCCACGGCAGAATGCGGCAGAAGCGCGACCAAGAGACACAGAAAGGCAGAAGAAAGCAGATTTTTGCGTAACAACAGTTACCTCCTTACAGGCGACAACCAGGAATAGCAGTTAGACATATTTTTCGCTTCTGAGGTGTCATTTCCTGCACGAATGAATGAGGACGAATGGTTAGTATACCCAGAATACGTTCTCAAGCACTACCCGCATATCCGTCAAAGTTAATAGGAGCGATCACCTCTACCTCATGGGCGGGTGGACGCTGAAACAACCTCATGCCATTCCAAACTATCAGGTAGGCGTGTATTGGCATATTCTATGTGGATTACCCGCCGGTGGCTCGGAGACTGTGCCGCCGACGAAGCATGCAACAAGAGAGGCCGCATCAACAGGGCTCCTCCGCATTCAACTTCACAGACTATTTCCGGACCCTGTGAGCGCAATGCCACGATTTGGTTAGAATCCAACTTGCCGTGACGATGGGTACCAGGCAAGACACACAACGGACCATTCGTCACAGGACAGGCGTCTAAGTGCAAGCGTACCGTCACCATACGTTCAAGCAGTGAGACGGGAGCCTGCGCATGAAGGACGCCGGCTTTGTAGGACCACGGGCCGAAGCCCTCAACGTCAATCCGAACCGCGAGAGCCACGGAGAGATCCTGGTGCCAGGGAACTTTCCAATTGGCGTCGGCCAACTTGTCAAAATAGAGAGCCCGTACTGCGAAGCACTCGGAGCCAAGGTAGGGCTCCACGAGAGTACGTACCGGTTGCGATGCGGCCAGTCTGCAAATACTGGGCATTGTCTGGAACAGGTTTCGCAGCGCATACATACGGTCGGTCGCAGGGGCGTCCCTTCGATGTTGTTCCTGTTGCATCTCCTCAATGAGGTCTGCAACTGCGGTTTCATCAATCACCTGAGACACAATGGCAAATCCATTTTGGTCAAAGGCGCTGTTAAGACCCATCTGCTTCCTCATGTTTCAGCTTCCGTCATCCAGTAGGCGAGGAGACGCGGGAACGATTCGCAGGTTTCTCTCGTCCTTTGGGTAGCCTTCACCGGAAGGCATACTTTATAAGATGGATGAGGCATACCACAATGACCGGACTAATCAAAACCAATCCCGAAATCGCACCGAACCCGGAACACCGAGAAGGGCCTGTCGCGCGCTCGATCGAGCAGCAGACCGCCAAGCTGCCTTCCGACCTGTTCCTCTGGGCAGCGCTTGGATCCATTGCCGTCTCGCTGGTCTGCCAGGTGAAAGGCAAAGACAAGACGGCGAACTTTATCGGCCATTGGGCGCCCACCATCCTGATTCTGGGCCTCTACAATAAGCTCGTAAAGCTTGAAGGCTCGGATGGGCGCTGAATGCAAAGGAGGCTCCAGATGCGATTGACGAAAAAACTTCGAAATCCATGAAGGAGAGTGCGATCCTAGAAAATGGGAGGTTCTGTGCTGTATTGTGTGGCGGCAGAGACCCTGCTTGCGAAGCCGTGTAATACAGAGAGCCTCCCCGTGCAGTCGGTCAGGCGCGGACGGAACCGCCTTGCCGTTTTAGCGCCGGATCGACCGCCAAGCCTGCCGCCGCGACATCGAAATCTCGATCCAGAAACGCACCCACTGCCGCCGCCGTACCCAGTGGATCGCGCAGGATCGCATCATACTCCAGCGGCAGCACTGCGATCTCAGACCTTGCCTCCAGCCACTTTACCACCCGCTGCTCCTGCGCGCCGTACTCGCGCATCAGCGCCTCGTCCGTCAGGTTCGCCGCCTGCTCCTCACGCCCCAAGCGCGCCAGCATCTTTTCCTGTGACGCCACCACGGCACTCAGGTTCCTCTGGATCACGATGAGCTTGTAGCTCTCCCCACGCGGTAAGAATGGCGCCAGCGGCATCACAAGCTTTACGGCCTTGCCCCGGGCCTCCGAGATCCACTCCTTGTCCTGGTGCAGATGTGTTGCCCGCTCGAGCTCGTAGTAACCGCGCGGGTTATCCTCGTCCGCCTTTCTCAGGCCATCCGTCAGGGCCGGCACTCCTCCCGCCGCGAGCAACTGCATCAGCATCGACGTTCCACTGCGTGGCAAACCGCATACGATCACCACCTCTTGTTCTCGATTCGCCCGCGAATCGGCGTGTCCGGCGCGGCGCGGAAACAGGGGCCGCGCCAGTTGTGTCGGCGCTGCTTCCCACTCCGGCTCCGCCTTCGCCGCTTGCTGCTTCACCCGATACGTCTTCTTAAGTTGCTCTGCACGCACATGGGAGAGCGCCGCGTCCTGCAAGCGATCGAGATGATCCGCGTAGAGCCGCGACAGCAGTTCGTGCGCCTTCGTATAGCCGGGAGACTGGGACAGTGCGATTCGCAGTGGTTGCTCCGCAGCGGCATAGTCTCTCAGGCCCATCAGGGCGTGCGCCATGACGTAGTGCATCGCAGGCTGGAAGTAGACCAGGCTCAGCGACTGCGCCGCCATATCCAGGGCGGCCTGATAGCGTCTGGCCTCCAGATGCAGTCGCGCCCCCAGCGAGAGCGCCTGGTAGTTCTCGGGGTCCGCCGCCAGCGCCTTGCGCACCAGCGTCATCGAGCGGGACGAGTCTCGGTTGCGCGCGAACCGCATGGCCGCCAACACGGCGGGCACGGGTGTCCCCAGTTGTTCGCACACGGCCGCCAGCGCTGCAAAACTCTTATGAGCCCCGGCGAGAGCGCTCCCTTCGCTGTCCAGTAAGAACCGCAGCACGGCCCGCTGCAGCACATAGCCCCCCGCAATCTCCCGCAGCTCGGCCCGTTCATGGGCCTCTCGCTGGTCTGCGGGCCTCTGCACCGTATCCAGATCTGCGGCAGCCTTCTCGGCGGTGCGTCGTTCCAGATCCGCCAGGGCCTTCGGGGCCGACTCGACGCAACAGACATCGTAGGCATCGAGCCGTTGTCGCGCCTCCTCCAGTCGTCCGGTGGAAAGCAGGGCATGGAACAGGTGCTCCGTCGCACGGTGGTCATCGGGCCTGGCAGCCAGCATCTGTTCATAGAGTGAGATCGAGAGATCGTAGCGGTTTTCATCGTCGTAGGCGCGGGCGAGGTTGTACTTGAGCTCCGCAACGCACTCCTGGATCTGGGTCTGCACATCCTCGGGCGGCGGCGCCACGTATCCCAGGGCGATCAACTGCTTCATCGCCTCCGCCGAGGCCACCGGGTCCAGCCGCGTCTCCGGCGGATGCTGCCCGCTCTCGCCCCCAACGCTCTCCCACGACGGGATAGTCCGCACCTTGCCCGGCTCCTCCAGTGCATTGAGCAGCACCTTGCCGTCCATATCCTCCCCCACCGGCAGTCCGAACAGGTGCAGGATCGTGGGAGCGACATCGAGGATCACGCCGCCGTAAAGCGGGCCACCCTGCCGGATGCCTGGTCCAGCCATGCAGATCATGCCGAAATGGCGGTGTTCGACGGCGGGGCCAGCCGCTTCCGCCGGCATGGTGGCGACCCGACGAGCGTCAGAGTGGAAGCCGTGGTCGCTCATGACGATCACGGTGACCTCCGGCCCAGCCAGTTGCAGGAGGCGCCCCAGCATGGCATCATGGTAGAGATAGCAGTTGGCGACGACATGCTGGTAGAGGTCGAAATCCTCCTCTGTGATCCAGGGCAGACGAGGAGGATGATAGCCCATGAAGCTGTGACAGAAGTGATCGACCGCATCGTAGTAGACGGCGGCGAAGTCCCACTCGGAGTGCTCCAGAGCCTCCGTGGCGGCGGCATGGGTGGAAGTCGTCTCCGCGATCATGCGGGCGAGCACATGGAGGCGCTTGTCCTTCTCCTGATCGACCCTTTCGTAGGCGGGCACAAAGAGGCGAAGAACCTCACCCGGCAGTTCCATCGGGGTGACACGCAGATCGGCCAGTCGGTCTGCCCACGCGGGGGGATGAACGGAGTTGGGCGCCATAAGGGGCGGCTCCGTACCATCACCGGCCTTGTGGTAGAAGTCGGACACCATGATCCCGTCGAGAGGTTCCGCCGGATGAGAGGGCCACCACCCCACGACGACAGACCGCTTCTGATTCTGATTGAGGATGTTCCAGACCGCCTTGGCGGTGCGGCTCAGCACGGAGATGGGGCGCACGCCTGCCCCACCCGGTATCGGCTCGGTGAAGCCGTGGATGCCGTGCTTGCCGGGGCGTTTGCCCGTGGCGATGGAGGACCAGAGCATGGGGCTGAGAGCGGGGTAGAGTGTGGCGAGGTTGCCGCTCACGCCGCTTTCGATAAGGCGGGCGAGGTGCGGCATACTCCCCTGGTCCAGCAGCGGCCGGATCACCTTCCAATCGGCGGCATCCCAGCCGACGAGCAGAACTTTACGCCCATTGATCATCGTGGAGGTTTCCTCTCGGAGCGTTGTTTGCCGCCGATTTCGCCTACGGCCCGGTTAGGAGACGTACAACAATAACTGCTTCATATTCGCCTCCAATTTGATCTCATTCGTGGCGAAAATGTGAAGCGTTAATTGTTGCGGCTGTCCTTAGTTCCGCAAGGCTTTCAACCGGCGCACTCCCACCGCACCCAGGGTGAGCGCGCTGAAGGCAGCCAGAACAATGGGTGCGGACGGCTCGGGAACGGGGCTTGTCACGATCTTTGCTCCGGACGCGTCGTAGGCATAAGCGATGATATGCAGGTTCAAATTCGCGTGGGAGTTGTCGGTCAGGCTGGTTTCGATATAGCCATAGTCGGTATTTCCGGTCGTGGTATCCTTGAACCGGAACGCGATGAACCTATCCGTGAATTTAGAGCTGTTGAATATATGACATGAATGCCCACTGGCAGTTCCGATTTGATTATGCGTTCTACCGGCACCAGCCAGTATTAAACTAAACCCACTGCTAACACTCCCTCTTACGTAGACATGGGTGCCTATCGGCTTGAAACTAATGTCATTAATTTGTGCATGACCACTTGTCGTAAACAAGCTCCTGATGAGCTTGAACTGATTGGCGCCGGGCAGCGCGGAGGTAAAGGATGCTAGAAGCGCGGTCGGAAACGGCCTTTTCGGCGGCACTGGGAATACGGCGTGATTTCAGGTGAGATCAGGCTCCCAACGGCATTTCGCCAGCCCAAGGCAACCCAGAGCGGACCAAAAAGCCAACAACAGCCCGCACACA
>JBBQPO010000163.1:0-13739 GCA_038217285.1 Chthonomonadales bacterium
CCGAATCAATGCCGGAAGGCCGCTGGTCCACGACCAAGAGGGTGACGTTGTACTTACGTAGCTCGCGGGCGATGATGCCGAAGGTGGTCTGGTGGGCGAGGTGCGGGGACAAGAACTTGTGCGCCTCCTCGATGGTGATGACCAGAGGCTGCGGCTTCGGCCCGCTCTGACTCAGGTAACGTTCGGTATCTTCGACATAGATGCTGTGCAGACGCCGCGTGAGGATATTGACGACGAGCATATACTGCACAGGCCGATCGTTCTGCCCGAATTCGAGAACGACATGGCGGCCGGAACGGAGCGTGTTCAGGATCTTGTCCACCGCATCGTCTTCCGGGGCGATGTCGGGGACGAGAAAGTCCTGGCACTGTTCGGTCAAGGTCAGCAGTTTGCGCTGTAGCGCGGACAGCTCCCCCTGATGAGCATTGTTCTCTCCGACGAACTCCTTGATGTCTTCGACGCTCATGTCCAGAAACTGTTGCAGCCAGGTTTTCTGCTTGAACTTGCGCACGAGCAGATAACAGGTCTCCAGGGCCGTGGCGTTGAGGTTCAGCTCCCGCTGCAGCAGCAGGATGTCCTCGACCGTGATCTGGCTATAGGGAATACGAATCTCCTCATCGAACGGCACCTGACGCCGTCGGGACGAGGCTGGATCGAGGGTGAAGATCTGGACACGACTGCGGAAATACTGTTTCAGACCCCGCACGGAACTTCGCCCTGTCTGCTCGGTCGTTCCCTGCCAGCCGTACTCGCTGTGCATGTCGAAAATGAGATTGACGGCTTTCTCCGCCTTGATGACTCCGCACAGACAGAGCCGCGTCAAAAACGTCTTGCCGGTCCCGGACTTGCCGAAAATGGCGTTGGAGCGCTCCACCCACCGGTCGAGATTGAGGCAGACCGGCGTCTCCATGTCGAGGGGCGTGCCGACATGGAAAAATTTCGGGTCGCGCCGTTCGTCCCCAAAGATATGGCCGACATCCTCCCGATTCGCCTCGCAGACGGGGCTGAAGTGGGTGGGAACGGTCTTCACCGGCAGCAGCGACTCCTCGTCGCCTGCCACGGCGTCGTTGGGAACCATCAGCATCGGGCGCAGCTTGACGTTGCCGAAGGTGCTGGTCCCGCTCAGAACCGCGCGGCTCAAGGTTTCGTCCGGACGCGGCGGACGGAGCAGGACACCGGGGTGGGAGGCCGCCAACTGGACATCGCTCACGATGCCGAAAAAGCGGTTACGCTCCCCCTGTGTCACTACGAATTTGCCGACACGCAGCTCCTCGACGCTCACGCCTTCGTGCAGGCGCATCTCGAGTCCGTCGGCCAACGAACCGCGTACGATCACCCCGAGTTCTTTACCCGGTGGCTCGACAGCCTCCGGCGGCTCGTTTCTAACGCTTTTATCGCGCAACGGTTCCCTCTTTTTCCGGTCATCTCTCGCAGAGCTATGCCCCATTATAACCCTGCGACAGGAATCGCGTCAATGCTGACGCCAAATAGGAGGATTTTGACGGGATAAGCCGAATCTAAGGGCGTGAATATCGAGAATTTGCTTCAACAACTGGCGGGCATCGTGGGGCACGACGGCATCGATTCGACGGCTCCCGCGACCACTACACTGAGCGACTGCCGTCCCGCTCTCGCCGCCGTCGCGCCGGCTTCCAGCGGCGATGTGATCGCGATTGTAAGGGCTGTGGAGGCCGTCGGAGTCGCGCTCATCGCCTGCGGCGGCGGCACGGAGATCGGGACCGGTTATCCACCGCCGCTGGATCGACCCTATCTGCTCCTGCACTCCTCGCGCCTCGACCGGATCACCGATTTTCAACCGGATGATCTGACGGTGACCGCCGAACCCGGCGTCACGCTGGCGGCGCTGCAACAGCATGTCGCCGTGCGCCGCCTCTTTCTGGCGCTCGATGTGCCACTGGCGCAGCAGGCGACCCTCGGGGGAATCGTCGCCGCCGCCACCTCGGGCTTCTGGCGACCGGCCTACGGCGCGCCGCGCGATCTGCTCATCGGCTTGCGGGCGGTGATGACGGGCGGCGTTGAAGTCAAGGGCGGCGGTAAGGTCGTCAAGAACGTCGCTGGCTACGATCTCTGCAAGCTGTTTACCGGCGCAAGGGGAACGCTGGGCTTTTTGACCGAGCTCACCTTTAAGCTGCGCCCACTGCCGGAAGCGGACCGGACGCTGGCCTGGAACGCCCCGGATCTGGGGGAGGCGGTCCGACTCGGCCTGGAACTCCAGCAGGCGCAACTCGCTCCCACGTTTATTGTGGCCACCAATGAGCCGGAGGGAATCCCACGTCTGGTCATTGGACTCCAGGGGATCGCGGTACGCGTGGAGTGGCAGGTCAACGAGTTCTCCCGCCGCATCTCAGCCGCCCGATGGAACTCTCTGCCGAACGTGTTGCCGCCGCCAGAACTGACGGCTCTGCGGGACCGGCTTGCAAGCCCAGGGCCGCCGGGATCGTTCGCACTGCGCGTCGCCGTGCTGCCTTCTCAGCTTCCCGACCTCGTCTCCGCCCTCGCAGAGTCGCCGGAAATCCGAGCCACGGTGCACTGCGCCTCGGGAATCGTCTCCCTCGCTGCCAACGAAGCCGCCGCCGATACTGTCAGCAAGGTGAAGACACTCCTCCCGAAGGACGCCAATGTGGTCTGGACACGCCTGGACACCGCTATCGCCGAGCAGCAGAACATCGCTCTCTTCGGCGAAACGCGGGCCGAGTTCAGCCTGCACCGCGCGCTGAAACAGTCGCTCGACCCGCAAGGCACGTTCAGCCCCGGTCGCTTCCTCGGCAAACTGTGAGTAGTAGCGAGGCCCCATGCTTCTGACCATCACCTGTACCGCGCCCAATGCCGACGATCTCGGCTACCTGCTGCATAAGAACCCTGCGAACGTGTTCGAGTCGGCGCTCGCGTTCGGCAAGGTGACCGTCTGCTGGCCGGAGTGCCGTGCCGACCGCTGCACCGTAGCGCTTTTGCTCGACGTAGACCCGGTCGGGCTGGTCCGCAACCGGCAGCGCACCCACACGCTGGAGCAGTACGTCAACGACCGACCGTATGTCGCGTCGAGCCTCCTCTGCGTCGCCCTTATCGAAGCCTTTAGCACCGCTATGAACGGGCGGAGCCGGGAGCGGCCGGAGCGCGTCGCCGAAAAAATGCCCTTCGAGGTGCATATCGATGTCCTCCATGTCGCCAACGCCGCAGAGTTGATACCCCGCCTGTTCGAACCGCTCGGCTATACGGTCCAGCTCGAACGCCTGCCTCTCGACCCCCACTTTCCCACCTGGGGGGAATCGAGCGTGGTCCGGCTGACGCTGCTCGGCGCTCAGACCGTGCAGGATCTGCTCTCACATCTCTACGTGCTGATTCCCGTTCTCGACAACTCCAAGCACTATTTCGTCGGCGAGGATGAGGTGGAGAAACTGCTCAAGAAGGGCGAACGCTGGCTCCCTGCGCATCCGGAGTACGCGCTCATTGCCCGTCGGTATCTGAACTATCGTCAGGCGCGGGTGCGGGAGGCCGTCGAACGGATCGAGGCGCTTCAAGAGGATACGACCGTCGATCAGGATGAGCAGGATGCCGAGGCCGGAGTGCAGGAAGAGGCGGCGGAAGCGCCGCTGCGTCTCCACGAAGACCGCCTGCAGACGGCCGTGGAACAGGTTCGCAGCCTCTCTCCTCCCGCCGAGCGCGCGCTCGATCTTGGCTGCGGAGAGGGCCGCCTGGTCAAGATGCTGTTGGAAGAGCGCGGTCTGCGCGAGATCGTCGGAATCGACGTCTCCTCCTTCGCGCTCGATCGGGCGGCTCAGCGCCTGCACCTCGACACCCTTCCGCCCCGGCAGCGGGACCGTGTGCGCCTGCTGCATGGCTCCATCGTCTACCGGGACGATCGGTTCGCCGGGTTCGATGTCGCTCTCCTGATCGAGGTGATCGAGCATCTCGATGCAGCGCGTCTGACGGCTATGGAGGGGGTCGTCTTCGGCCATGCCCGGCCGCGTCGTGTCGTCATCACCACGCCCAATGCCGAATACAACCGGAAATGGCCAACGCTGCCGGCAGGTAAATTCCGCCACAACGATCATCGCTTCGAATGGACGCGCGAGGAGTTCCACGACTGGAGTACACGGGTAGGGCAGGAAAAAGGGTACACCGTGACATGGCAGGGGATCGGCCCGGAAGACTCCGAACTCGGCGCTCCCACGCAGATGGCGATTTTCGACCGCGCCCCTGTCTGAACCCCGATCAATGACCGGATAACGAACGCAATTCAGAACTGGAACAGTTTTGATCAGGAAAGCCGGGGTGACTATTCCATGCCTCTTTTTGCTCCTGATTTCTTGATTCGCTCGGGTTGGCACGTTTTGTGCAATTTTAGCGGGTAGTACGACCGAGCCGTCTCGGCTTACCCACTTTGATTTGGATACGGAAGGAAGTAACCTATAATGAATATCTGCGTCATCGGAACCGGCTATGTCGGTCTCGTAACCGGATGCGTGTTCAGCGACCTCGGCAACGATGTGATCTGCGTCGATAAAAACCCTGAAAAGATCGCGATGCTCGAGCGCGGGGAGATGCCCATCTACGAGCCAGGGCTGGAAGAGATGGTCAAGCGCAACGTCGAAGACCGCCGCCTCTCCTTCACGCAGGATCTGCCTTTCGCGGTCGAGCACTCCGACGTCGTCTTCATCTGTGTGGGAACGCCTCCGCTGCCGAGCGGCGATCCAGATATGACCTACATTCAGGAAGTCGCCCAGGGGGTGGCCGGCGCCCTCAACCGCTACAAGGTCATCGTCACGAAATCGACCGTGCCCGTTGGCACCGGCAACATGGTGCGCGAGATCATCGAGACCAACCGCCGCCGCAACGTCGATTTCGATGTCGTCAGCAACCCGGAGTTTTTGCGGGAGGGCAGCGCCATCAAAGATACGCTGGAGCCGGATCGTATCGTGATTGGCGCGCCCAACCAGGTGGTGGCGATGAAGATCCTCGAACTCTATGCCCCGCTGGAGCGCCCGATGATTATCACCGATGTGGCGAGCGCGGAGATGATCAAGTACGCCTCCAACGCATTCCTCGCCACCAAGATCTCCTTCGCCAACAGCATCGCCAACATCTGTGAGGCGGTCGGAGCGGATGTGATCCAGGTCATCAAAGGGATGGGGCTGGACAACCGGATCGGCTCGGCCTTCCTCAACGCCGGGCTCGGCTATGGCGGATCCTGCTTCCCGAAGGACAGCAGCGCCCTGGCGCGCACGGCCGAGAAGAACGGCTACGAGTTCAAACTGCTGCAGGCCGTCATGGACGTCAATAAGGAGCAGGCGGTGCGTTTCGTCGACCGCTTGCGGGTTTCGATCGGCGGCTCGTTCCAGGGCAAGACCATCGGTATTCTCGGGCTGGCCTTCAAGCCCAACACCGACGATATGCGCGATGCCAAATCGGTCGAGATCATCACGACGCTACTGGCCGAGGGCGCGGATGTCAAGGCGTACGATCCCATCGCGATTGAGAACACCCGGCCTCTCTTCCCGCAGATCTGCTTTGCCCGCAACGCCTACGAAGCGGCGGAAGAGGTCGATGCGCTGGTGGTGGTCACGGAGTGGAACGAATTCAAGCAACTCAATATGGAGCGCGTGAAATCGTCGATGAAGACCCCACTGCTTTTCGACGGACGCAACATCTACGATCCCCTGAAAATGCGCCGCCTTGGTTTCGACTATCACGGTATAGGACGCACCACCGCGCCGCTCAAATAGGCGGCCCGCGGAGCCCGCGACGACGCGTCTCCCCTCGTCACTTTTGGGGGAGGCGCGCTTCGCAAACGAAAGGGAAATCAGGCTCCGTATGGTATACTACACTGTTTGTCCAGGTGCGGCGTACCTTCGGCTGCCCGTGACGTAGGATAAACGGCAGCCGCCCTGAGCGGCAACGTCAATAAGGAGACCCTCATGTCGAATCGGAAATTCGTCGTGCATTGGACAACAAATCTGACAGGGAAGCCTGTCATTTACTTTGCCACGACCCTGGCCCTCGCCTGCACCGTCCTCGCCCCGGTAACCGCGCGCGCGCAGTCTGCCAGCGAAGTTTACAAAAAGATGTCGGATGTCTATTCCTTCGCGAAATCTTATCAGGGAACGATCGTTCGTACAGAAAAGGGCACGACCCCGGAAGGCAAAGTGGCCACTCAGGCCGTCACAGTCAAGATCAACTTTAAAGGCCCCAACAAGTATCTCGTGAATAATATGAAGTCTATAACGGTCGGCGGTAAGAGCCAGCAAACCACGCAGATTATGGTCACCGATGGTAAAACGCTGCTCATGTATTCGCCGGACAAGAAAGTTTACCAGCGGGGACAGATTCAGAATGAAAATATGCTCAGTCGCTTTTTCGCGCTGCTGAATCCCGTCAATGGTTTCTCCTTGCTGCCCGAATCGAAGGTGGACGGTCGGAGCGTTTTCGTACTCAAGCCCAATATGCCGACCACGGGTACGCCGGAACAACTGGCCAACGCCAAAAAGGTCAAGATTACTATCATGGTCGACAAACAGACCTTCCAATTCGTCAAAATGACGATTGCCGGCGCTACGGGCAGCCTGATCCAGTCGGCAAGCAACCAGACGGTGAACGGTAATATTCCGGACAGTGTTTTTGTCTGGACGCCGCCAGCAAGTTACAAAGAGCTCAAGGCGCCCGGCTCTCCGGGCGGCGGCCCTACGATGCCTGGTAAAGCGCTGGGTCGTTGAGTTCGTCCGGTTCTCGTCGGCTCTATCTTGTGCGCCACGGAGTCACCGAATGGAACCAGACCGGTCGGATGCAGGGCCAGACCGATGTGCCGTTGGGGGACGCCGGTAAGGCCCAGGCCGCCCGGATCGGGGCGAGAATGGCTCGCATGGCACTGCCTCCGCAAGTCGTCTGGTCAAGTGACCTCATCCGTGCCAGAACGACCGCAGAGGCCATTGCCACGCCTCTCGGGCTTGCGGTCAGGACCCTGCCGGAACTTCGGGAGATAAAGTTCGGGGAGTGGGAAGGGCTGACGGTCGCAGAAATACAGGCACGCGGAGACGGGGATCTTCTGGCGAACTACCGCCTCGATCCCTTCCACCATCGTCCGCCCGGTGCGGAGACGCTGCAAGAGGTCTGGAACCGGATGATTGCCGCAGCGGCGATCGTTCGGTCCGAGAGCGGTGATGCGGAGCGTGTCGCTATCGTCGGGCACGGAGGCAGCCTGCGCGTCTTGATCTGCGATGCGCTCGAAGCTCCGATCACGTCGATGCGACACCTCTTCTTCGAGAATGCCTCGCTGAGTATCATCGAAGAGAAGAACTTTCCAACGAGCCTGTTTCGGCGTCTGCTGCTCTTCAACGATACCCTGCATCTGGAAGACCCTTCACTGTGAACAACGCACTCAGTCCCGTTCTCTTTCTGCGCCGCAATTTCGTGCGCGTTCTGCCGATCGCGCTCGTCATCGTCATCGCCGTCACGCTCGTCTCCAGCGTCGTGACCATCATTCGCTCCATCGATCTCACGGTCTTCACCCTCTACGGCTACAATCGTTTCTGCACCGGACTGATTCCTCGGAACGCGTTGGCCCTCGACCCCGCAGAGGTAGCGCGACTGCAGCGTCTACCGGAACTCGGGAGGCTCGCGCCCACGCACTCGTATTCCGTGCGCGTGAAGACGATTTTCGGTAAAATGGTGTTTCCTATCTTCGGCCTCTCCCTGGAAGACAGAACCGAGTTCCTGGCACGCTGTTCCATCCGACTATCCCGAGGCCATCTGCCTGTCGAAGGGCAGCCGGAGGTGGTGATTTCCGAGGAAGTGGCGCAGAACCTCGGTTTGAAACTGGGAGATACGATCCTCGACCCCGCGTCCGAAGACAACTACGCGCCGGTCCCGGTGAAGCTGGTCGGGCTGCTGCGCGGCTCACGCTGGCTTGGATTGACCTCCCGGACGTTTGTGGACGACAACTCCCCGTTTACCTGGACCGGCTATCTCGCCTTTGCTCCGACCCGCGACATCGCCGCCCAGGAGAGGCTCGACAGCGCTGTGGAGCGCACCGTGGATAAGGCAGACGCCCGCGTCTGGCGCTACTCCAGCCTGGTGAAAGAGACGCAGAGCGCGCTGGTGAATCTCTACCTCATCCTGAATCTCGTCGTGACCATTATCGTTATCTCAGTCGCGTTCGTCTGCGGGCTGCTGTTCAACATCTATTTCACACAGCGCTTGCCGGAGATCGCGACCCTCTCCGCGATAGGCTACCCGCGCTCCCTGCTGATCCGTCGCGCCCTCGTCGAGACCGCGATCCTCTGTTTCTTCGGCTGGCTGCTCGGGGGCTTGCTGACCGTTGGACTGTTGGAGACGATGAAACTCGTGCTGTTCGTCCCGCGCGGACTGTTGCTCAATCCCCTCGATCCCGCCTCCTTCGTCTTCACCCTGCCCCTCCCCTTTACGATCACCCTGGTCGCCGTCGTCACCATCGGGTGGCGTCTGGCCCGCCTCGACCCTGTCACCATCATCGAACGCCGCGGTTGACGGTTTCACGCCATGTCGTCGAGGCCGTACCCCGCGACGGCCAGGGCCTCTCGGGTGAAGTTGAGGACGGGCCAGACGCTGTCGGGGGCTGACAGAACGGGCTGGTTGTTTTGCAGCGCCCAGACGAACGCCGTGTCCGGCAGGGTGGGCATACTGTCGTCTAGCGTGCCGTCATCGGGGAAAGGGGCCAGGGGAGCGGAGCCGTCCGACCAGAGCAGGTGGGTATCGCGCATCACGAAATCGGCACGCTCGGTATGAATCGTGATCTCTTCGTGCCAACGCCGCGCATCACCGACGAAATTGAAGTGCAGCAGCGGCGCGTCCTTCAGGTTTTCAGGTACGGGCGCTCCCTGGGGAATCAGGCGCGCGTCTCCCCAGGTCGCGATGGGTATGGGGGTGCCGCGCTTCTCGATGGCAGCGTGTACTGCAGTTGCCGACATGTTCGTCACCCAGAACAAGAGGTCGAGCTGATGCCCGTTGGCGTCCGCGAAGAAGCCGCCCGGACAGCGCGCGGGGTCGTGCCGCCATGTCCCCACATTCGGCGTGATCCAGTCCTCGGTGGAAAAGAGGCTGACAGAGGAGATCCGTCCCCATTTGCCGCTCTGCAGGGCCTGACGGAGCAGGCGAGAATCGCGCCGATAACGCGACTGGTAGGCAATCGCGACGACCCGGTCTCCACGCCGCGTCGCTTCGACGACCTGTGTGACCTCCGCCGGGTAGAGCGACAGCGGCTTTTCGCAGAGAACATGCAGTCCTCCCTCGACGGCAGCCAGCAACTGCTCCACATGCAGGCGGTTGGGGGAGCTGATGCAGACGGCGTCCAGTTCCACCGTTGCCAGCATCTCCCGATAGTCGGTGAACTGCGGCAGAGGCGACATGGACGCGAGTTCCGTGGTCACATGCTGCATCGCCGTCTGGCTGGGATCGCTCAGGGCCGTGACCTGTACGCCGGGAATGGAGTGGAGGCGCTGCGCGTGAACGAGACCTAGCGCTCCGCAGCCGATCATACCGAAGCGAAGGAGGGGAGGGGATTGAGTCATGGCGATTCGGGTCTCCATTGGCGCATCTTTTCCGCCGCCACGTGCAGGTCGCGGCGCGCAGGCGCAATATTGAAATGAGGAAAACGATGTTCCCATCGCGTTCCGAGGCGGTGATCGTAGCGTGTTACGCCACCGATCATAGTAAAAAGGACATCGGAGGCGCGGGCGGCATAGACGAGGGCACTGTACGGATCGTAGGCAGGAACGTTGTGCAGGCCGTCCAGCCCGACAACGCAGAGGTCGGCGCGTTTGCCCGGCTCCAGCGAGCCTATTTCCGGGGCCATGCCGAGCGCGTCCGCGCCTCCGAGCGTCGCCATCTCGACGGCCGCTCGGGCCGTCAGGGCGTCTATTCGCCGTCTGGCTCCACGCTGCATCAGCACGGCAAATCGCATCTCCTCGAAAAGATCCATGGTATTATTGCCGGCGACACTGTCGGAACCTAGTCCGACACGGACGCCGCAGGCGGCACCGGAGTCCGTGGGGGCAGGAAGATCGAAGAGAATCTCCAGTGGCGCGACGCCATTGCCCAGCTTCGCATTCGATTTTGGGCAGGTGGCCCAGGCTGCGCCGGTCTGCCGCATCCGGATTCGGTCGGCGGCCGAGACCTGAACACCGTGGACCAGCAGGGTGCGCGGAGAGAGAACGCCCTGCGTGAACAGATACTCCACGACGCTCTGCTTCGGCGGCAGCCAGTCTATCTCTCGGCGCTCAAACATCTCCGCGATGGGGCCCCTTCCCGATTGGAATAGGGTAGCTTCCGCCGTCGATTCCGCCGCATGGATGCAGAGCGGCAGGCCCGCCGCCGCCGCAACCTCGCCCAGCGCCCGCATTAGCTCCGGGCGAACCGTATAAGGCGCGTGTGGGGAGACACCTACGGAGAGCAGCGTTCCCGTGGCCTCTGCGCTAAGCCGGTCTAACTTTGCCTGCAACTCCTCCAGGATCTCGGCGACGGTCTGCCGCAGGTCGATGCCGAAGACCTCCTGATAGACGATCCCACGCAGTCCCAGTCGCTTCGCGCCGATCATGGCGGCACCGCTGTCGGTGCAGTCGCCTATGGTGGTGACTCCGCCTGCCACCGCTTCTGCCGCGCCCCATGTCGCCGAGGCGATCCAGTCCTCGGCCGTCAGGACCGCTTTGCGGGCCGTCAGCTCTCGTATCCACGGGAAGAACGGAATGTCTTCCAGGAGGCCCCGCATCAGCGTGTAGTCCAGATGCGTATGCACATTGACGAGGCCGGGCATCAGGATCGCGTCTCCGAAATCCTGCACGTCCGATCGAGAGGGTCCGATGGCCTGCCGCACGGCCGCGATCTGATCCCCTTCGACGATGATCTCCCCATTTTCGATGGGCGGGGCAGAGATAGGCAGTATCCAGCGCGCGCGGAAGGTTTGTGTTACCTGCATCATACTGGTGAGTTCGCCGCCGGGTAAGGTCGATTCCTGCCTGCCGGTCGAAATCGACAGAGCAGAGTGGCTTGCGCGAACATTCTTCTCTTGCAAACTCCGTCAGGAATCGGCGTGATCTCTGTCGAATAGTGCAGGCAACTCCCTGCCACACCTGTGAAGTTCGACTCGAAAGGAGTCCTATGTCTCTGTCAACTGCCATTGGAGCGCTGCTGCTGCTTGTCGTCGCTGCTGTCGCGCCTCCTCCCACGTCGCCTGCCGTCACGCCTCCGGAACCCCTGGTGAAGGTCTGGAAAAACGCCGAATACCGGATCGTCCCGGTGCGTGTGCATCTGCTGCGGGACGCGACGACACCAGCGGCAGGTACGAAACTTACCGACGAGGACGTCGCTCGCATTTTTCGGAAGGCCAACGAGATATGGCATGCGGCCGGGGTACACTTGCTCGTCGAATCGGTCCTTAGCGAGCCTCCGGCTTCTGTCGCCGGATACGAACACCAGCCCTTGCTACCGATTGAGGCGTTGCTGGCGCTGCGGACGACGGCCACCCGCCCTGGGGGCATGTTTCATGTCTACTACATGGGCGAGATGCCTCCGAACGGCATCTTCATGCGCCGGGATGGGATCTTCGTTAAGGAGACGGCGAGGCTGCGGAGAGTGCCCGGAGGAATCGACGAACCCTTGCCGCGCGTCTCCGCCCACGAACTCGGGCACGGCATGGGCCTGCCGCACCGTCAGGACATCACCAATCTGATGGCTTCCGGCACCACAGGGACCAGCCTGAATGCGGAGGAGATAGAGATCGTCCGCCAGACGTTGAGCAAAATCACCTGGATAGAGACGCCGGAAACGTGCCGAAAAACGGCGGACACCCTGCTGGCCGCCGGCCATAAGGAGGAAGCCTTTGCACGCTACCGCGCCCTCCTCGCTCTGCCTGGTGAAGCCGCTGCGAAGGCGGAGATTCGGGCGAAAATGCAGCGCAGCGCCGCACCGGGCGTCGGAGCGAACGGGAATGGCGCTTAGAGGGGAACCGCGACCGAGGAAGTGGGGGAGGAGCCGCCGGCGAAGGCGCGGCGCGGCCCTGCGGGAGGTTATGATCGCCTGTCTTATCGTCGGGATCATCGTTCTCTTTGCAGCGAGTGAACTGCGCGGCAGCCGGGCTACATTGCGGGGAGCTTTGTGCCAGAGTAACGCCCGACAGGTCGGCCTAGCTCTGTTTATGTATGCGGCCGATTACGATGGCAAGCTACCCGCGTCGGCGGGAAGCTTTGCGGGCCTTGTGAGCGGCACACGGCCTTATCTGCGCGACGACTCCCGCTATCACTGTCCGGAGTCAGGCGACTCGACACAGGTTCGCCCTGTCGGTTTCCGCGTACCTCTGCTCTACGAGGGGCTGCCGATTGCAGGAGGGTGGCCGGACCCCTATCTCGGCAGCAGGATCGCGGAGCCGGCCTCCACGCTGCTCCTCTTCGAAACCGATACGGACCGGAGCGTCGAGATCGCGCCTGCCTATCGGCATAGCGGCGGCGCCGTCTGCCTCGCCCTGAGCGGCCAGGCGTTCTGGGCCGCGAATTTGCGGAACCAGAAATAGGACGTTCCCATAACGAGAGACGAAAGAGAGGGCCACTCGTGAGTAATTTTGCACCGCCCGTCTACACTGGCTTTGAGGTCAAGGTAGAGCACAGTCCCCTTGCCTTCCTCTATGCGCTCTGCCCCGTGTATGTCGTGATCAACGGAACGAAAATGACGGCGAAATGGGGCGCGCAGTTCTATCCCGCCGTGCCGGGCCGGTACAACATCCAGTGTTTTTGTTCCTATATGTTCACCCCTCAAACCGGGCTGAACGGCATGGAGGGCGATCTCTATCCGGGGCAAGTGGTGCGCGTGACCTGGACAGCGCCTCTCGTCGTCTTCATGAAGGGCAAAATGCGCTGGGAACTGATCTCCGGTCCCACTGCCGGATCCCTCCCTCCCGGACGATAAACGCCCTATTTGCGCTCGATTTGGCATTTTATCGGCATGAAAAGAGCACAGACGAGGATCAAAAGCATGCATTGGGGGATTATCGGAGCGTAGGATCATGTCCGGAAGATAGGGTAGCCGGAAGGGGCCGGGTCGGTGTACCGACTTGCATTTCTGTGTGGCGGATGGTATACTCCGATATCAGGTTGTGAAAAAATACACAAACCCGCCCGGCGAGGCCGCCCTGTTTGACGACCCGTGTCCGTGGAGGGTGGGAGGCGCCGTTATGGCCGTTCTTGAAAGAGAGTCTACCCCTTCGACCGCGAGTCGCGCCGAACGCTATGTCGGGCGCGACCTGATGGATATCTACACGAAAGTCATGGCGCAGGAGCGGCTGTCCTACGACGATGCCGTTCGCCTCTACAAAACCCCCGACCTCTCCGCTGTCGGCTATATGGCCAACATTGTCCGCGAACGTCTGCACGGCGACCGGGCCTACTACGTCCGCAATCAGCACATCAACTATACCAACATCTGCAACAAGGGCTGCAAGTTCTGCTCCTTCTATGCCAAGAAGGGTGGGCCTGCGCCATATGAGATGGATATGGCCGCAGTGCGTAACCGACTGCGCGAACATTTGGACGTTCCCATTACGGAAGTCCACATGGTCGGTGGGATCGATCCGCGTCTGCCCTATCAGTACTACCTCGATCTGCTCCGTACTGTAAAAGAGACCCGTCCGGGCGTACACATCAAGGCGTTTACGGCGGTGGAGTTGGTTCAGATCCAAGAGGTCGCCGGCAAGCCACTGGAGG
>JBBQPO010000164.1:0-13675 GCA_038217285.1 Chthonomonadales bacterium
CCCTTTACCTTTGCAAGGGCGGCATCCGAGACGCGCCCCCAGGTGTAGTGAGGCAGAGTCTCGCCATAACCGACGATTCCCGGCGCGTCCGTCACGACACGTATGACCTCGGAGATACGCCACTGCCAGACCTCCCGTGCATTCCACTCCTGGCAGCGCGGAGTAAACGGCACATCGACCGTGATCCGCTCGACATCCGTGATTCGAAGCGACATGGCGTGGTTACTTTCCTATCAGGGTAAAGTTGTTGATGGTGTCCAGACTGTCCCGCACTCTCTTCAAACACTCCTCGACATAGGGCATGGGATCGTCCGCATGCTCTTCATACTCCAACGACAACAGGCCGCGCTTCGGATAACCGAACTTGATGAGTTCCTTGAGGAAGATATTGACATCCAGAGCGCCTTTGCCAAGTTCCGTAAAGGACTTCTTATCGCCGGGTCCGACCTTTACGTCCTTGAGGTGGACACCGTAGACGCGGGTGCCGAACTGCGCCGCCGCGACTTCAGGCCGCTCATCGGAGAGCAGATAGTGCCCGGTATCGATGCAGGCCCCGATGCGCTCGTTGTGTCCCTTCAGCGCATCGACCTCTTTCTGAATCTTGTCGTACAGGTTGTCGCCGGGGCCGTGGTTGTGGATAGCGAGGTTGATCTTATATTCGTCCACCAGTTTATCCAGAAGCGGGAACGAGTCCAACGAAGGATAGGCCGACATCGTTCGGATCCCCATCGCCTTTGCGAAGGTGAACTTTTTGCGGGCGTCTGCTTCGTTATTGGAGAAACCCACCACACCGTAAGTCGGCATGGTGATGCCGTTCGCGGCCAGCTTCTCTTTGTAGAGCGCGATCTGTTTAGGGTCGTCCGTGATGGGCAGATGGCCGTCCCAGCCTTCCCAGTGCGTCAGTCCGGCCGCCTTCGTCTTGGCCAGCGCCTCGTCCAGCTTGAAGCCACGCAGTGTGTAAGACTGGATCGCCATTTTGAACGGTTTGTAGGCGTTTTTGGCGCGGCCGGCATGAGCGACAGTGGGCAGCAGCGCCAGCCCTGCCGCGCCGAGGGCGGCGTTGCGCAGCAACTCACGCCGTGAAAGATTCTCGTTGGATTCGTGTGTCATCCTGGAAACACTCCCTTCGCTCAAACGATGCGCCGCGTTATACACGACGGGCGCGTTTGGAAACACTCTTCTGCGTCTGTGAGGCGCTCTGTCCGGAGGTGACGAACATACGCTCCAGGAGCTGGAAGAAGGCGTCTTTCTCCGCATTGCGCACAATGGCCTGCTCATGCGCTTCTGCCAGCGCGACCGGATATCCGAAGCCCTTCCGGGCTTGATCGACGCATAACGTCTGCACCGCATTCATGAGGTCGATATCCTCTGCGACCCACTGCGGTATTTCACAGCGCGCGATCTCCGTGCCGACATGCAGGTAGAAGAAACAGACCCGGTGCTGTGATCGGTAGGAATCGAGAATGTTCGACTCCGACCCGAAGACCGCCGAACGCTCGCCTTCACACAGGATCTCCGCGAACAGGTCGGCATCACGGACGCCTTCGGTCCCCGCGCAGTCTGGAGCGACAAAGTGCGGCCTGGGCCGGCTGCGATTCGGGCAGTGTCTGTCGCAGTTGGCTTCCGTGTGTGGGCAGTGCGCCACGCGAAGCGAGTTCACGACGTCCCGGCTCGCCGGTCGGCTGATGTAGCCGACGAGCGGTACGGAGATCTGCTCTAGCCGGTCGAAATGCTGATGCATCTGTTCCAGCGCCTCGCTCCGAAAACCGTCCGGCTCGGTTTCCAGCGTCCATAGAATGAGGCTGCCATCGAACAGGGCCAGAGCGGGACCAGCAGGCCGTGGCGCGGAAACCATGTCGGCCAGAGCGGCGAACTCGGCAAGTTGGCGGCGGACTCCGAGCCGTTTGCCGGCTATCGCGGTCAGTTCGCCTAGCGCCTCCGCTTCGGCGTCCTCCTCTGGAGGCGAAAGCACGGCGGACGAAGAGAGTTCCGCCCAGGCGTTGTCACCGTAATTCAGCACGATTCGGCTCACATTGAGCAGATAACAGAGCGCGATGTCATGCCGGTCCGAAACGATCTGAGAACCGTCCGACGCGAACACCGTGTATTCCGACGGGCAAACGGAGGGGGAGACGACAGCATCGGGCCTCGCCTTCCAGTCGGCGACCAGCCACGAGGTTTTGCTGCCCTGAAGGCGCGGGCTCACGTCCTCCCAAATCGGGGCTGTCGTACGCAGTCGCCGCCCTGCTTCGGCAAGCGCAGTCAGCAGACGTTCCCGACCGCTCGCGCGTTCCACCGAAAAACTCTCGATCTGTGTGACAACCTGACTGAAATCGAGCATAGGTTCCTTTGACGACCGCGTGTTCCTGACTTCATTTTAACACGCCGCCCGAACCGTGTCAACCAGGCGCGGCCTTCGGATCCGGTTTGTCCGAGAGGTTAAAACGGTTCATCGCCCTCTCGAATCCCTCGGCCAGAGCGCACTCGACGGCATCCGCCGACCGCACATAGGCCTCTTCGATGAGAGGAATCTCCTCCTTCCGAAATCGACCCAGAACATGCCCGACCATTGCACCCGGTCGGGCCGCTCCGACTCCGATCCGGATGCGCGGCACCTCCTGCGTGTGCAGGGTGGTGAGTATGCTGGTAAGGCCGTTGTGGCCCCCGGCAGAGCCTTGGAAGCGCAGTCTGATTCGTCCCGGCGCGAGCGCCACTTCATCCAGGATGACCCAGACGTCGGCGGGTTCGATTTTGTAGAAGCGCGTCATGGCCCCCACCGCCTCGCCAGACAGGTTCATATACGTCATCGGGCGCATCAGCATCACCTTCTCGCCACAAACGCTGCCTTCGCCATAGACCCCTTTGAAGTTTCTTTTACTGACGGCGATGTTATGTCGCCGCGCGAGCAGATCGATCACCTCGAATCCGACGTTGTGCCGTGTTCCCTCGTACTCCGAGCCGGGATTGCCGAGCCCCACGATCAGTTTCATTCCCCGTACCCTATTTCTTTGCCCGTACCCGCTTTTTCGGGGCGACAGGCGCGTTGCCGAGCAGTTTCCGGATCGGCTCCCGCAGCGTATCGAGAACGATGTATTCGCCTGTCTGAGTGTCACGGTAGTACCAGTGTTCCCAGCCGTTGCAGGAGGGTTTCCCGAGGCACTGCGCTGCGACCTTGTGAATGGAGCCGCGCAGGCTGCCACAGACCACCGTCGCATCCTCCTGAACGTGGGCAAAATGCTCCGTACGGTCCAGGCGCAGTTCCGTGCCATACGCGATCAGGCCATGCTCCAGCAGCATTCCGAACGGCACCTTGATTTTGGGTGTGTCCAGCGGTGGTGGCAAGAGCTCGTCGGGAATCAGCGGCGGCACGACATGGCCGATGCGGTCCGCGGCCAGACGCGCGTAGTGCTCTTCGCGCTCGATCCCCACCCAGTTGCGGCCCAGCTTTTTTGCGACCGCTCCTGTCGTCCCAGTTCCAAAGAACGGGTCGAGCACGACATCGCCCTTATTGGTGCAGGCGCGGATAATCCGGTGCAGCAGCGCTTCGGGTTTCTGGGTGTTATGGGCCTTCTCACCGTTATGTTTCAGGCGTTCGCCCCCCGTGCAGAGCGGAATATGCCAGTCGCTGCGCATCTGAAGGTCGTCGTTGCCCGCTTTCAACGTCTTGTAGTTGAAGGTATAGCCCGTCTGTTTTTCCGCCTTCGATACCCAGAGCAACGTCTCGTGCGCGTTGCAAAAACGCGTTCCGCGGAAATTCGGCATCGGATTGGTCTTCGTCCAGACGATGTCGTTCAGGATCCAGTAGCCGAGATCCTGAAGGATGGACCCGACGCGGTAGATATTATGATAGGATCCGATCACCCAGAGTGTGCCGTTGTCTTTCAGCACGGTGCGGCAGGCCGCCAGCCATTCCCTGGTGAAATGGTCGTACTCTTCCAGACTCAGAAACTTGTCCCAATCGTCATCGACGGCATCGACGTGCGTCATGTTCGGACGCCATAACTCATGGCGCAACTGGAGATTGTAGGGCGGGTCCGCAAAGATGAGATCGACCGAGCCTGCTGGCAGGGTCTTCAACAGATCACGGCAGTCGCCTACGAGAACGGTGTTCAAGGGCAGATCGTCGAGGTTTTTTTCTCCGGACATAGTTCGTCTATTTGGCTCTTTCAAGGGGATTGTTTGGCGCGGTTTCGCGGTCACGCCCTCCGACATTCGCCAGGAATCTCCTCGTTTCCTCCCTTCTCCTGCGTCTTTAACTCTGTTTAATTGTCAGGGACTGAGTCCGAGTGAGTCTGGTTGATTCCAACTGATTCTTACTGTGAGTCGTTCACACTCGCTGCGCGTTGCAGGAATCCAAAATATTTTTTTTCGTACCGGGGTAAACTTAAGGCGTCGCGAGCGTCGCAAACGACGTCGCCAAAAATATTCTACCCAAGACGACACTTTTTCGATGCCTGTCTCGTCGTCATGGGAGAAGGACATCACGGAATAGGCCATGCCCACCGCTCCGATAGAGACGCATTGTGAGACACCGTACGAAAAACGTCTGGTCGCGCGCCTTCAGGCGGGCGAGGCCGAGGCGCTGAGCGCATTGTTCGACCTGCATGTGGATCGCGTGTTCGCCTTTGCGCGTCACCTTATGGGCAGTCGCGAAGATGCCGAAGAAGTCGTTTCAGAAGCGTTCCTGAGAGCCTTTCAGCGTGCCGCCGCCTTTCGGGGCGAATGTCCTTTTCGGGGCTGGCTGTTCGGCATTACGCGCAACCTGTGCGTGGATCGGCTGCGACAGCCGCGCCTGATGCTGCTGGAGCCAGAGGCGTTCGAACGCCATACCGATGGAGGGCAGGCCGCCGCGCAGATGGAGACGGGTCTGGTGGTGCGCCAGGCTCTCGACCAACTGTCGGAAGAGCATCGACTGGTGCTGACCCTGTGCGATGTCGAAGAGTGGGATGCGCATGAAGTCGCGGCCATGCTCGAAAAGTCGCTGCCTGCTACCAAGTCACTGCTGTACCGGGCGCGGCGCGCCCTGCGAACGCAGTTGACCACCCTGTGGGACGAAGAAGAGGAGATGCACGATGCGCTGTGAAGAGATACGCTCGCTGCTCGACGCACATCTGGAGAATGAGCTGCCGGAGGAGTTGAATCGTCGGGTCGAGCGCCACCTCCTGCGGTGCCCCTCCTGCTCCTACGAGGCCCGGACTCTCGAACAGACCCGCGCCATGCTCCGCGAAGCCGTTCCGCCTGCCGTCACGACACCGGGCTTCCGAGAACGTGCGGTCGCGCGCCTCCTCGATGCCCTCCCCGAGCTGCACCCTGTACGCGACAGCGCTGCTGCCAGGCAGTGGTCCCTTCCGTTCTCGCGCGAGGAATAAGCTGTTTCTAATGGTCTCCGTGAACCGTCCGCGTCCCTGCTGGCTCCATAACAGTGAACCGTTGAGGAAAGGGAACGCCTGTGAGAGAAAGCTGGCTGATATGGCGCATACGGCGAGGCGATAAGCGAGCCGGGGAGGAGTTTGTCGCTGCAAACTATCCTCGTATCTTTCGGCTGCTGCGCTTCCTGACGGGTCGAACGGACATTGCCGAGGATCTCACCCAGCAGACGTTCGTTCGGGCCTGGCAGGCTCTCCCCAACTTCCGGCATCAGTCGAGCCTTTCGACATGGCTGCACCGTATCGCCTACCATGAGTACACGCACTGGCTGCGTGACCGCCACGAACACGCCTCCCTCGACGCCGCCGTTCACCTTGCCGCTCCTCTGGCCTGCCACGAGTGGGAAACGCTCGTTTTGCCCCGGGCCCTTGCCCAGCTCACGCCGGAACACCGGGAGGCTTTTCTCCTCTATCATGTTCAGGAGTTCTCCATAGGGGAGGTCGCGGCTATCCTGGAGGTGCCGGGAGGCACTGTCAAGTCCCGACTTTTTACCGCCCGCCAGCGCCTCCGCGAACTCCTGGAAACGGAATCCGCGTCGGTCGAACTCGCTCTCCCCGCCCCGCGTCCTGCCACCCTCGCGGTCGCGCCACCGCAGAAGGAGATTCTCCATGAACTGTCATCACATTAAACAGAGCGGCAAACCTGCCAGTTGGCTGCACTCCCTCGTCTGCCGCGATTGCCGAATGTCCCAGCGCACCGACGATCTCCTTGCCTTCGGCATTGTTCAACTGCGAAACCAGTCATTTACGCATTCTGCTCTCAATCGCACACTGGCCGCTCTGGAACTTTCTTCCATCAGGGAGGACTACGCCCGCCGGCAGCGTTTGCGCCAGCGAGCGCTCAGGCGTCTCACTGCCGCTGCGACCGTAATCGTGGGTATTATCGGTTGGCTGCATTATATGGATTGGATGCCTGCCGAACTGCCCAGTTCTGCTCCGCAACAAGAGACGAGTCGCTACACTGCGTTAGCGGCGCGAGTTGAAGGGCGAAACCGCAATTTCGGTCCGATCTTTAAGGCGATCCAGGTCCTGGAAGATCCCCCTAAATCGCACCCGGCTCTGCAAACCGATACGCTCGGTCGATTCGTCGCCGATAATGCGCCGTCGCTGCGTATACTGTGCGCAGACCTTACGACGCCGTATCACGAGAGAATCCTGCGCAGAAGTCAGGATCAAACCTTGGGTGTTTTCCGTGTCCAGCCTCTCTTCGCGCTGCTTCAGGCGGACGCCGTCTGGAAGGCCTCGCAGGGAGACCGCTCCGGGGGGATCGAAGCGGCGCTGAAACTGGTTGCGTTCAGCCAGAACATAGCGGGTGGAGGCTCTTACCTCACGCATCGGGTGGGAACAGAGTGGCAAAATCGAGGCCGGCGACTGGTGTGGCGCCTTCTGCCGGACATGTCGGCCGAAGAGGCGCTTCAGGCTTGTAAGCAGATGGAAGCAATACGGGAGCGCCATGCTCCCCTCCTCGCCATGTTAAGATGGGAGCGCGATTCGGGTGTGTCTGTACGACGGAACCTGCTTCTCACACCGGACTGGAGATGGAATATCGCGAATGATTTTGTACGGCGGGATTCGGTGCTGCCGGGGGTTGAACGTCTCCTGACGGCGGCCAGTCTCTACACGCTCAGCAACCGACGTATCCTACAGAACTACTACGCTGAAATGGACAAAGTCGAGACGGATTGGAGCAGACCTTATACTTCCGGTGATGCACTGCCGAGTGCCGAACCACGGGACCGAATCAATCAAATGCTTGAGTACGGCGGTGAGAACGCTGATCCTTCCAGCCCTGCCTTTCCAGGGCCCCGCTTCAGAGACGCCCAGAACGAAACGCAGAATGCACTGCTGGCTGCCGCCCTCGCGCTCCACGCCTATCGCCTGGAGCACGGCGCTTATCCTCCCACCCTGCAGGCACTGTGCCCGAAGTATCTTTCCGAGGTTCCGGCAGACCCCTTCAAGCCAGAGACAGTTCTCCGCTATGTCCAGGCTCACGCCAAGTTCTTCTCCCAGGACGAAGCGACGCGGGTTGATGCGGGATCGAAATCGTTCGATGGGACCGTTACGTTCCCGCCGTATCTGCTCTACTCAGTCGGGCCCGACGGTGTAGACCAGCACGGCGCCATCATCGTCCGAAAACCGCAGCCTTACAATCCGAAAGCTTCTTCGCAACCGATGTCGTTCTCCGAAGCCTGCAGAGTTATGGCCGACAGCAAGGGTGATATCATAGCGGGAGTCAACTTCTGACCCCGCCCACGATGGTCAAACGCGCCCTCTTCCACAATCGGAAGAGGGCGCGTTTTTGTCTGTGCGTTGGGCAGACGGGACTACATGTCGTAGTCCATGCCGCCGCCGCCGTGTCCGCCGCCTGCGGGAGGAGGAGACTTCCGCAACAACTGTCGCAGCAATGCAAATCCGCTCGGGAGGAACACGCCAATGCAGGGAACGAGGCCCTTCAGCGTAAGACCTCCAGCATAGATCCATCGGAAAGGCGGTAGATGTAGAAGTCGCTGTCGGTCGTGAAGACGCGTCGGAAACCGCGAATATCGGCCACAGCGACCAGGGAGGAATCGGCAAAATCCATCGGAACGTTCTGGTATTGTTGCATCAGGGAGTCCATCCGCTCGGTTTCCAGGGCTGTGATGTCCAGAACGATAAGTCTTCCAGCTTTATAAGTTCGCCACAGCCTATTCTGATATCGATAACCTCCGAGCCCGTGCAAGAGGTACATAGCTTCGGTCATGCACGGCCATGTCGTGACAAGCGGTCCATACGGTAGGTTGCGGAGAATGGCGGTACAGTTCGCATGATGCTTATCGTCCTCATCGAACAGCGCAATGAGCGGTCCCGTATCCGTCAGCACCCCTCCTGCTCCTCACGATATTTTTGAAGCAGACGCTCCTCAAACTTATGGCTGGTTTCTACCGAGAGATTGGCACCACCAGAAACAAACTCACTACTATGGAGTCCACCTATATAGCCAGCAAAGAAATCCGCCATCGACACGGTTTCATTCGCAGGTATTGGAGGCAACAGCAGGCTGCGCAGTTTTTCCAGCGTCAGAAGTTCCGGCGTGGTACCTTGCTGTTGCGCCTGCTCCCTAACGACCTGTTCCAGTTCCGGCGGAAGGGTAATAGTGACCATCCGGCAACTCCTCTCGTAAGTAAAATGCAAGCATGGTTGGCTCTCTTCATTATACATGAAATTCTGATAGAGAGCTATGCTTCATCGTGGCTGCTCCGATAAGTCAAACGCGCCCTCTTCCACAATCGGAAGAGGGCGCGTTTTTGTCTGTGCGTTGGGCAGACGGGACTACATGTCGTAGTCCATGCCGCCGCCGCCGTGTCCGCCGCCTGCGGGCGCCGAGGACTTCTTCTCGGGCTTTTCGACCACGAGGGCCTCGGTGGTGAGGATGAGACTGGCGATGGAGGCCGCGTTGCTCAGGGCGGAGCGCGTGACCTTGACGGGGTCGATGACGCCCGCCGCGATCATGTCGCCATACTCTTCGGTCAGGGCGTTGAAGCCGTGGCCGATGGGCAGGCCCTTGACGGTGTTGACGACGACGCTGCCTTCGAAGCCCGCATTCTCAGCGATCTGGCGCAGGGGCTCTTCGAGAGCGCGGCGCACGATGGCGACGCCGTGCTTCTCGTCCGAGTTGTCGCCCAGGCCGTCGAGCGAGCTCTGGATGTTGAGGTAGGCGATACCGCCGCCGGAGACGATGCCCTCTTCGACCGCAGCGCGGGTGGCGGAGAGTGCGTCTTCGAAGCGGTGCTTCTTCTCTTTGAGTTCTGTCTCGGTCGCAGCGCCGACCTTGATGACGGCAACGCCGCCTGCAAGCTTGGCGAGGCGCTCCTGCAGCTTCTCTTTGTCGTAAGAGGAGTCGGTCGCTTCGATCTGGTTCTTGATCTGCGCGATGCGGCCCATGATCGCCGCTTCACTGCCGGCGCCTTCGATGATCGTAGTCTGCTCTTTGCCAATGATGATCTTGGCGGCGGAGCCGAGCATGGTCAGGTCGGTGTTCTCCAGCTTCACGCCGAGGTCGTCGCTGATGAACTTGCCGTTCGTCAGCAGGGCGATGTCCTCGAGCATGGCTTTGCGGCGGTCGCCGAAGCCGGGCGCTTTGACCGCGCAACTGTTGATGATACCGCGAATCTTGTTCACGACCAGCGTTGCCAGTGCGTCCCCGTCCACGTCCTCCGCGATGATGACGATCGGGCGACGGGACTGCGCGACTTTCTCAAGGACGGGAATCAGATCGGCGGCTGCGCTGATCTTCTTCTCGTAGATGAGGATGTAGGGATTCTCGATGACGGCTTCCATACGCTCGGGGTCGGTGACGAAGTATGGGGAGATATAGCCCTTGTCGAACTGCATACCGTCCACGAAGTCGGTGTAGGTCTGGAGGCTCTTGCTCTCTTCAACCGTGATGACGCCGTCCTGGCCGACCTTCTCGATCGCGTCGGCAACGAGCTGACCGATCTCAGGGTCGTTGCCGGAGATGGAGGCGACGGACGCCACTTTCTCTTTATCGCCCTTTACTTCGACCGCGAGAGTCTTCAACTGCTCGATGGCCTTCGCGACAGCGATCTCGATACCGCGCTTGACCTGGAGCGGGTTGCCTCCGGCGGCGACGTAGCGCAGACCTTCGTTGACGATGGACTGGGCAAGAACGGTCGCGGTGGTCGTACCGTCTCCAGCGACATCGTTGGTCTTGCTGGCGACCTCTTTGACCAACTGCGCGCCCAAATTCTCATACGGGTCTTCAAGTTCGATCTCTTTGGCGACGGTAACGCCGTCCTTGGTGATCGTCGGGGAGCCCCACTTTTTGTCCAGAACGACATTACGGCCTTTGGGACCGAGTGTCACTTTGACGGCATTGGCGACGGCGTTTGCACCGCGCTCGAGGGCGCGACGCGCTTCCTCATCGAATTTCAACTGCTTCGCAGCCATTTAGAATTCTCCTTCGATAAACCGTTGCGTCCAGGAGGGTCCACACCCGACACCGGGCGAGGCCGCAGGACGCGAATTCGTAGTTACTCGTTCACGACGAGCGCATAAATCTGGTCTTCGTCCAGCAGAACGAGGTCTTCGCCTTCCAGCTTGACTTCCGTCCCGCCGTACTTGGAGTAGAGTACCGTATCGCCGACCTTGACGGCCAGTTCGCGCACGGTGCCGTCTTCGAGGAGGCGACCCGTCCCAACCGCGATCACTTTGCCCTCTTGCGGCTTCTTCTTCGCCGTATCCGGGAGAAAGATTCCGCCCGAAGACTTCTCTTCACCCTCGCTGGGCTTAACGACGACCTTGTCACGCAGCGGTCGCAATGCCATGTTGCTTCCTCCGATCAAAAATTGGCCTTTTGGCACTCACACCTTGCGAGTGCTAAAATAGAATACTTCTTATCGGTTGGACTTGTCAAGGGAGAGGCCAAGATTTTACCGGAAAACAGATCCCGGCAATCCATTACCGGGATGGGAAACCTGGTGTGCCAGTCCTCCGCAAGGAATTCGTATCCTGGGAGGTGAACAGAGGGTCAGGCTTCCTGGGCATCCTCCCCGTCGAAATCCCCTTCGCGGTCAGCGTGACCCCGTAGGAAGTCAGGAGAGGAGTGCCATGCAGTTCGCTGCCGCGATAACACGCTGTGAAGAGGTTCCGGATGCCGTCGCCCATCTTGTGGATTCGATTCGTCGTCAGTTGGCCGGCGACATCGATCTATTGGTCCTGTTTCTCACGCCGGAATATCAGGACAACGCGCCGCAGTTGGTCCGCTCCTTGCGCCTCGCTCTCTCGCCGCGTGTGCTGCTCGGATGCACCTGCGAAGGGGTCATAGGGAGGGATCGCGAGATCGAGCGCGAACCAGCGATCAGCATCCTGGCCGGGTGTCTGCCTGGCGTCACACTCGCCCCATTTCATATCGGTATGGAAGAGTGGGAGAGCCTGCTCGACGAGAACGATCCGTCGAAATTGAAACGTATTTTGGCCGTAGAACCCGGCGACATCGCCCCCACCCGCGCCTATATCGTGCTCGCAGACCCGTTCACCACGCCGATCTCCGAACTCATGCGGTCGCTCGACGATCTCACGCCCCACGCCCCCACCCTCGGGGGAATGTGTAGCGGGGCGCAGCAGGCCGGGCAGAACCTGCTCTTCCTCAACGGCATGATCTTGGAAGACGGCGCGGTCGGCGTGCGAATCGCCGGTCCCGTGCAGGTGGATACCATCGTCAGTCAGGGATGCCGGCCTATCGGCGAAACCCTTCTCGTCACCAAAGCCGATGGAAACCGGATTGCCGCGCTGTCCGGGCAGAACGCGCTCGAAAAGACGCGTGAGCTGCTGGAGGATCTACCGGAAGAGGACAAGGAGCTGCTGTCGAACGGCCTCTTTCTGGGGGTCGTCGTCAACGAATATCAGTCGGACTTCGGGCGAGGCGATTTTCTGATACGTCCCGTCTTCGGCGCTGACAAAGAGACGGGAGCCATCGCCATCGGAGACACGATCCGCGCCGGACAGACGGTCCAGTACCATGTGCGCGATGCCCAGACAGCGGACGAAGATCTCCGCGAACTGATGAAACAGGCCGCAAAGAACGAAGTCGCTCCGGCGGGCGGACTGCTCTTCTCCTGCAACGGCCGCGGTGTGCGCCTCTTCGACATGCCCAACCACGATGTACGCGGCGTACTCGAAGCCGTCCCCGAAACCCCTCTCGCTGGTTTCTTCGCGCAGGGCGAACTCGGCCCCATCGGAGGCCGCAGCTTCATCCACGGCCACACCCTCAGCGTCGCCCTCTTCCGCCCCATCCGACAGGACGAAAGCACCGTTCCCTGAGGATCTTGAGTTTGTCGCGTCTGCGGTTGCAGAAAAGGACTGGACATTTTATGACACACACACACGCACTCCTTACCGCCCTAATGCTGCTGCCACTGGCCGCAATCCACGTTGCAGAGGCGCAAGTGGCGACAAGTTTCGATATCCGCGACTATGGCGCCGTGGGTGATGATGCGACCGACAACACCAAAGCGTTTTCCCGGTGCCTCAAGGCAGTCGTAGATGCGGGAGGCGGGCGCGTGACCATTCCAAACGGCGTGTTTCGCGGACGCATGATCATCCCGCCTGTATCGCAGCCCAGTCCCAGTTGGATTACCGTGGAAATTATTGGAGAGCGCGAACCCACTCATGTCTTCGGCACCATCGGCTCCTTCCCCTTGCAAAACCACGGCTCGATTGTTAAATGCTTGGCTGAATCAGGCCCGGCGGTCATCTCCGCCGCCCAATCCGTCAAGCCTCTTTACGGCACTTTTTCCGCAGTCAACATTGTCTTAAAAAACCTCGATGTGCGCACCTATGACAACCCCGGCATCGGCGGCATCGATCTCAAGCACGCTATGCAGTGCAAACTGGAGAACGTGTTCATCAACACCGGCGTTTACAACGTCATAGCCTCCCGTCCAACGCACGGAACCAGCGGCTTAATCACCCCCGCCGCGAACAACGCCGCGTGGACTGTCCTGCGAAATATCACTGTTACCGGCTATCACGATGGCATCGTGGTCAACGAGCACACGGACGGCGACAACATCGTCGTTGGCAGCAATATCAACGGCTTGAATTTCGCGTTCGCCCATCACGCCTCCCGGTTCGCGCGTGTCTGCTCGTGCCGCAACGTGAACACCGTGACGGTCAGCGGAGCCCACGGATTTTCCATTGAACAACTGGACATCGAACAGCCCGGCCCCGCGCAGACGGATAAACAAAACGAGTGGCAGGCGACTGCTAACGATGTGAACGACTCTAACAATCTCGGCGTGGCCGACATCAACTACTGGGTCGTCATCGGAAATGTGGGCGCGCGCGATGTGTTCACTAAGAAGGGAGGCGCAACCATCCAGTGCCGCCGCATCGGATCTCCGCGAAATTTCGAAACCAAAAATCCTGGTGTCCCGGCTGAACGACCCTCACCCAAGTAACTGGTAAAGTTTTTTCGTCATTCCCGCTCGCATTTGTGCGATGTGCAACTGGTTTGCCTATGAGCAATTGAAAGTTACCCGATGGGCAGCCGAAGATTATCCTCGGCTGCTAAATAGTCTAAACGTCAACTACATACAGTGGGGAGATACAGATAATGCAGTACACGAACTTGGGGCGAACCGCCTTGAAGGTCAGCCGCCTCTGCTTCGGCACCATGAACTTCGGGTGGCACGAGAGCGAGGACGAGGCTGTCGGCCTCATGGACCGGGCGCTAGAGCTGGGCATCAACT
>JBBQPO010000165.1:0-13635 GCA_038217285.1 Chthonomonadales bacterium
TGGCCTCTTGACGGACAGTCGAGATTAGGGCAAAATGTAGGTTGTGGGTGCATGGAAACCTCCTAAGTTGGATGTGGTAATCAAACTTACGAAGGACATGCCCCACTTTTCACATTTTCACCGTTTGATGCGGTTCTACCATACAATCGTGCAGTTGTTCCGATTTCCTGAGTTTGCGCTCCTACAGGAGGCGCGGGTGAAGGGCACAGTTGAGATCAATCAGCCGATCCGGCTTAAGGTCATGTGCAAAGGTCCCAGCATCTGGGTCTGGGCCAATGACCTGACCGTCCCTGCTATTACGGAGTTCGACAACAACCATCCCTCTCCTGGCTTCGTAGGAATGAAGGCGGAAAACAACAGAACATCTTTCGGCAATGTCGTGATCCGTACCGTGGGGAAGACGCCGCGCGCACCCTATGTCAAAGACTGGTCTTGGGTCAAAGGCGCAGTCTTCATCACTTCGGAAAGCGTTAACTCTTATCAGATGTGGGAGGAGTATCACCCTGACATTATAGATCGTGAGCTCGCCTACGCGCACGCGGCCGGTGTGAATATGGTTCAGGTCTATCTCAATTTCCTGACCTGGCAGAAGTATGGGCCGAAGTATATTGCGCACATTGAGGAATTTTTAAGGCGGGCTAGTGCGCACGACATAAAGACTACTTTCATCTTTTTCGACGATGTCGGAAATGTGGATCCGCCCCATCTCGCGCCGTATTCCGCTCCCGTCCCCGGAGTTCACAATAGTCAGATGCAGGGATGTCCGGGACGCGACATCATCGATAATCACTATGCAGGTTACCGAGACCAACTGAAGTCCTATGTCCAGGCCATCATCAAGGCTCATCTGAACGATCCGCGCATAATTCTCTGGCAGACCTACAATGAGCCGTCCCACGTCAGCACGCTGCCACTACTGGCCGACAGTTACCAATGGATTAAGGAAACCGGCAGCAGGATACCCGTAAGCGCAACGGGAGGGGGGGCGTTCTACGGCAGCTACTATTCCGATTTTCCGACCTTTCATTCCTATCTCGATCCTAAGGCTCCTGCAAGCCAGGGCATGGTCCTGGGAGACGGCGGATCGGAGCATCTGTGCACGGAGACCCTGGACCGCCCGGGCGTGGACGTGCCCAAACTGGTGAAGTACTTCTCCGCCAGAAAGACGGGATGGGTGATCTGGGAACTGATGATCGGTCGGGACAATTGCCGTTTTCCGTGGGGTAGTCCGCAAGGAGCATCGGAGCCGACAACGCCATTTCATGGGCTCATTTATCCAGATGGACACCCATGGTCACAAGAGGATATCAAGGTAATACGAGGAAACTGACCAGGAGGGATTCGCCGACAACATCAATGATTGTCAGATCCCTTCCATGATCCTGTCGGACGTTATTGCTCATGCCATGAAGTGTTGTTCTGGTCATAACTGGCAAAGGAGAGGAACCGGAAGGCCGCATGAATCATGCCAGGATGCACCCAGGCTACGTTCATTCAAAGAGGTATTGCTCCGGTATGCAGTGGATGTCCATTGCAATCAAACTAACAACGAATTCTATTAGGACAGGAGCCGACGCCCGACGTTTGTAGCGTACCATCGAGAGCCTTCGGAGACCTGGACCTGCCCGATAAGCCCTTTGCTCTGGAGTTCCTCGACCGCTGAGGAGACCATGGTGGCGTCCAATCCCGATTCTGCTCCGACGCCGCCCATCGACCGGTATGGTTTGTCTCCCGCCAGCATCGCAGCCAATGCCACGGCGGCGGCAGCCGACAATCCTCTGTCCGTGCCTTTTTGTATGATCTGTGCGCGTGTGGGTGGTGCCGGTTCCGGATTTGCATCCAACGCCTCCCCTTCAACTCCTGATTCTCGCACTCGTTTCTGACGCCCGGCAGGGATATCCTTCTCGCTTGCTGCCTCCACGAGCGGTTTCACCCCCTCGGCAACCTTGTCGGCCTTGATTCCGGCGCTCTCCGCCTTCTTCTCCGCGCTGCGCGCATGATCGGCGGCCTCCGTCGATTTTGCCTCAGCGCGGGCAACCTGCGCAAGCACCTTGTCCGAAAGCGAACTGATGAAGGCAGTCGACGAGATCGATGCCAGGAGGCATAACCCGGTAAATACGAAGTAGAGGGCCTCATCCGCCGGCACAGGCGTCGTGGTGCCAGGATTCCCGCGGATCTTATCGATCAAGTTGCTCGACGTAAGGTTGAGGAAGAGGGGCACCAGGAAGGCCGCGCCGATACCGGACACGACGCTCCGAGTCATGTCCGCAGTAGGGGTGGTCGGCGACGTGGGCTGCTTAATGAGATGACTCACCGCTGGTATAAGCACGATGCCCAGAAGGGTAACGCCGGCAATCCAATACCTGCCGGACGGCATCCAAAAGTACAACGCGATCGCGGGCGCTGCAATCACCGCAAACGCGACCAGGACCGGTGTCCAGTCTCGCGGTGGCGGAGCGGGTTCATCGGCGCTGGCGGCCGTGGTTACTCTGGCAAAGGCAAACACGTAATTGATGAGGCCGCCAAAGAGTCCGGCCGAGACCATAATAAAGAACAGGATTCCGATATACATGGCATTCCTTCCTCCCGTCAAGATAGGATGTGGAGCGATCAGGCGTTAATCTCGGCCAACAGGCCGGGATTGTGCTGGCCGATGTGCTCCAATATGGCGCCGATTTGCGTTCCTTCATTAACCCAGCCCGTGCTACGCCCCTGAAACTCTACGCCGTCGACATCGGTCGCAGCAGAGTGCAGGGCGACGACGCGCCACGCATCGTCGAAGACAGGCGAGCCAGACGATCCCTGCTCAGTATCGGTGAAGTACCGAATTCTTGGGTAGATGGAGTCGTAAACCAGGTTGCTCCGGAGCGCGACCCGCTTCATGTTGCCGCGCGGGTGCTGAATAATGTTCACCGGAAAAAAGTCCTTCAAATTCTGTACGTATATGGCTGCTGACCGCAATGGCAACTTTGATCGGTCGGCCGGTACGCCCACCATCCGCAAAAGTGCGTAATCGAGGTCTATATCCCATGCTTCCAGTCGTGCAGTCGTCGCTGTCACAGGCTGCGATCCATCCGCATCGTAATCGAATAGCGCGGTCGTGTGCAAGACCTGGGCGTTCCGGTCGTCTGCGGATGCGTCCGCCTCCCCGTCCTTGCGTGCGTTAATCACATGGTGGTTCGTCATGATCAGGTCGCCGCCGATCAGCCAACCGGTTCCGAGGTAGCGGATTGGGCCGTCCGAACCCTCTGCCGCAACGGCGTTCCTGTATTGCGGCACGAGCAGCTTCACGACCGCTCCGGCGACTCTGGCTCCGCCCGCGAGGAAACCTATCGGGAGCGTCTCGTCGCGGTCGATGATCGCTTCCTTTATCCTTGGCAGCGTTGCGGTAGGAGCCTTCACAACCGGCGCCCCGTTTGCCGCTCGCTGAACCGTCGACAGGTACGACTTGAGGATAACTCCCCCTGGCGTGACGCCGTAGAAGGAAACGGCATTCCGCAGCCACACTTCCAGCGGCACGACGCCATCCGAGAGGCGCTCTATGTCGTTAAACAGTTTCAGATCGAGTGCGACCTGTATTGCCGGCGGATTACCGACAGGGATATTCAGAAGGAACAGGGGCGATATCCCACTGGTCAATAGCGTTCTTTGATTGCCATCATAGGATAGGGCAGCCTGGAAATAGGCGTTTCGAATAGTGACCAAGTCTTTGTCTATAAGTAGCATAGCGCAATGCACCTCCGCCAGATCGAAATCGAAAGCCCGCGCGACTAAGGAACCGCCAAACTATTATCGCCCCACAATTCCGCCTCGGTTGAAGTCAGAAGGGGTCCGAATGTGGAGCAGTAATTCTTGGGAGTTGCCTAAGGGTCCGTAAACGGTTAACCTCCGTGTTTGGAAGGTCACTCGTTCTGCAAAATCGGGAAGTTAAAGATTTCTAGGCCCGAAGGCCCTAGAATCTGCCGTAGCCGGAGTCGCTGCCTGCACGCTCCTCGCTTGCCATAGTCGATGCGCCCGGCGCATCCGAGACGATATCGGCTTCATTCTCGGTGCTCTCACGGGTAGCTGCGGCAGCAGGTTCGGCCATCGCGCCGCTATCGACGAATCTTTCGCCCGCAATGTCCATGGCGGAAGCGCGCAGGCCCTCATACTCCGATGTCGCCGGCAGGGATTCCAGCGCCTGTGCAGCCAGGCCGCTCGCCTCGTCCGCACGGCCCAGTCGCTCCAGGCTGAGTGCGTGGAGATACTGCATCTCGCCCGTTGCAGGGACATCGCGCTGGTTCAGGAGATTGAGTGCTTCGTCTGCCTTGCCATGCTGCAGTAGTTCGCTGGCTCGGCGCTCGGCGTAGAGCATCCAGTCCGGCTGATCCGCCTGGTCCCAGACGTCATCTGGAAGATCGGCCTGGATGCGGGCAGCTACAAAAGCCTGGGCAGGCGCCGGCAGCTCTTCGATCGAGGAGCGCAACAGCTCGCCAACGTCGTCGCGCCAGACCATCTGGACAGAACTCGGAGACTGGCCCAGCATAAGCCGATGATAGATCTCTTCGGCACGCGCCGCCGCGCCCTCCTGCTGAGAATAGTAGGTGACGGCCGCCTCCTGGATAAGCCGCGCAGTTTCGCGGTCAGCCTGGATAATGAGCGGAAGCATCACGCGGCGCAGATCGCTCCGGACACGTAGCGCACCCGGCTCGGCAGGAGCAACCATCGCCACTTCCCGCTCCAGTTCGGCAAAGAGAGCCTGCGCGTCATCCTGCCCGGAGAGCGCGAGATCGCACGGACCGGCAAGCACTTTCAGAATCAGGTCGGCGGTGACGCGGCGCAGAATCAGTCCCGGATGCACGATCTTTTGGAGCCGCCGGTCGTGCACGTGCTCAAGGATACGATCAAATAGCCGACCCTGAACGGCGACTCCATCCCAATCCCGGCGGAAATTCGACAGGAATCGATCAAGCAAGCTGCGTTTCTTAGGCGTCGGTTTTCCCGTGTCGCTCAGTGTACGCAGACCCTCGGGGTCCCGACCCAGAAGGTCAATGGCAAGCACGAGGCTGAGCGGCTGCCGGCCAACGTAGTCAATAATGGCCTGCGCAGTGTTCCGGTCGCGTACTCCGTTCGCTTTCAGAAACGCGGCTGCCGCCGCAGCATCGAGGTCCGCGAGCACGATTTCTTCGGTCGGGAATTGCGTTACCTGCACGCGGCCGGCCAGTACCGTGCGCAGCCGAGGGACCCGCTTCTGTAAGTCCTGTAGGAACTCATAGAGGGCCGAAACGTGGTCCCTGCTCCGATACTGGACCTCTTCGAACGTGTCGAGGACCAGGAGGAACGGTCTGTCCGGCTGGTCCAGGCGGGAGCACAGTGCGGAAAACCGATCGAGCATCTGTTTCCGCTCGGCCTGGAGTGCGCCGCTTCCACGCGTTGCGGCTGCCTCGGTCATTGCCACGGAACTGACGGGCGTCCACGCGCTGAACAACGTCAGTATCTCGCGACCCAGATCGCTAAATTCCGCATCAAGTGTTGCTCCTGTGGGAATACTACTGCCTGCCGCCATCTGGATGCTGAGCTGTCTGCATGCTTCCGCAAGAACCGTCATCGGCTCGCTGACGCGGATATCCGGCCGATCAAAATCGATGTAGACAAATGGGAAATCCATCTTCTCGAAGGCTGCGGCATGCTGCAGGATGAACTTGGCAAGGAGGGTCGATTTGCCGACGCCTCCCTCGCCTCTTATCAGCAGGGGCGGTCGTTCCCGGAGGTCGAATACCTGAGAGACCGTCCTCGTAACAAAGCGCCCTGCGGCCTCCAGCAAGCCCTCGGCTTCGACAATATCCACGTAGATTCGCAGTTGCCGTAACTCTGCCTGCCGGCCCTGAAAGTACTCACGGAATTCTCCAGCACCGTTCCAGCGCCCGATCATGGCGCGAAACGGCGTGAGGAGTTGTTCCCGCTCCACATAGTGGCTCACTTCCGTTCCGTCGGGCATCCACGGGAACGCGGTCTTGGGCAGCCACTCGCATACGCGCCTCAGGGCGGTCAGGTCCGTCAGGCGCGCTTGCGCCAGTGGCGGCACGTCGCCGCCTAACGCTCGCGCAAGGCATACTTGAACCGGATCCGTCCCGCGCGAAGAGTGCTCCAGATTTGCCGCCAGCGCGCTCTGTACCAGCCCGTTCCTGGCGAGGAACTGAAGCGCGGGCCGGCGGATGTTATCCGGCAGGCACCAACGAGGCTCCTGTTGCCCACTTTGGCCCAGGCTAAGGATCATCGTAGAAAAGCCCTGTACGGCGAGCAGGGCGCCGTTATCGCCTTGAGGCGGCTGTGAAGGCAGGGGAAGCAGGTCGCGCGGATCGTAGGAGATCAGCACGGCGGCGGCAAGCAGCAGAGCCGGGACGGCTTCGTGTTCCCAGCCCTTGAAATCATCCTCGCGTGTAAAGCTGTCTGCGTCTACGCCTATTGCCGCAGGAGCCATGGCGTTTGTCGGGTCTACGCCGACTTCCAGCCTGGGGCCAGCCTTCAATTCCGACCGCAAGTCAAGGAAGAGAGCTTTAAGGTCTGGTCCTTTACCGTCTGCTGCGTATTGTGCCGCCATCTTCTTGACTTTCGGCCCGAAATCGCCGCCGGGTGTATCGACCTTATCCATCGGACGCTATCCTCCTTCCTGTACCTTCTGCGGTCGCGCCTCTTCCCAGGCTGCGACCAGACTCATAACGGCACGGCCCAGAAGCCGGGCGCGATCGGGGTCGTTCTCGGCAGGGGCGGCAGCAATGAGATCGTCCGCAGTGCTTTGAAGGAAAGCCGACCGATTAGGCCAAAGGCCCGCCTTCCAATGTTTGTATACGCAGTACTCCCGGAAGAACGCCATAAGATCATCCGCCGTGATCGCATCGATGGTCTCTTCTCGAAGAAAGGCGCTGTCGGACGCAGGCAATCCATTCTCATACCCGAGCAGCAGGAGCCGCAGCGGCACGCCCTCATCCTGATCTTCGATCTCCCAGCCGAGACTCTCCCCCGCCAAGCCCGCAGCGAGCTGGCGGATGAAGAGGTGCGTGTCCACGGCTACGTGTGGGCGATGGAAGTTGTCGAGCGTGATGTACCAGCGCTGCTTGCCGTTCTCGCGCGTGGACTTGGCGGCGGCGGCAGCCAATTGCTGGGTTAGACTCTGCGCGAGCCGCTCCGGGCGATTCGAATTCCCGGTCTCCGCTCGAATGATCCAGCCGGGGTATATCTGTTCGGCGAGGTGCTGGGCCAGAGCGAACTGCCCTGCCTGCACGTTCGTGTGAAGATCGTGATCCGCCCACGCCAAGTTGTAGCTGCCCGCCTGGACCTGAACCAGATAGCGCACATAGTTTAAGGTGAAGGATTTCCCACTGCCCGAGGGACCATTCACAACGAGAATACGGGCAGGGTGCGCGCCTCCGGGCGCCCGTGGCTTGAGAGGCAGCGGGAAATCGGCCAGGGCCTTCCGCGAAAATGTGCGGTTGAGAAACGGCAGTTCCATGGCGATCAGGCACGTATTGTAGGGTTCTCCGCCCTGATGAAAAAAGGGCTTTGTCATGCCTTTGATGCGATTGCGGATCGGCACGAGGAGCGGATCAAGCGGGAACGCAGACAGCAGCGCATTTATCAGCGGGGGAAGCTCTACCCAGGCGGACTGTTCACAATACTCCACGATATTGTGCGCCCAGGAGAACGGCACAGGGCTCGACGCGATCTTCGCACCGTGAACGCCCAGCGTCGTGTAGATAAACGCGCCTGCGTTCCCGTTCTCCAGAAGCAGTCTAGTGCCGAGTTTGGCGATCAGTTCCTGTCTCTCTTGGTATGTTAGTATCATCGTTTTAGCTTCTTCTGAGTTGTCTCTTCCTCATTCATCACATTCCTGTTCCTGTTTTTCGTCGTTTACCACGCGAATTCCTTCTCCACTTCACAGTTTCAGGCATAATCAACGGATACTTAGTGACGCAGAAACAGCTCTTTCCTAGATTGCTTGGAGCCTTTTTGCATAAGTTTGTCAATGGAGGATACGATTATTCAAACGCGAGAGAGGTTTGCACAGCTTGGAGGCCCGACCGCCATGAGAGGCTGGGGTGATCACGTAACGCGACCCCTAGGGCAAGCGGCACCCGTGTCTGCGCGTCGATCTGTGCAAGTACACTGCGACGCGCGAGGGAGGGGGAGTTGTTCACTCGAGACAGGTGCGCCAACCAGACGGAGAGTGATCCGCCTTCCACGAGACGATGGGTCAGGAGATCGGCGCAGTCGGCGTTGGAGAGATGGCCCGTTGGAGAGGCTACTCGGGCTTTCATTTCCGGCGTGTACGGGCCACGGAGCAGCCAGGCCAGATCGTGATTGGCCTCAACAATGGCAAGGGTCGCCCCAGAAAGCGCGGCCCGTATGTCCGGAGTGACGCTGCCGACATCGGTGCAGTAGACAATCCGCTGTTGACCAATTTCTAGGATGTAGCCGACAGGCTCGGCTGCATCGTGCGAGACCGCGAAAGATCGCACACCGATGCACCCAAATGCTCTCTCGTCGCCGGTCGCCAGCTCACAGGTGGCAAAGGATTGATCGGTGCGTTGGGCAGCGGCTTGAAGGGTTGCGGCGTTGGCGACGACCGGAGCGGTGGTGCGACGTGACATGGCTCCAGCCGAAGCGGAATGATCGACGTGCTCATGCGTCAGGAGTATCGCATCCAGGCCGGCGGCCCCCACCCCGAAACGGCTGAGGTGTGACGCCAGCATGCGCTGCGAAAGTCCGGCGTCGAGGAGCAGGTTGGTGGTTCCGGCCTGCACCAGAAAAGCGTTGCCGCTGCTCCCGCTCGCAAGCGCATGGACTCGTACATCCGGGCTGGAGAGGTTAAGGTGAAACATGGCAATCACAAGAATCGAGACGGATGAACGTGGTCATTCGGGGGCGAACAGTCCTTCGATGTAGTCTTTCGGCGAGAAGAGCTCCAGATCGTCCGCTTTCTCACCCAGGCCGACGAGTTTGATCGGCAGCTTCAGTTCATCGGCGATGGTGATGACGATGCCGCCGCGCGCCGTACCGTCCAGCTTCGCGAGCGCGATGCCGGTCAGGGGAACCGCATTCATAAAGTTCCTGGCCTGGCTGATGCCGTTCTGGCCCGTCGTGGCGTCGAGCACCAGCAGAGTCTCCTCCGCCGTGCGGCCCAGCTCCCGTTCCGTGACACGTCGGATCTTTTTCAGCTCTTCCATCAGGTTGCTGCGGTTGTGCAGACGGCCCGCAGTATCGGCGATGACGTAGTCCGCACCTCGGGCCCGCGCCGCCTTTATGGCGTCGTAGACAACCGCTGAAGGGTCGGAACCCTCTTTGTGTTTGATGATCTCGGTGTTGGTGCGACCGGCCCAGATCTCCAGTTGATCGATCGCTGCTGCGCGGAAGGTGTCTCCTGCGGCCAAAACGACCTTTTTGCCCTGTTTCTGAAACCGATGCGCCAGCTTGGCGATGGTCGTCGTCTTGCCGACACCGTTGACGCCGACGATCAAATAGACGGTCGGCCCTGCGTCTGCCGTCCGTAAGGAGGTGTCCCCCGCGCTCTCCAGAACGTCCAATAAATAGCCCCGTAGTCGATCCATTACCTGACCGGAGTTGACCATCCGTTCGTCCTGAACGGCGGTTCGAAGGGTGTCCAGGATTCGGGTCGTCGTGTTGACGTTGATGTCGGCCTGAATCAGCAGCTCTTCCAGATCCTCAAACAGAGCGGCATCCACCCGCCCCCGCCCCGTGACGATCTGATCCACCTTTTGAATGATCTTTTTGAAAAATCCAAATCGCATGACGCGTGGTTTCCTTCTGCACACCGTTCTATCGTTCGAACACTATTATGCGTGACCGGGTTTCGTCTGTCAAATGTCTGGGGCAGCGGGCGAGGGCGCGTCCGGCGTGAGCATCGTCAAGCGGTAGAGTTCGCGGGCGCAGAAGAACATCGCGATCACTCCGAAGGCCAGCATGACCGCTTTGGGATCGGCGTGCGCCAGGACGATTCCGCCGCCGATACCGCCCAGAATGCCGCCGGTAATCACGGCTCCACTGTAGTCCGCATCGACCAGCCCGCTCTGTCCGTAGCCCCAGGCCGGGAGGAGGGCGGACAGTAGGATCACCATCAGCGAGGTGCCGATAGCCTGAACCGCGCTAAAATGTCCGAGGAAGTAGAGACCCGCCACCATAAGGAGGCCTACCGGTAGAGCGCCAGCTTGGGTCAGCGCCCCGACGGCCAGTCCGATGCCAGCGACTGCCAACAGGCCGACCGGAGCAACCGCATGGACATGGTAGAGGCTCAGTCGAGCCGAGTCGCTTATCACCCAGAGCGTCACTCCCATGCCTGCCGTCAGGAAGAGGCGGCGGCTTCCGCTGAGCGCCGTACGCGCTGCAAGCGGCACAACGATCAGGGCTCCCACCATAGCGCCGACGAAAGCCGCCAGGCCATACGCCAGGAGCATGCCGTTGACGCCATGACCGATGCCAACACCGACCAGCGCGGCCAATAAGACAAAGCAGACGAATCGCAGCGCGGTTCCCTGCGCTTTCTCCGGGGAGAAACCCAGCATCCAGGTCAGGGAAGGCGCGAGCGCCATCTGCGGAGCCAGGCCCGTCAGGGCGCTGCCCAGCGCGGTCGCCATCCCGACGAAGAAGACAATGGACGTCTTGATGGCGGTCACGTTCAGTTTTTTGCGCCTGCGGACGGGTTGTGTGGGCTCGGTAGACATGTCAGCCTTTTATTCCAGTCAGAGTGATCCCCTGAATGAAATACCGTTGGGTGAAGAAGAAAAGTGCCAGCACCGGAATCATTACCATCGTAGAGGCCGCCATCAACAGGCCCGGTTCCCCGCCATGCGAGGTCTGGTAGAGCTGCAGCGCATAGGCGAGCGTCTCCTTTTCCGGCGAACTGATGTAGATAAGCGGATTGCGAAAGTCGTTCCAGGCGCCCATAAACGCCATGATCGTCAGCGCCGCCAGCGCGGGCTTGATCTGCGGCAGCATGATACGCCAGAAGATCCCGATGTAGGAGCAGCCGTCGATCTTTGCCGCGTCTTCAAGTTCAGTCGGAATCCCAAGGAAGAACTGGCGGAGCAGGAAGATATTGAATGCGGAGCCGAAGAAGGACGGCACCCAGAGTGGCTTCAGGGTGTCGATCCAGCCGAGCCAGCGAAAGATCAGGAAGACCGGCATCATGGTGACGGCCTGCGGCAGCATCATGGTCCCGAGAAGCACGACGAAGAGCGCGTCCCGCCCCGGAAATCGCAGCCGCGCAAAGCCATAGGCGACCATGGAAGAGCCTAGAAGTGTGCCTAGGATGCTTAACACGGTCACCTGCAGGGTGTTTCCCAGGAAGATCAGGCCATTATTCGTCTCCGGGGGCAGAAACTTCAGCGCATCAGGATAGTTTTTCCAGACCGGCCCGATACGCCGGATCTCTTCCAGTTCCGTCTTCTTACAGATAAACTCCGTTCCTGACAACGTTGGGGGCGAGACAATGCGCACCTGCCGTTGACCGCTATCGTATTCACGCATAACCGCGACGGTTACGGATGTGCCCTTATAGGGAATGTGCGCCAGACCGCGCTCGCTGCCATCGATCACGCGCTTCACCTGCTGTGTCGGTATCCAGACAGGCGGAAACTTGCTCATCTCCTTCTCTTCTTTAAGTGAGGTGACGACCAGCCATGCAAACGGAATGAGGAAGACCGCGGAACCGCTCAAAAGGATCAGGTGGAGAGTCGTCTGCCGGATCGACTCCTTGCCGTACTTTACCGCCTGCCAGTCCATGCCGGGCCGAAAACGCAGCCTATAGGCTGCCCCGGCGAACCCGGCGGAGATCAGAGCCGCGAGAAGCAGGCCAAGACTGCCTCTCGCGCTCCCCAGCACGACCAGCGTGCCTGTCACGGCCAGAGCGGCGACACTCAGAAGGATCATGTCTGGACGTCGGATGCGCAAAGCCACGAGGAGCAAGACGACCCCTGCTCCGACGGCCAGATAACTGAGGAGTATTCCAAGCAGCCAGAAGATCGGTTCCAATACAGTGAGAGGCATAAACCGCCTGTCCTTCTATCGACCGGCATTTGCCGGTCGTACGACGTTCCTACACACCAACTTCGATAATTATCCGAGCCTGTCACGCCCCCACAGCGAGCGCAGCCAGTTCCTCACTCCAGAACGTGGAGGGACGATGGGGTTGGCGACGGCTTCTCCCCGCGACATGGTCCTGTCCTTGCCAGTTGCCGTCTGCAGCAGCGCCAATCGCGCCAGCTCATAAATCTGTCCCTGCAAGTTCTGGATTGTACGCGTCAGTTCCTGCTGATTTTCAAGGAGGCTGCGGATCTGTTCGTCACGACCGGCTAACTCCTGCCGCAACACTGACAATTTGCCATCTGTCATGTCACTTTGACACGCCAATCTTTCGAGATGAGGTGCAATTTGAGACAGAAGTGATTCCGCCAGTGCCTTATCACTGCCATCTGACATGACAGAGTCAGCAACATAGCTTTCGGTGGGAAGCTGATCGATCTTGCCGGATCGGAGCCTTCGATAGACGGTTCGCTCCGAAATCCCCAGGGTGTTCGCGGCCTGCCGAACGCGCTGCACCTTGGATACCGGTTCGGTATTCACTTCGTGAAAAGTGCTCATATCGACTGTCTCTCCTGAAAATCGGACATACGGGGGCGTGACGAAGAAGCCTCAAAAAGAGATGCCTAACTATTGAGAGTAGCCATTATCAATAGTTAGAGAGCCTGCGGCGGCGGAAAAACGTCTCCCGCCGCCGCAAGGCCCTCTCAGGCCGGACTCCCGTTTAGGTACCGCACGGCCGTTCGCGCAAAAAGCTCCATTCCGTGCGCGATGGCGGCGTCTGCAAAGTTATACGTCGGGGTATGGAGCGGGGTGACGTCTTCCCCCACCCCCAGCCGGAACATCGCCCCCGGCGCATATCGAAGGTAGACCGCAAAGTCCTCCGCTCCCATAGACGGTACTTCTAGCGAAATAACGTTTGAAGCGCCCAGGGACTCCGCCCCAATTTGAGAAACGAGATCGTTGATACCGACATCGTTTACGGTGACGGGCGTTCCATGGCGGTAGCGGAATGTGTATTCGGCACGGGAGGCCGAACAGATGCCCGCAATGATCCGCTCCAGACGCTCCGGCATCGAATCCTGCACTCTCGTGGTGAGGCAGCGCACCGTCCCACGCATCTCGGCCACACCGGGAATAATGTTGTGCGCCGTCCCGGCATGGAACTGCGCAACGGTAACGACCACAGAATCGGTCGGAGAGATCTCACGGCTGACGACCGTCTGCAGCGCGAGAACGATCTGCGCCCCTACCACGATGGGATCGACACTGATGTGAGGCATGGCCGCATGCGCGCCGCGCCCACGGATCGTCACGTCGAACGTGTCGGAGGAGGCCATCATCGGACCGGACCGCACACCGATCTGGCCCACCGGCATGCCGGGCCAGCCGTGCAGGGCGACGATCGCGTCGACGCCGTCCATCGCTCCGGCCGCACACATACCTTCCGCGCCATGAACGGTCTCTTCAGACGGCTGAAAGAGGAACCGTACAGAACCTCCCCCTAATAGGTGACGCAGCTTCACCAGAGTCGCCGCAGCGCCCAGAAGCGTCGCCGTGTGT
>JBBQPO010000166.1:0-13564 GCA_038217285.1 Chthonomonadales bacterium
GCCTCTTGACGGACAGTCGAGATTAGGGCAAAATGTAGGTTGTGGGTGCATGGAAACCTCCTAAGTTGGATGTGGTAATCAAACTTACGAAGGACATGCCCCACTTTTCACATTTTCACCGTTTGATGCGGTTCTACCCCCGGCGCTTCCGGCGCAAACTTTCCGATTTTTAGATCGATCACCACATAGCAGTGTAAGTGGAGATGGTAGAAGAGGAGATCGATCTCGAACTCATCACCGCCTACTGTGAGCGGATAAGGACCGCCGACAAAGGCGAAGCCGCGCCCCAGTTCCAGCAAGAATTGCCGAATGTGGTTGAGCAAACCTTCTTGCAGTTCGCGCTCGCGGGCGTCCTTGTGCAGGGTGAGAAAATCGAAACTGTATGGGTCTTTGAGCATCTGCTGCGCCAGATCCGACTGCGGCGCGGGCAAGGTACGCTCGAAGTTGGTGATCGCCTTGCCCTGTCGCGCATACAGGTTCGTCTCAATCTGGTGCGTAAGGACGTTGCGGCTCCATCCATGCTCCACGACAGCTCGGGCGTACCAGAGACGCGCTTCGTTGCTTTTCACTTTGTCCAGCAGAATGCAGTTGTGAAACCAGGGAATTTGTCCAGCAACCTGCTGGACTATTGCCTCGTCGGGGTAGGCTTCCGCGAACGCGCGCATATAGAGCAGGTTCGTGCGCGAAAAACCCTTCATCTCGGGGAACGCGCGGTGTAGGTCGGTGGAAAGGCGCTGGATTACCTTTGCTCCCCATCCCTGTTCCTGTTGCCGCGCCAGAATGTCGCGTCCAATAGACCAGTAGAGCTGCACCAGTTCCGTGTTGACGGCGAGCGCCGCCTTAATTTGCGCCGTCTGAATGCGCTGCTTTACGTCGTGCAGGAACGAATCGTAACCGGAAAGATTGGGCGGCGTCAGATCGCTCATGCGTCTACCTCGTGTCCTTTCAGCATGGCGCGAAGCCGCGCCAATCCCTCTTGAATGTCACACTCCAGCACTGCCAGTTCGTCCAGTATCTGCTCCGGCGGATCGTAGTGTACCGTCTCCTGCACGACTTCGCGATACCGGTTGAGGCTCAGGTCGTAGTTTTTGGCCGCAATGTCGGCTTTCGGCACAGTGAACGACTGCTCTGTGCGTCCCCTGCCCTCTTCTGCCGCCCGATTTTGCCAGCGGGCCAGAATGTCCGGGAGGTTGTTGTGTATGTGCTTCGTGCCGTCGAGCGGCGTCCGCTTGTCGTCCAGTGAGAAGCCGTCTGCTTCCATGGCGTAAAACCAGACGTTGTCCGTGCCGCCCGAATTGGTTTTGGTGAAGAGCAAGATTGCGGTGGAGACGCCCGCGTAGGGCTTGAAGACGCCGGACGGCATGGAGATCACGGCGTCGAGTTTCTGGTCTTCCACCAGAATGCGGCGCAGGGCTTTGTGCGCGGTCGAGGAGCCAAAGAGAACGCCATCCGGCACAATGATCGCGGCGCGACCGCCGGGTTTGAGGAGCCGCAAAAACAGGGCGAGAAAGAGAAGTTCCGTCTTCTTCGTCTTGACGATTTTGAGCAGATCCTTCGCGCAGCTCTCGTAATCCAGAGACCCGGCAAAGGGCGGATTGGCGAGAATGAGGGTATACGCTTCGTCTTCTCCGGCGTGTTCTTCCGCAAGCGAGTCCTTGTAGCGAACGTTCGGGTTTTCGATGCCGTGGAGGGCCAGGTTCATGCTCGCGATGCGCAGCATGGTGTTGTCGAAATCGAAGCCGTTGAAGAGCGCTTCGTTGAAGTGGTGGAGGCGGGCGGCATCGGTGAAAATGGCGGGATGGGCCTCGCGCAGATACTCGCCGGTGGTGACCAGAAAGCCGCCCGTTCCGCAGGCCGGGTCGCACACGATGTCGTCGGGACGGGGTGCGGTCATCTCCACCATCAGGCGAATGATGTGGCGCGGTGTCCGAAACTGCCCGTTCTGGCCGGCACTGGCGATCTTGCCGAGCATATACTCGTAGACATCGCCCTTGGTGTCGCGGTCCTCCATGGGGACGTGATCGAGCATGTCCACGACGCGCGCCAAAAGTGCTGGCGTCGGAATGGTGAAGCGGGCGTCTTTCATGTGCCGCGCATAGGTGGAATCTTCGCGCGCGCTTTGCAGGTTCCGCATGAAGGGAAAGACGCTGTCGCTGACCGTCTCGAACAGGGTCTTCGCCTCAAAGTGCTTGAAGTGCGACCAGCGCAGGTTTTCGTATGGAACGTCCCTATTCGTGTTGCCTTCCGGGAAAATGCGGTTCTCGACAGGGCGATTCAGCCGGTTGGCTTTCTTCTCCTGCGCGGTGTGCAGTTCGTCCAGACGCTTGATAAAGAGCAGGTAGGTGAGCTGCTCCATCACTTCGAGCGGGTTGGCGATGCCTCCCGACCAGAAGGCGTCCCAGATGCGATCGATCTGGCTTTTGAGTTCTCCGGTAATCATACCGTTCTATTCGCCGTTTGCCTGCCGAACTCATTCTTGCCGTTCGCATCAAAGACCTTGGGGCAGGCCACCAGGCTTGCGTTGGGAATAATCTAAGGTCCTTCGATCCTCTCAATCGCCGTGCCCGAGCCGTTTACGCTATTGCAGCTTCACCGTGAGCCGCAGCAGCGTAAACGAATGCGGTGGGAAGGTTCGGCGGAACGACTCCGAGGCATAGGTAAACGTCTCCTGCTTCGGCGCAATATTGGTCGGCTGTTCGACTGTGTTCACCGCGTTCGGGTCGCCCATAAGAACGATGGCCGTTGCCTTCGGATCGACTTGCCGGCCCCGCGAAGCCCGCGCCGCCTCTGGCATAGAAGGTGGCGGTGTATTTCGTGCCCGGCCGAATAGGAATGCCCCAGTAGCCATCGTTCGCAACGCCTGCCGTACTGCCGGTGAGGTCAAGACGCAGGCTGAGCGGCAGAGCGCTGCTGACCGGATCGTTGCGGTCGATATTCGCTTTACCGTCGCCGATCAGCGACCAGTGTACCGGCAGATCCTGCGGCGATCCCTGCGGCCGACGGGGCGCGGGGTCCTGGAACGTGCGGTTCTGAACCAGTTCGGCAAAGAGTCCGCCGTCATAGCTGTGGTTGATCTCCTCCGTCATCAGTCCACCGAAAGTAGGCGGGATAACCGGGCCATGCTTACTCAGATCGATGTCTAGATTCGCCTTGACATCGGCTCGTATTCCTTGCATCGGCAGGCTGCTGAGAGCCGCGAGAAGTGCGATGCGCGCTGTTGTGGATGTTAGTCTGTTCATTTTTTTACCGGAAAACCTTCTGAAGGAAGTAGTACAGGTTGTTTTTCCACTCCGTAGGATCGTGGGCGTGGCTGTCCACATTCCAGACGTGCGGAATGTTCTCCTTCTTGAGATAGGCGTGTACTCCCTGACTGAGACGGATGAGGCCATCTTTATTGCCGACGGAGAGCCAGAGCAGTTTTAGCTTTTCGCGTGCCGCTGCGGGATCCGCGACAAGTTGTTCGGGAGCCTTTGTATTCGGAGCCGAGGAGAACCCGCCCACCCAGGCAAACGTGTCGAGATGCCCCAGCCCGAAATTCAACGACTGGCCGCCGCCCATCGACAGCCCTGCGATCCCACGGTGCTCGCGGTCTGCCGCTACGGAGTAACGCATCTCTATGGTGGGGATGACATCGTTGAGCAAATCCTGCTCGAAAGCGGCGAATGCTGGCGCCGTGGCATAGACGTTGCCTTCCGCGCGGTCGTTCTTCTGAGCACGTCCATTGGGCATTACGAGGATCATCGGAACGGCTTTTCCGTCCGCAAGCAGATTGTCCAGAAGAAGGTTGGGCTTCGCGAAACGCTGCCACTCCGTTTCATCGCCACCGATACCGTGCAGCAGATAGAGAACCGGGTACTTCTTGTCCGGGGAGTAGCCAGGCGGCGTATAGACCTGCATCTTGCGGCGCGTTCCCACAGATTTGGAGTCGTATTCGACCATCTCCAGCTTGCCGTGTGGGATCTCCGCGCGGTCAGAGATGATGTCGGCCGGAGGCTCCGGATACGCCTGCACGTCGTCCGGGTTCAGCACAATAGGTCCGCCGCCGCCGGGGCGGCGCGGCGGCTGGTTTCCGGCAGCCTGACCGGCTCCCTGCCCCTGGAAAAGCAGTGGCGCGAACTCGTGCAGACTGCGCCTCCAGGTCAGCCACTCGTGCGAAGTGCCGGGCGATTCATAGAATGCCGTTTTGATGCCAGCTTTGGTTAAGGCGTCGTGATAGCCTCGAACGCTGTCCTGCATCCTCTGGGGTTCGGCGGTGCCGATGCTCAAAAACAGCAGACGCATTCGCTGGTTAAATGCGTCCGCGTTTGCCATCACACCTTTGTTCGCTGTCTTTGGATCGAAGGCGCCGCCGCTGAATCCGCCCCCAGCGCCGCTGAAGCCGCCGATGGAAGCGAAGAGATCCAGGTGATTCAACCCGATGGCATAGGCCTGGAAGCCTCCCATGGAGAGGCCAGCCAAGGCCCGATGCTCCCGATCAGACAGGGTCCGGAAATTCGCATCGATGTACGGCACTAAATCTTTGCTGACCACGTCGTCGAATGCCTGGACGAAGTCCGGTCGGCCTCCCCCTGCCCCCCCCGGAGCCGCTTGTGCAGCACCCGATTTGGTAGCATATCCCCGCTCCATCACTACCAGCATGGGAACGGCCTTCTTCTCGGCGATGAGGTTGTCCATGATGAATCCGACATGCCCCTGACTCGACCACCCGCGCTCGTCCTCGCCGGAACCGTGCTGGAGGTAAAGGACAGGATAATGGGCCTCGCGCTGTGTGTCGTAGCCGGGAGGCGCGTAGACATAGACCCGCCGCCATGTCTGGGTCGTATCGGAGTGGTACCAACGCTCACGCACGTCGCCATGCGGAACGTCTTTCGGGAGGTAGTAGTCTCCGTCTTTCTCCGGCACTTCGATTCCGCTCGTCTGTTTGCCATATCCGTAGAACGTCTCGCTCCCAGGATCGTTGACCTGAACGCCGCCGATCACGAGCCAGTAGTAGTGGAAGCCTGGCACCTGGGGATCCGTCGTGGCGGTCCAAAAACCCTCTGCGTCCTTCTCAGCGGTGTAGGGCTTGCCGAGGTTGAACTCGATCTTCTGCGCGTCGGGCGCCTTGACGCGGAAGATCACCCGCAGATCCGGCGTGACACGCGGATACTGCGCGCCTCCGATATTGGTGGGCGCTGGCACACTCTCTGTGATCGCTTTTGGCGGCGTCTGGCTCTGGCCTACGCTGGCCAGCGACAACAGCGCTATCAGGAAGATGACAACACGCATGGTCGAAACTCCTTTTCGTTGAGGCGCACGGTTTGATCCCAAGACGAGCGGGACCTCTCTTCTTACGAGGTGCGGAGAGGCAGGCAGGTGGCCCCCTCCAGCATTTTCACGGGAACCACTCTGGTCGGCAGCGGCGTTTGGGGATGGTCGATCTTTTCGAGCAGCATCTCGACCGCTGCGGTTCCCACCTCGGTCATCGCATTGCTGACGGTCTGGATCGGGATAAAATAGCGCAGATCGATCCGGTGGTGGAACTGAACGATCGAGAGATCTTGCGGAATACGCATTCCCAGGATATGGGCGGCATGCACTACGGCCATCGTCTCGGCGATCTCGTAGGCGAGGATAGCAGTCGGTCTGTTTTCCTGTGTCAACAGAATTCGCGCCGCTTCTATGCGCGAATCGGCGCCCGGCCTGCCCGGCAGCGGACTGGCTTCCGGGAGCAGCGAGATCTGCGGCGTCTGGCCTGCGTCCTGCATCGCCTGCGCGTAGCCCGCGCGGCGATCGTGCCTGCTGTAGTGCCTGTTTTCCGGCTCATCGGTGTCGATATAGGCGATGCGCTCGTGTCGCAGTCGCAAAAGGAGTTCGGTGGCGATCCGGCCGCCATTCCAATCGTCCGGGTGAACGCAGTCGAACTCCTGCTTTACATTCAGAAAAATCGCGGGGATGCCCAATCGGTGAATGTGGGCAAGATAGGGTTCGGAAAAGCCGAGATGCCGATTGATGATCACACCATCGGCGGAGAGTTCGCGCATCGTATGGGGCAGGTACGTTTCGTCGTTGATCATCCTGTCGGGCACCTGGGTCAATACGAAGCGGATATCCTGGGACGCGATCGCTGTCGCCAATCCGCGCAGCAGTTCGTCAGGCAGATACTGCCCGTACAGCGACTGGACTAGCGCGATATTTCCAAATCGGCCAGCTCGGACGGCACGCGCAGCGGCGTTGGCGCGATAACCAAGCTCATGCGCGACCTTCAGAACGCGCTCCTGGGTCTCGGGCTTGATACGCTGCTCTGTCGCGCGGCCGTTCAGGACATGCGTGATCGTTGCCCGCGACAGTCCCATCTGGGCGGCAATCGTCGCGATCGTCGGATGGGCCGTACGCACGGAAGCCAGTCTTTTGTTTTTGTGTTCCTCGGACATAGGCTTTCCGGTTTCCGTGGTGACTCGCACATTGAAATGCCCCGGCGGATCGAAGCGCTATTTCGAGGCGGGCGCTTTGCTACTGGCGACTCGGATTATTGCATAAAAGGCTGGTTTGGGCTGATCGTTGCCGTCAAACAGCAGCGGTTTGCCGTTCGCACGCCAGGAGACACCGTCGTTGATACCCCACAGGGTGACGACTTTCACCGATTTGTGTTTGCGGAACACCTGGAAGAGATTAGCATACTGATCGGCGAGGCGCTGATTGGCGTCGTCCACCAGACCGCCCTGGGTGGTCGTCGCATTATTGGCAATATCCGCGCCGTTATTGCGCTGGCCGCCCTGCGCGCCGTTCACGTCGAGTTCCGTGACGTGAATGGGCAGACCCAACGTTTCCAGCTCCGTCAGCGCTCTCTCCTCCTCTTCAAACGTGGGGGAGGATACACTGACATGGGTTTGCGTGCCGATGGCCATCACCGGGACTTTTTTGGCCAGCAACTCCTTGATCAGGGTGATGAGTTTCTGGCGTTTCGCCGGGTTTTCCAGGCTGTAGTCGTTATAGCGGAGGATCGCGCTCGGATCGGCTTCGTGGGCATATTCAAAGGCTTTGGCGATAAAGTCCGGCCCGATGATCTGTTCCCAGGGCGAAGTCCGCAGGATGTTCGGGCCACCGTCGGAGAGAGCCTCGTTGACCACGTCCCAAACCTTAATCTTGCCTTTGTATCGACCGACGACTGTATGAATGTGCTCGCGCATCCTCTGCAGCAGCTCCTCGCGGGTTGCGTGCGGCCCATTTATATCGAAACCGCCGAATCCGCGGCCAGACCGGGCTCCTCCCGGATTTGCTCCCGACCTGTTGCCGGGGGGAGGCGGCGTCTGGGGAGGAGTTTTGGCCGCATCTGTCGGCGGAGTCGTTCCGGCGAACACCCAGCGCGGGGTCTGTCCATGCCAGACGAGCGTATGCCCTACGATCAGCATATGGTTCTTGCGGCCAAATTCCACGTAGGCATCCGCCGGGCCGAAATTATAGCCGTCCGCCCCCTCACGCGGATGAATGCTCTCCCATTTCAAGTCGTTTTCCGGGGAGATCTGGTTGAACTGCTCTTTTGTCAGAGCAATATCTTTCTGAACCATCTCCGGGGTCCGATTGCCGCCGGCTTCCCCGGTGGCCACGGTGCGATTGATGGCCACGCCGATCTGAAAGTGGTGTTTGTAGGCGTCCTTCAAGGTCGGGGCATTGGCGACCTGCGCCGTAGCGCCCGTGGCCATGAGCAGTGCCGTGAAGGAGCCGAGAGATACGTTGCGGGCTGAGCGAGAAGTCTTCATGAGAAGAGACCTTTCTTCCACACAGAGTCGCCATACACTTTGCTATTACGAAACAGCACTATGCTACCACGACGTAGCACACTATACAGTATTCCACAGGGCGATGTCAACATCATCCCTTGATTTCATCCCTTTCGAGCATGGAATTCTGAGGAAGAGGGTATACTGTTGCTAATACGAAATAGCGTAGGGGCGTCCACAGTGACCGTACATGCTTCCTGCCACAAATGTTTGGAGTGCTATTCGTCGTTATGGAGAGTGCGATGCGATTCTTCCCTTATGGCAAAGCGGCCCTGAGCTTCCTGATCCTCTCGCTCCTTTCCGGCAGTTGGATCGGCTGGAACGCAAAGATGGCGGCGAGCAGACGGACGCCGCCCGGCACGCAGAAACTCACGTTCTGGGTTTTCGCCAAAGCACACTACGAGGCCTATCGGAAGGCGCTGCCGGCCTTCGAGGCGGCGCATCCGGGCGTTCAGGTGGACATGCAGCTTGTATCGAACGATGGTCTCGCGGCGCGGCTGCAGAACTCGTTTCTGGCGGACCTGGATGTGCCGGATATGGTCGAGATCGAAATCAGTTCGTCGGGTACGTTCTTTCGCGGCCCGCTGAAGGATGTCGGCTTCGCGGATCTGACCGACCGCATCCATCAGACCGGCCTCTGGGACAAGATGGTCCACGCCCGCTTTGCGCCCTACACGAGCCGTGGCCGCATCTTCGGGCTGCCGCACGACGTGCATCCGGTTCAGCTCGCCTACCGTCGTGACCTGGTGGAAGCCGCGGGCGTCGATGTCAGCAAGATTCAGACATGGGACGACTTTATCCGTGTCGGCCACCAACTGACGAAGCTCAACGAGCGGTACATGATCGATCTCTCCGACAGCAGCACAGACAATGTGGAGACCTGTCTCTTCCAGCGTGGTGGCGGCTATTTCGATCCGCAGGGCAAATGCATCTTCGATAACGATGTCGCCGTGCAGACGCTGTGCTGGTATGTTCCCCTCGTCGCCGGCCCACACCGGATCGGCAACAGCCTCGGCGGCGGGCAGGTCCTCACCAAGGCGGTAGAAGACGGGTATGTGCTGTTTCTCGTCGCCCCGGACTGGCGCTCCAAGAGTTTCGAAAAGGACATTCCGCGCGTCGCGGGCAAGATGGCCCTGATGCCGCTCCCGGCCGTAACTCCCGGAGGAGCGCGCACGAGCACCTGGGGCGGCACCATGCTCGGGATCACCAAACGCTGCAAAAATCAGGATCTTGCGTGGCAGATGGCGATGCACCTGTACCTGGATAAGCCTCAGTTGGCCGAGCGGTTTCGCCAGACCAATATCCTGCCCGCTATGCAGGAAGCCTGGGACCAGCCCGCCTTCCACGAGCCGAATCCCTACTACAGCAATCAGCCGTTGGGAGACACCTACGCGCGTCTGGCGCCCAGCGTGCCGTTCCAGTACAGCAGCCCCTTTATACAGACCGCAAAGGCGAAACTGGGCGCCGCGTTGGTCTCCTGTGTGCAGGAGTACAACGCCCATCCGGATCGCGACCTGACGCCCTTCGTACGCGCGACCCTGAAGGAGAACGCCGACGATGTGCGCAAGCTAATCGCCCGCAACCCGTACTAAACGCAAATCCATCCCTCGTGGACAGTTCCTTTTGGACCATCCATTGTGGACAGTCCAGTGTCCACCCTCTTCTGAACCGGTACAAGATCACACATGAAGAAGCCCGCTTCCGAAAAATCACGCTCGTTCCGACGGCAGCATAAGCTCGCGCCCTATCTGTTTATCTCGCCCTTCTTGATCACGTTCCTGGTTTTCGGCTTCTACCCCATTCTCCAGAGCCTGCGGCTTTCGCTCTACGCCACGAACGGCCCGAAAAGTCATGTGTTTGTGGGCCTGAGCAACTACCAGTTCCTGTTTGGGGACGCCGACTTCCGCACGGCTGTCTGGAACACCCTCGTCTACGCGTTCTGGTCGGTGTTCCTACAGTTGCCCCTGGCGCTGGGACTGGCCATGCTGCTCTCCCAGAAATGGATCAAAGCGCGTGGTCTGCTGCGAATGGCGTTCTTCTCTCCGAACCTGATGGGGCAGGCCTTTGTGGCGGTGCTGTTCGGCATCCTCTACGTGCCGCAATACGGCCTGGTGAACCGCGCCCTCCATCCCCTTCTGCCCCGCCTGGTGCCGCTGGATACGAAGTGGCTGCAGAACCCGAATCTCGTCATGCCCGCGATCGTACTGGCCTCGCTGTGGATGTATGTGGGCTTCAACATGATCTATTTTCTGGCGGCGCTCCAGTCGGTAGATCAGGAACTCTACGAGGCCGCCCGCGTGGATGGAGCCAACGCCTGGCATCAGTTCCGGGCGGTGACCGTTCCGGGCATCAAGCCGGTGGCGGTATTCGTTCTGGTCACCGCGACCATCGGTTCGTTCCAGCTCTACGAGCTGCCCTATCTGATGCTGAACAACTCGGCGGGTCCGAAGAATGCGGGCCTCACGATCGTGATGTATCTCTATCAGCACGGATTTGTCACGGGAGATCTCGGTCTGGCCAGCGCGATCGGATGGTCGCTCGCGCTGGGCGTGCTCGTTCTCAGTCTGTTCCAGTTGCGCATGACCGGCGTCTATAAAGGAGAGGCCTCTTGAACCCGAAAACCGGATCCACGATCGGTCGCGTCGCGACTCAGGTGCTGTTGATAGCGCTGGCGGCGATCGTGCTGACGCCGCTCGTCTGGCTGATCGCGGCGACGACCAAAGGCAGCAACGACCAGTTCCACTACACTTTCTTTGCCCCGACCGTGAGCGTGCAGAACTATGTGGACCTGTTCCAGAAGACGGATGTGTTTCAGCACAACTTGCTGAACAGTCTCTTCCTCGCCAGCACGACCGTTATCGTGCAGTTGTTCTTCTCGTCGCTTGCCGGTTTTGCGCTGGCGAAGTACGAATTCAAGGGCAAAAAGCTGCTCACCGTCCTGATGCTCGCGACGCTGATGATCCCCGGACAGTTGACCATGGCGCCGCTTTTCGAACTGCTGCATCGGCTGGGCCTGGTGGATAGCTATCTGGGCTTGATCATTCCCGGCGCCGTCAGCGTGTTCGGTATCTTCCTGTTCCGGCAGTCCATCCAGGCCATACCCGACGAACTGCTGCAGGCGGCCCGCATCGACGGCTGCTCGGAGTTCCAGATCTACCGGGATATTGTGATGCCCGTTTCCCGGCCCATGATCGGCGCCTTTTGCCTGATCAGCTTCATGGGCACCTGGAACAGCTTCCTGTGGCCGCAGATCATTCTGCACAACCGTGACCTGTTCACACTGCCCATCGCCTTGAGCCAGATGATCGGCCTCTACAATCAAGAGTACGGCATGCTGATGGCCGGCACACTGATCAGCGTGCTGCCGGTGGTCATTCTGTTTCTCCTACTGCAAAAAGAGTTCGTGGCGGGGCTCACAGCGGGAGCCGTCAAGGGGTAAGACTGTATGTTTCCAGAAGGCGCGGGTAGTGTCGATTGTGGCCGCGTCGGCGCAAGGACCGGCTGCGAGGAGGAGGAGGATCTATGACGGCAACGCCCTTAATCACGCATCTCTATACCGCCGATCCCTCTGTGCACGTCTTCGGGGGGCGCCTCTACCTCTATCCGTCTCACGATCGCGAGACCGACATTCCGGCGAACGATAACGGCGATCAGTACGACATGACGGACTATCATGTGTTCTCTTTGGACGCCATCGAGGGCCATGTGACCGATCATGGGGTCGCGCTTGCCCTGGAGCAGATTCCCTGGGCATCGAGACAACTCTGGGCGCCTGATGCCGCCGCGAAAGACGGAAGCTACTATCTCTACTTCCCGGCGCGTGACCACGCGGGACTCTTTCGCATCGGAGTCGCCGTCAGTCCTGTTCCCGAGGGGCCGTTCACGCCAGAGCCGGAGCCGGTTGCCGGAAGTTACAGCATCGATCCGTGCAGCTTTGTGGACGAAAACGGCCAGGGCTACCTCTATTTCGGAGGGATCTGGGGGGGACAGCTTCAGTGCTGGCAAGCGGGGCAGTTCGATCCGACCGGACAGGAGCCTGCCGGAGAGGGGCCAGCGCTCATGCCGCGCGTCGGGCGCCTCAGCAACGATATGCGCTCCTTTATAGGCGGCGTTCGGGAGGTGACTCTGCTGGACGAAGACGGAACGCCCTTAAAGGCGAGCGACCACGATCGCCGTTTCTTCGAGGCAGCGTGGGTCCATCGACGCGGGGACCTCTACTACTTCTCCTACTCCACCGGAGACACGCACTTCCTGGTCTATGCGATAGGCGACAGCCCGCTCGGCCCGTTTACCTATCGTGGCCGTATCCTCGAACCGGTAATAGGATGGACGACGCATCACTCTATCGTGGAGTTTCGGGGGAGATGGTACCTCTTCTATCATGACGCCTCGCTCTCCGGCGGAGAGAACCATCTCCGCTGCGTCAAGGTAAGCGAGATCTTCTACGCGCCGGACGGCTCAATCCTACCGGTGAATGGTTAGCTCGGTACGATTTGCCTGTGCGCTAAAAGCACAGGGATAGCCTGCGGCGTGGAAATGGCCGAGATGCTGGATATTGTTGCGCAGAATGCGGATCACGTCGTCCTCCATGATCTGCATGACTGATTATGGATAGAGGTTGAGGTGTAACCAGTGACGACGCGCCCTGAGCTGAAAATCAGAATTTAGCTTAAGACACATGACCGTCACACGACCTGTTGCGGTCAGGCCAACAACATGAGCGGAAGCAGAATCATACCGGAAATGCGCTTCCCAGCGATCCTGGCGTGGATGGAAGAGCGGCACAGAACGTGCATCGACTTCATCCCAGGCTTCCCTGGTACTTGCCTTATGTAAGTTGCAGGATTCGCAGGCAAGCGCGATGTTATCCGCCTCCGAACCGCCACCTGAAGATCGTGGCAGTATGTGTTCTACTTCAAAGCTAAAGTTGAACACCTGTTCGGGAGCGCGGCAATATTCGCACCGGTTTTCGGCACGTTCCGCAACTGTCGGATAGAGGGGATTCACGACTTCACAATAGGAAGAACCTGCGTGCGGCTAATCGTCGCATCAAATGAGGCTTCAACGAGGCGTTCCCACTCCTGCCGTTCGACTTCGGTGAGTGACTCTCTTCGGCCTTTCAGTTCCTGAAGTCGGTCTTGCTGTGCCTGGGTAAAGAACACATCGCCCTGATTATACGGCAGTATAACGATAGGGGTAGGGGCGTTGTCTGCCAGTCGTGTCATCAGCGCATTGAGCGCTTCCTGCGGCGTTGCACCGAAGTCCTGCTCACTGCCTGCGGTCACTCGGAAGTGAGCCGTCTGTCGCCTGTCCATCGGCATGTCTCCTGTTATTCGCTAAGTAGCCGTCCGGTCAACGCTCGTAGAAATTTCGCGCGTGCTGATCTCGCTGGCCTCGTAGAAATTACGAACCTTCAGCGGATGGCCGCTTAGTACAACCATTGTACCATAACCAGGGATCGCGGTCTTTGCCCTCCAGTAAGGCTGTACCGAGCAATGGCCGCAGTCCCATAGCTGGAACAGCCACTCGCAGTTCCTGCCCATTCCAGTGGAACGGAGGGCGAATCTAAAGACGCATCTTCCGCTCGTTTGCATGTTGGCATGATGAGCCCTCCACGTTCCTTTTACCGCCTACACGTCGCAGATACGGTACGCCATTTCCAGACTATTGACCTTCAGGTGATCTAGCAACGAACCGCCCAGGTTTGCGTATTGTGAGTATGAACACCTTAATTCTTACCCGAAAACAGATCCAACAGAAGCGTTACGAAGCCGCCGCTCTCTTTGAGCAAGACCTCTCCAACG